>JAHBWQ010000245.1 GCA_019636915.1 Nitrospira sp. | reverse complement strand
TCTGCAAACCCTAGAACGAAGTGCTGGGTCCTGGGTGCCCAGTGCTGAGTCTGTCAATCTGGGCCTGTCTACTCAGAACTCACGACTCAGGACTCAGCACTTTACGAATTCATGCCGCGACTGGCCCTCCTACTGACCACCCTCATCTGGGGAGCCACCTTTCCTGCCACGAAAGCGGCATTGGAGCAGATTCCCCCGCTCTCATTCTTGTTACTCCGGTTTTTCATCGGCACCCTGCTCATTCTCTTGTGGTTTGTCGTCGGTCGCCGTCGATTGCATCATGATCGTGCGGTGTTAGAGGCTGCTGCACTCTCGACCGTATTTCTGTTTCTTGGATATCTGCTCCAAACCGTTGGGCTCTCGTACACGACTGCATCCAATTCAGCCTTTCTCACCGCACTCTATGTGGTCTTTGTGCCGTTGATTCTCCTGCGGGTCGACCGGCGTGCGGTCTTGGCAACGGTGGTCGCGGTGGTCGGGTTATGGCTCCTCGTCAAACCCAACGCCTCCATGAATCGAGGTGATCTCCTGACGCTGGGGTGTGCCGTGGCGTTTGCGGGACATATCATTTGTCTTGAACGATTTACTCGCCAGGTCGACGCCCCGTCGCTCCTTGTGTGGCAGATGGTGGCAATGACGCTCTTGTTTCTCCTTGCCCCGTGGTGGGAAGATGCTCCGGGGAGCGCGTTTTCGCCCACACCCGTTCTGCTGACGGGGCTTGTCGTGACGGGGGTGCTGGCCACGCTCGCATTTGCCGTGCAGATGTGGGCTCAGCAACTGGTTCCGGCCCAACAGGTGGCGCTTCTGTTTGCATCGGAGCCGGCCTATGCGGCCTGGCTTTCATGGTACTTTCTCGGTGAAACGTTGGACGTGCAAGGCTGGATCGGCAGCGCGCTGATCTTATTGGCGGTTATCATCGGAGCGTTCGGCGGCTGATCGTTTCCTAAGGAGTAGGGAGACATAATGGCACAAAAATTTGGCAATGGACGGTGGGTGCACGAAGGATTTCTTGATAACCGTGTCGACGGGACGGTTGTTGGACAGGTCGTGTTTGCGGCAGTTGGGCCGGTCGATTTTTATTTGCGCGGCAATTTTAAGCCGGATATCGCCGGTGAGGTGATTCGATTCAGAAACAGCCGTTTTGAAGATGACGAGATGGCAGGGCAGGTCATCGGCGATATGGCCAATCCTCAGATTGGAACCGTGAATCTTATTTCACTCGACCCGCATCCGAACCTGGAGCCACACCCGTATGTTGAGTGGTTTACGCTCAACGAGGACCATTATCGATTTCAACTGAGTGCCGGTGATGCGTGGGTGCTGGGGGATGAAGAGCGACAGGTGATCGAAGGGGAGAGCAAACGGATTCGGGAAGCCTTGGCCGACCAGGTTGCTGATCGACCAAGGTCACGAGTTGAATCCGATTGGACCTAGGGAGGCGTGAGCTCTAATTGCGGTTGAGGTGCCGGAAGTTCCGCCGCCTTCACAGCCGCCTCAATCTTCTTTTTGAGAACACTGCGGTCGGAGTCCTGCCTGGTTTTTCCCTCACGCACATAGGCAGGGACATCGCGAATGTCCCAGATTAACCCCAACCACTCGAGCCCTTTCAGGCAATAATAGGTCATGTCGATTTCCCACCAGTAGAACCCTTGCCTGGTCGAGGCCGGATAATAGTGGTGGTTGTTGTGCCACCCTTCTCCCATGGTAATTAAGGCCAGGAAGAAGTTGTTTCGGCTATCGTCGCCGGTCTCGTATCGCTGTGAGCCATAGACATGCGACAACGAATTGATCGTGCAGGTCCCATGAAACAGTGCGACGGTCGAGATGAAATAGCCCCAGATCAGCATCTGGATGCCGTTGGTGCCGAGCTCAGGTGCATAGGTTTCCAACAACCTGCCGAACCCGAACATGCCGAAGCCGGTCAAGACGGGTATGAGAACATCATATCGATCGAGAAACCGCAGCTCCGGAAACTTGGCGAAATCAGCAATGCTCTTCAGGCGAGGTGCATAAAATGTTTGCGACATAATCCAACCCATGTGGGACCAGAGAAACCCTCCATGGCGTGGGGAGTGCACATCTTCCGGTGTATCGGAGGCAATGTGGTGATGGCGATGATGGCCAGCCCACCAGAGGGGCCCGCGCTGTGTGCAGGTGCTGCCTAACAGGGCAAAGAGAAACTGGACCGTACGCGATGTCTTGAACGTGCGATGCGAGAAGTAGCGATGGTACCACCCGGTAATCGCAAACATACGAATGTAATAGAATGCGATGGCCACTGCGACTGCAGTGAAGCTCACTCCGACTAAGATGGCGCAGAAACACATTAAGTGCATGAAAATAAATGGAACGCTGCGAATCCAGTCGACCTTCGGCGGTCCGTCTGATTTCGTCAGTTCAAGGCCAGCCCAAGAGTCAAACCAGCGCAGAAATGAATACCAGATCTGCTGTGCCTTGGTTGGTGGATACGCTTGCACGTCGGACATACAATTCTCCTCATAGGTCGGGGGATCGGCAAAGCCACTGTGGTGGGAGACAGGGAGCCGTGGTCCCAATTAAGCTAATTGAGCGTCCCGATTAGGTTGGTAGCTTATTATACAGAGAATCTGAGGAAAGTAAAACCTGATTTTTTTGTGAACGACACCAAGTTATCGTGTCCCTCATAAGCATCTTCGGCTATTCCAGTGGCGCAAGTTTTTGCAGCATAAGCGGTGAATCTTCGGTGCCTGTTTGACAGGACTCCTTCTGCGTCACTAGAATGCCGCCACTATGAATGATCGATTTCTGAAAGCCTGTCGCCGAGAACCTGTCGATTGCACGCCTGTGTGGTTTATGCGCCAGGCCGGACGCTACATGTCCGAGTATCGGACCTTGCGCGCGAAACACTCGATTTTGGAGATGTGCAAAACCCCTGAACTGGCGGCTCAGGTTACACTGCAACCTATCGATCGATTCCCGCTGGATGCGGCCATTATCTTTGCCGATATCCTACTTCCGTTGGAACCGATGGGCCTCAATCTCGAGTTTGCTGCGGGAGAAGGCCCGGTCATTCACAATCCGGTGCGCGACCGAGCGGCGGTGGATCATCTGAAAGTCATTGACGGCGACGAGCTGGACTACGTGGCGGAGGCTATCAGGCAAACACGGCGCGCCCTTGACGGGCGGGTGCCGCTCATCGGATTTGCCGGTGCACCGTTCACGTTGGCGAGTTATGCCATCGAAGGCGGCGGCTCGCGTAATTACCTGCATACCAAACAGATGATGTACAGCGATCCCACGGCTTGGCACCGGTTGATGGATAAGTTCGCCCGCGTGCTCACCGGGTATCTCCGTCGGCAGATTAAGGCGGGGGCGCAGGCGATTCAGCTTTTCGATAGTTGGGTCGGGTGTCTTTCTGCCGGTGACTATGTCGAATATGTGATGCCGCATGTCCAGCGCATTTTCGATGGACTCAAGCACGAAGGGGTGCCGATGATTCATTTCGGTACCGGGACGACGGCGATCTTGCGCCAGATGCGCGAGGCGGGAGGGGATGTCATCGGGGTCGACTGGCGTGTGCATCTCGATGAGGCCTGGACCATGATCGGACAGGATCGCGCAGTGCAAGGCAATCTTGATCCGCTTGCGCTGTTTGCCCCGCTTCACGAAATCGAACGTCGTGTCGAAGACATCTTGCGACGCGCCGGCGGACGTCTTGGTCACATCTTTAATCTCGGTCACGGTATCCTGCCGACAACACCGGTCGATCACGTGGCTGCAACGATCGACATGGTCCACAAGCTCAGCCAGCGGTAAGGGCGTGAAAGTTTCGGGTAAGGCATTTCTGGTTTCGGGCTCAATATTTGCCGGCGGTCTGTTCTTACAACCCACAACATGAAACCCGAAACCCTTGCACTTGGGTGATGAGAGACGAACGATAAGGGTGATGAACGACAGAAGGCATCATACGGCGGTTCTCTTGATGGCGATGGGCGGGCCTGATTGCCTAGAGAATGTCGAACCATTTTTGCTCGATGTGCGGGGAGGACGACCGACGCCTCCCGAATTAGTCGAAGAAATTCGTGAACGGTACCGTGCCACCGGTGGAAAGTCACCGGCTGTCGGGATCACACAACAGGTTGCGAAGAAGCTTGAGCGACAACTCAATGAATCCGGTGATGGTCGATACCGGGTCTATGTCGGGTTGCGGCATTGGCATCCCTTTATCAAGGATACCTATGCCGAGCTGCTGAAAGAATCGCCGGAACAGATCATTGGAGTCTGTATGGCTCCGCAACAGTCGTCGCTCAGCACCGGTGCCTACCGGAAAAAGGTTGAGGAAGCCCGAGCTGGGCTAGAGGATCAGACTCCCGTGACCTATGTTGGGAGTTGGAACCGGCATCCGCGATTGGTTGCCGCGATCGTTGAGAACATTCGACAGGCGCTCGACAAGTTTCCGCCAGATGTGCGAACGACAGTGCCGGTGTTGTTTACTGCCCATAGTCTGCCGGAACGGATTGTAGCGATGAAGGATCCTTATCCGGATGAGGTGAAGGGGACGGTTGAGGCTGTTACCAAAGCCTTAGGCAACCAACCGGCGTATTTTGCCTATCAAAGCCAGGGACGTTCCAATGAGCCATGGCTTGGACCGACAGTCGAAGCCATGCTTGAGACCATCCAACAGGCTGGGCACCGCCACGTACTGGTGGCGCCCATCGGTTTTATCTGTGACCATGTGGAAACGCTGTTTGATATCGACATTGAGCTCAAGCAATTGGCTGTGAGCAAGGGCCTGCATCTGGAGCGGATGGCCATGTTGAACGATTCTGCCGCGATACTTGAGACGTTACGCGACGTCTTAGCGACACACGAATCCTCGCTCTGTACTCCGTCGTGACTCGACCACGCACAGTCGTGATTGTCGGTGGCGGTATTTCCGGTCTCGCCACCGCATTTTCGTTGCACGAGAAGGCCACTCAAACCGGAATTCCTATCCACTGCACGGTGCTTGAATCCGACCCATCCTGGGGAGGGAAGATCGTCACCCATCGGATCGGTGATATCATGACCGAAGCTGGTCCGGATTCATTTCTCTCTCAAAAACCAGCTGGTCTCGATCTTTGCCTGAAACTGGGGCTTGCTGACCAGCTGATCAATACCAATGAAACAGGGAAGAAGGCCAGTGTCCTGCACCGCGGACGGCTGCATGATTTACCCGAGGGACTCCTCTCGTTTGTTCCAAAGCAGCTGGGACCGTTCCTGCATAGCGGACTGCTTAGCTGGTCCGGGCTGGCGAGGATGGGACTTGAATTTGCTGTTCCTCCTGGTTCGCCAAGAGAGGATGAGTCCTTGGCCGCGTTTCTGCGCCGTCGATTCGGGGTCCAGGCCTATGAGCGGGTGTTGGAACCGCTGATGGCCGGCATCTATGCCGGCGATGCCGAGCAGATGAGTCTCCGGGCGACGTTCCCACGGTTCTTTGAGCTTGAGCAGCAGCATGGCAGCGTTGTTCGCGGCATGATGGCGGCCAAGAAATCCGCCTCATCCACCGGGTTTTCCCAACCACGACGGACGATGTTTGTCAGCCTCAAACATGGGCTTAGTGAGCTGGTGACTACACTGACGACGCGGTTAACACAGCAGGGCGTTCAGCTTCGTGTGGGAGCTCGAGTTGACGCGCTCAGGGTCCGATCACATGAACTCGGTCGTTGGATGTATGACCTGATTCTTCAGGATGGGTCGGCGCTCTCGGCTGAAAGCGTGGTCCTCGCCACACCAGCCTATGTGTCAGCGGACCTATTGCGTCCCTTGACTCCGATTGCCGGTGGATTGCTTGATCTCATTCCCTATGCGTCGACTGCCACGATCGCGATGGCCTTCCCACGGACACAGACGAGTGCCATCGACGGATTCGGATTCATTATC
>JAHBWQ010000244.1 GCA_019636915.1 Nitrospira sp. | reverse complement strand
CCCCAGCGCGGTATGGAAGTCATGCGTGGGAATGAGACGAGAAAGAAATTTTTGGCTGGGGGACTAGGAATCGAACCTAGGTAGTCAGATCCAGAGACTGACGTCCTACCGCTAGACGATCCCCCAACCGAGGTTCACAGTAATATATCAATCGCAATTCCGTCAAGATAGTCGCTGGTTTGGCAAGGGAAATCATTCAGGCTATCGAGGCACGTTCGATTCCTTTTCTCAGGCGAAACAATGTTCGCTCCCGTCCCAGCACTTCCATCACCTCAAAAAGTCCTGGGCTTGCCGTTCGCCCGGTGAGCGCCACGCGAACCGGCTGGGCCAATGCGCCCATTTTGATACCTTCCTCTTCGACCAGCTTTTTGAAGCTTTCTTCCCATGCTGGTTTGGAAAAGCTGGGGAACGCCTCAAAGCGCGTGACCAGCCTCTGCAGCAACGGAGCCACCGCCGGTGTAAGAAATTTCTTAGCCGCCTCTTCCTCGAATGGAGCAACTTGTCCGAAATAGGGCTTTACCCACTCCACCATGTCGACCAACGTCTTCGCCCGTTCCTTCACCAAGACCACCAGCTGTGCAAGCCACTCCTCCGATACCGCTTCAACCTCCATCGTCAACCCTGCTTGTTCCAGCAATGGCACCAGGGCCTTGGCCACAGAGCTCGGTGGGCTCGTTTTAATGTATTCGGCATTTACCCAGAGTAGCTTGTCCGGATTGAACACGGCCGCTGCCTTCTGGACGTGACCCCACGAGAACTTTTCGATGAGCTCCTGCCGAGTAAAGAGTTCTTGATCGCCGTGGGACCAACCAAGTCGAACCAGGTAATTCACCATGGCATCGGGCAGATATCCCATATCCTTATAGGCCATGATCGACGTCGCCCCATGGCGTTTGGAGAGCCGCGTTTTGTCCGAGCCCAGAATCATCGGGAGATGACCAAAGCGCGGAACGGCAAACCCCAAGGCTTCAAAAATCGGAATCTGCCGCGGCGTATTGGTCAGATGGTCGTCCCCCCGCACGACGTGCGTGATGCGCATCATCGCATCATCGACGACGACGGAGAAATTGTACGTCGGATAGCCGTTGGAGCGGAGAATAATGAGGTCATCGGCGGCACTGTTCTCGAAGGTAATTTTGCCTTTAATCAGATCATCGACGATGATATGCCCCTCTTGCGGCGCCTTAAAGCGGAGCGCGGCATCAGCAAGAGGAGTGGTGATCTGCGCATTTCGACAGCGGCCGTCATAGCGAGGAGAAAGCCCTTTGGCTTCAGCCTCCTTTCGCCGAGCGTCCAGTTCTTCCGCCTTACAGATACACCAGTACGCGTGCCCCGTCTCAAGTAACTTCATGGCATGGCTGCGATACAGATCCATCCGTTCCGTTTGACGGAACGGCCCTTCATCCCAGTCGAGCCCCACCCATTTCATTCCGTCGATAATGGCCTGAATGGACTCAGCGGTCGACCGGCTTTGATCGGTATCCTCGATGCGAAGAATAAATACCCCCTTCTGCTGGCGTGCAAAGAGCCAGTTGAAGAGGGCCGTGCGCACACCGCCGATGTGCAAAAAGCCCGTCGGGCTTGGAGCGAACCGAACGCGAACCTCACTCATGACAGCATTATCCCTTCTTCACATAGACGAAACCGCACATCTATACCACGCTGAGAAAATCCTTGTACACCGCCGAAGTACTTCCATCTCTCCACGGCTTCTGCTATGAGGATGCCGGAGGAGACGGGGATGGCAGAACAGACGCAACCTGCCACAGTGCTGTCCGCAACAGATCTCACACCCCACGTCCGCCAGCTGGTGATCAAGCCCAAGACTGCAAAGATTGCGTTCCAACCTGGACAATGGGTATCCCTTCAACTCCCTGTAGGGCCCAAGCCGCCACTCCATCGGGCCTACTCGATAGCCGCCCCTTCCTCACCCTATGGTGAGTTAACATTGGTGTTCGATCTGGTGCCCGAGGGACTCGGCTCTGCTTATCTATATCAGCTGAAGTCAGGCGATGAAATTAGCTTATCCGGACCATATGGACGATTCATTCTTCCTGAGACTCTCGATCGAGAACTTATCCTGATTGGACGCTATACAGGCCTTGTTCCGATGCGATGCCTGTTGAAGAAAATGTTTTTTGAGAAAATTCATACGCCGGTCCTTTTAATTGCCGTGGCCCCTAGCGAAGAGGAGGTTCTGTTCCACCAGGAATGGCTCACGATGGCCGTACAGCAGCCATCATTTCGTTATCTGCCGATTGTGGCCGAACAGAGCGGATCCCAGTCCGTCGAGAAGACCTTGGCAATGCTGACACCGCTGCTCACTGGTCAACCGAAAGTGGTCCCCATGCTCTGTGGAACCAAAGCCTTCGTCCGTCCTCTACGGGCCTATTTCATGGAACAAGGGTACGATCGAAAGGAGGTGAAGGTAGAGACATACGATTGACTGGAGTTATTCGTGAATCGTTATTCGCACAGGATTCTTCATTGTCATGAGCCAAATAAAGATTCACCTTACAACCGACACAGACCAATCAGTGCCCCTCCCTGACGAGATTCTTATTCACGGCGGGAATTTCGACGACGATATCTGCCTTTCCATTCGGGACACATTGGCAACCCAGACGAGACTGGAGTGTTGTCATGGGAGCCTCATCCAGTTGATCATATTCGTCATCGGTGCCTTCATTACAACTTTCCAAACCCTGTTTCACAATCACGTGACAGGTCGAACAGGCACAGACTCCACCACAGACATGCTCCAAATCTACTCCATGGCCCATAGCGATATCTAAAATGCTCCCTGGCAGCCCAGTGACACCATAGGGAATCTTTTCCGGGTCAACCGCAACGGTGGTTGAGCTTCCGTTCGGCTGAATGAATGTGATGGAATAGGAGACCTTAGGAAGTTCGTAATCGGCTTTCTCAATGTACGGGTTCGTCCCACCCATGTGCCTGTTCCTTTCTGAGACGGATTAGATTCTTGTCACATATTGACACGATTCAAATTTGCATGTTAGCTTTAGTGCGACCATATTGATCGGAGATCATTATAGTCTCCGATCTGACTGATCGGCAATAGCGATGTTGAAGATATCAAAAAAAGCTGATTATGCGCTGATGGCACTCCAGCACATCGCCTCAGTACAGTTTGGTGATATCACTCCTGGTCGGGTGGTGAACACGAAAGAGATCGCTGAAGAATATAACATTCCGCTCGAGTTGCTAGCGAAGGTCCTTCAGCTTCTCTCGAAGCACGGCTTGATCGAGAGCCACAATGGTCCCAAGGGCGGTTATCTCCTGGCACGGAGCACCAGACAGATCACTATCGCACAGATCCTCGAAAGCATCGAAGGCCCACTGGCCATCACTGATTGCTCACACGAAAAAGACGGAGACTTCTGCATGCAGCGTGAACACTGCAACATCCGCACGCCGCTCTTGAAAATCCAAGACAGCATCTACCAGTTACTGAACAACATGACGTTGGGAGACATGATGGGGGGGACGCCCCTGATTTCAATTCAGTCTCCTTCGGCACAAGGAGTTGAACGATGAAGCTTCCTATTTTCCTCGATAACCATTCCACCACTCCCATGGACCCGCGCGTGCTGGAGGCCATGCTGCCTTACTTCGTCGAAAAGTTCGGCAATGCGGCCAGCCGTAACCATGCCTTTGGCTGGGCGGCTGAAGAAGCGGTGGAGGAAGCTCGGAAACGGATCGCAAGACTGATCAAGGCTGATACTAAAGAAATCGTCTTCACCAGCGGCGCCACCGAATCGGACAACCTTGCCCTGAAGGGCGTCCTGGAGATGTACAAAGAAAAAGGCACCCACATCATCACGTCGTCTACGGAACATCGGGCCGTGCTCGATACCGCCAAGTCTCTGGAAGCCAAGGGCCTCGCAACCGTGACTTATTTGCCGGTTGATAAATACGGCATGGTGAATCCACAAGACGTGCAGAACGCCATCACCGACAAGACGATCCTCATCTCCGTCATGCTGGCGAATAACGAAATCGGGACGATCAATCCCATCGCGGAGATCGGGAAGATTGCCAAATCGAAAGGCATCTTGTTCCATTGCGATGCCACTCAAGGCGTCGGCAAGATCCCGGTCGATGTCCAGGCCATGGGGATCGACCTTATGTCGTTCTCAGCCCATAAAATTTATGGTCCTAAGGGGATCGGGGCCCTCTACGTCAGAAAACGAAACCCGCGTGTGCGGATCGCGCCACAGATGGATGGCGGCGGGCATGAACGCGGCATGCGGTCCGGCACCTTACCTGTCCCGCTGATCGTCGGATTCGGGAAGGCCTGTGAGCTCTGCGAACAAGAGATGACGACAGAAGCAGCTCGGCTGACCAAGATGCGAGACCGGCTGCAGACCGAGATCATGGCGGCCCTGGAGGAAAGCTATCTCAACGGTCATCCGACGAACCGGCTGCCTGGCAATCTCAACATTTCTTTTGCGTATGTCGAAGGCGAGTCCTTACTCATGGGCATGAAAGACATCGCGCTCTCATCAGGGTCAGCCTGCACCTCGGCCACGCTGGAACCTTCATACGTCTTGCGTGCGCTCGGAGTGGGGACCGAGCTCGCTCACTCGTCGATCCGCTTCGGCCTGGGCCGTTTCAACACCGATGACGAGATTGACTATACGATTAAGAAGGTTATTGAAATCGTGACGAAGTTGCGGGAAATGTCCCCGCTCTATGAGATGGCCAAGGAAGGCGTCGATCTGAAATCCGTTCAGTGGGCCGCGCACTAAACTAAAACCAGACTCGCTTATTTCGGAGGATACCATGGCATACAGCGATAAAGTCGTCGATCATTTCAACAACCCCCGTAACATGGGGAGCTTTAAAAAGGACGAAGAGGGCGTGGGCACCGGTATGGTGGGGGCGCCGGAGTGCGGCGATGTGATGAAGCTCCAGATCAAGGTGCAGAACGATACGATCGTCGATGCCAAGTTCAAGACGTTCGGCTGCGGATCGGCGATCGCCAGTTCAAGCCTGGCCACGGAATGGCTCAAGGGCAAGACGATCGAAGAAGCACAGCAGATTAAGAATACGGACATCGTCCAGGAGCTCAATCTGCCGCCGGTCAAGATTCACTGTTCGGTCCTCGCGGAAGATGCAATCAAAGCCGCATTAGCTGATTATCAGAAGAAATCCGACGGGCAAACGTCCGGCACCAAGTAACGGTCACGAAGGGAGCACCCTATGGACACGACGAATGTAGAAACACAGGCTCCGGTCATCACACTCACCGACGCTGCCGTGAAAGAGGTCAAGCGATTGATCAACGTGCAAGGGATCGAGGAAGGCGGCCTTCGCCTCGGCGTGAAAGGCGGTGGCTGTTCGGGCCTGAGCTACACGATCAATTTCGACGACAAGATCGGACAGTATGACCAGGTGTACGAAATCAACGGGGTGAAGGTCATCGTCGACGCGAAAAGTGCGATCTATCTCCAAGGCACCCAATTGGACTATCAAAAAGACTTGATAGGGGGAAACTTTAAGTTCCTCAACCCCAACGCCAATAAGACCTGTGGCTGCGGAGAATCGTTCTCGGCCTGATTCCCAACGAGTTGTTACCTGATGGGTGCAGCGAGCACCATGCCGGTTTCCGCTATGGATCAACATACACCAGAGTCGCCTCGAGCACGTGGATTGCAGATGGCCAGGAGCATGTGCTGGCACTGTCAGTCTGCCGTCACGGGGGAATACTTCTGCGAACGGTGCGTCAAAGTCCAGCCGGTTTCGAAAGAGACCGACTACTTTACATGCTTGGGGGTTCCCCGACGTCTCATGCTTGATCCAAAGAAACTCGAGGCCAAGTTCTACGAGTTGAGCCGGACGTTCCATCCTGATTTTTATCAAACGAAGAGTTCGGCGGAACAAACGATTAGTCTCGGCA
>JAHBWQ010000243.1 GCA_019636915.1 Nitrospira sp. | reverse complement strand
CGACAGATCTGCTTCGAGATGAAGCAGCGCTCGCAATCCCCGGCGGACCATTTCATGATCGTCGATAAGTACGATACTGGTTTGTGGTTGTTTCATATAGATGTCAGTAAGGGTTCTAAGGAAAATTCTGCCGTGACCTGCGTGCCTTTTCCCGCCTTGGTCTGGACGCGAAAGACTCCGCCCAGTCGTTTCGTCCGAGCCTCCATATTGGCAAGCCCATATCCTCGTGATTGCCCAACCATCGGCGAAAATCCAATGCCGTCGTCACTGATGCTCACCCGAATTCTCATATCTCGCATGCGGATGGAGACGGTCGCCTGCGTTGCGTTGGCGTGGCGGGCACAATTGCTGAGAGCTTCACGTACAATATTCAAGATTTCTCGCTCTTCCTCGTTCGTGAGAACCTCAATCGCAGTGCGTTGGATATCCAACTTCACCTGCATGCGCCCTGTTTGTTCGTAGGTTGTACACAAAGCTGACAGCTCTGTGGACAAGTCAAACGCCTGGACAGTTCCCGACTCTAGCTCGCGAATCATCCCGCGGACTTCGTGAATCAGTTGATTGATCTGCTGGATCATCCGGTCGTTAGCCTCTGCCGCTTCTGCCGTTCGCTCGTTTCTGGTCCGTCGTGCTGTCTCAATGCTCAAGCCTATGGCATATAGCGATTGCAAGACTGAGTCATGCAGGTCGCGACCGATGCGGGTTCGGTCTTCCAGGAGCTTGCTCAAGCGGCTTTCAGTCGCTTTAAACGCGGTTGTCAATTCGCCTGCACAAGGTTTCAAGTGGTAGAAGTTGACCGATTCTTTCGGAGGGCGTACCGACTGTGGAATTGACATCGACGACATTGACCGAATTCCCCCGTCCAGCAATTGAAATCGGGTCTTGCCTTCTGTCACGTTCCCACCTTCCTTTCAGGTTCTATTCACAATAGGTGAACCATACCAGTAGCAGTTCTAGTATCTACGCGCTTGTGACCAGGAACGCACCTGGCGGGTCCGCCAGGTGCGGCACGGCTAATGAGCTGGAACCATTTTGTGTTCTGAAAGAGGCGATTGGCTCTAGTAGATCGACCATCATTTCGTGACACCATTCCCGCAGCGGCTTGTCTCCTCACAAAGTCTAATCCTGTCGTCACAGTTCTAGTATCTACGCGCTTGTGACCAGGAACGCACCTGGCGGGTTCGCCAGGTGCTGTATTCCCACTGTGATGGAATCATCCCGCTCCTTCATCCGACGACCAGTCTTACTCAGTTCCACATCGACCTATTCATAAGGAGGTAACTATGCACGTTTCAGCCGTAGCAGAGGCGAAGGAAATCGCATTTTCCGAAGGTGAGTTTCTCGTGAAGACGCTTGAGGGGGAAGCCGAGTTGACTCAAGCGTACCGGCTACGACACAAAGTTTTTGCCGAAGCGCTGCGATGGGTGCCACCGACGGATGATGGGCAGGAAATGGACATGTATGACCTGTGGGGAACATCGATTGGACTTCTTGACTCTCGAGGCACACTTCACGGTATGGCGAGACTTCTACCTGCTACCGGGCTCTTCATGCTTGAACAAGACCTGCGTATGTTGTTGCCATCGGATTATATGCTGAGGAAGGAACGTGACACAGCGGAGATTACCAGGCTGGCTATCGACCCGGACATTAAGGACAAAGGGCTATCTTCTCGACTCTTACTTACGCTCGTAAAGGGAATTTACCATTGGGCCATGGCACAGGATGTTCGATTTCTTTATATAGAAGTTGACTACCGGTTTTTTCGAGTACTCAATGCCATGGCCATCGCCTGCGACCCGCTAGGCCCTCCTGTTGCACTTCCTCCAGCTGGCACGCTGTCAATTGCAGCCATCATGGACATCGTGCGCTGCGAACAAGTCCTGGGTAGGAAACGCCCTCAGGTAATGGAATGGATGTCGACTGTTACCCCGACACGAGGAAACATTGCGAAGCGAACAGTTACTGAATATAGAGAACCGGAACCAAGTCTTTCGGTATTGCCTGGTGTAGGCGTGTTATCCAGAATGCAGACAGACACACCAGTGTGTGTGTAGGTGAAAACTTTAGCCGTTAAGTTGAGATCATCAGTGATGAATCAATTGTCATGAGGATAATTTTCTCTGGTGCCCTTGAGGTATGACAGACCCGAGGGATTAGGGAGTACGGAACGGAGCCCACTGTGCGTGGAAAATCCTCAAACACATTGTTCTGCCGATGACATACTGCAAGGCATCACTGGATGAAGAGGTGACGATAATTATACGGGAAACAGGGGTAGAGATTGAGGAGCGGTTTCTAATCAAGCGGGAGGTCCTCGTCTCCGAAGGCGGGGATGAGCAAAGTTCCGCGGAGCAGGATGAGTCTCGCTCGCAATTAATTGAGGGTCAGGCCTGTAAAGGCACGGGAATCTATTCGAGATAGAAGCGTTTTGGATGGATGCGAATCACACCCACCTGTTCTGCCGTGCTTATCCCACGCAGGTTCTCGGACGGAGGGCGTTGGACTGGCCGGTAGGCATGTGGCAATAGGAGGGGGAGCGCCTGATCCGGCAGACAATTGAGCTTGGACATACATGTAGCTGGCGGTGTGTGAGGCAAGAATTCAAACGAGAGAACCAGTCTGCGTAGGTGACCACGCACAAGACTATGCCAAGTTGGGGAGTCCGTGTTGTACTGCGACGGCAACTGCTTGAGTTCGAGACGTCACATTTAACTTGGAGAAGATGCTCTCGACATGAAAACGTATGGTGCGTTCAGTGACCCCCGTAATCTGTGCGATTTCCCAGTTGGTTTTTCCGTCCTTCATCCAATTCAGGATCGTGACTTCCTTGGGGGAAAGCTTGTTCACACAATGGTCGGTAGAACAGGCGATTTTTGAGGAGGACCTCACGAGGGCTAAGTGTAGGTGTTGACCAACATAGTCTAAGAATTTCACATACCGGGCATGCTCAGCTGGATCACCTCCGGCAAATGCAAAGAATGAAGATACCTTACAGGAGGGGTCCAGTGATCCAACGGTTACTCCGTGACTGAGTCCGAACGATGTCGCGGTTTCGACGAACATCTTTTCTTTCTCTGTTTTCACATTGGAATACACCTTGTTCCACACCTGCGCCTTTTGGGAGCGCACCAACTCATGGAGAACCGGGTCTATCTCTCCATACCCATTTCTCCAATACTGAAAGAGCCAGATCTGCGGAAAACTTATATTCAATACATCCGAGAATCCTTCGAACGTGCCATCGGTACGCAAACGAACCAGGCCACCAATCTGACGTTCGAACGGAAGAAACTTCTTCGTGCGAACCAATACGTCTTTGACATCCTGCGTGGTCTCAGCCATCGCCGTGTAGTGCATGATTTCAAGTAGATTTTGCAGGTCGGCTTTTGAGGCACCCTCGAAGGTATGACCAGGGAAAGGAAGGAGTTCGGTCGTCATTTGATTAGCCCTATTCAAAGGTATCCAACATGACGCTAAAAATATAACAACTCTTGCTCCGTAAATATATAGGAGTGTGTACAGAGTAGCCATAGGGTGAAATGGCCCTACCGGATGTGCTTAACGGACAGTTAGAAAGTTTCTGGATATGGTCAGGAATGGCTCGGTCTCATGCCGACGCTACTTAGGAAAGGCACATGACGAATTATTTTCGTAGATCTGCGTGCTTCTGCTTATTGGCCGTACTGATTGCGGCGAATGCGTCGGCCCAGGCCATAAGGTTTCAGCCACAAGGGGCAGCGGCAACAGGGCAGGGAAATGCATTCGCGGCTCAAGCAGATGATCCCTCTGCCATCCATTTTAATCCTGCAGGTTTGACTCAGGTCCCCGGTATTCAAGCCTATCTCGGAACCAACGTCATGGGTGGCTCGATCAAGTCTAAAGGGCCGACAGGCATTGATAGTCGCGGTGATCTTGGTGATAGTGTTTCTACACCCCTTCCCAGTCACTTTTATTGGACTGCCAATCTTGGATCTCTTGGTATGACGAGCCTTTCATCCGTGACGATCGGTCTAGGGCTGACTTCTCCATTTGGTTCGAACAATCGGTATCTAGTCGACGGCCCCTTCAACACCGCAGTAACCTCCGCTGCCCTTCCATTAATCGATATCAAACCCACGATAGCGTACAAAATAAGCGACGCGTTCTCTGTAGGTGTGAGCGCCGACATTTATACCTTTGCCAGCTTTTTGGGAGAGGGGCATGCAGAGCAGAAACAGATGAGTTCTGGAGCCTTTGATATTCCGGCTGGAGCATCCGTCGAATTCAGTGGTAAAGGAACCGGCGCGGGAGTAACCGTGAGTGCCCTCTATTCTCCCGTGAGAAATAGTGCTGGGTTGCCTGTAGTTTCCATTGGATTCGTGTACCGCAGTCAGGCGGTCGTCCCCCTGGGCGGATCCTTGTTGATTAACGGAACAAACATGGCCGATGCCTCAACCAATCTTGTTCTGCCTCAAATATTTACTGGAGCCGTAGCGGTTTGGCCCGTACGTACCAGTGAACGGGAGTGGAAGATGGAACTTGATGTCGAGTACGTGGGATGGAGCCTGAATAGGACTCTTGATATTCGTCTGTCTAACGGGGCGACGATTCCTCAACCGCAGCAATGGAAGAATGTACCGGTGATTGCGTTTGGAACCCAGTATCGATGGCTGAAGCCGCAGTGGCTGCCGCATTGGGAGGTTGCACTCCGATCCGGGTATACCTATACGCAGGATCCCGTTCCAGATCGGACCTTTAATCCCGGTACGATTTCGCTGCCGGCTCATACCTTGTCCCTTGGCGTGGGCTTCTTGTGTAAAGACGCTGGTCGATTTTTGGGGTTCATCCCCTGTGGTGGGGAAGCTCTTTTGTCGCCGAAAGGAATCGGGGTTGACCTTGCCTATCAGGAATGGTTCTACGAATCGCGAGCCGTCACCGGCAATCTGAATCCGACCGTCGACGGAACGTACCACGCATTCGTCCACTTAGGGACGTTCAGTTTGAGGTTCCTATTCTAGGCGGCGTCTCAGGACCAAGACAGATCAATTGCCGAGCGCCTTACGGAGATTCAAAATAGTTTCCGCACTCAATCCGGTCTCTTGGAGGGCTTCGTCGCTGGCTGAGGTTAACTGGTCGAGACTACCGAATCGCTCCAAAAGCCGATTGCGTCGTATCGCACCGATTCCGATGACTTGATCCAGTTTGGAGCTGACCAGCGCTTTACCGCGCAGCTTCCGATGGAAGGTGATTGCAAAGCGATGGGCCTCATCGCGAATGTGTTGGAGTAGGTGAGTGGAGGGCGATTGCGGCTTGAGCACAATCGGATTTTTTCTGCCAGCCAGAAAGATCCGCTCGTCCTTGTCGCCACGGGCCTTGGCGAGTCCAAGAATGGGGAGTCTTTCTCGTCCGACGGCTTTCAGCCCCTCCAGCGCGGCAGCCAATTGACCTAAGCCGCCGTCGATCAAAATCAGATCCGGTTGCGCAAGGTTGTCTTCTTGCCCATACCGACGGGTGACCACTTCCTTCATGCTGGCGAAGTCGTTGGCGCCCACGACGGTTTGAATCTTGAAGCGCCGATAGTCGGCCTTCTTCATCTCCCCGTCTTCCCAGACGACCATCGAGGCGACCGATTGGTTCCCCATCGTATTCGAGATGTCGAATCCTTCAATCCGATGAGGGACTTTGTCCAGTCGCAATAACCGTTTCAACTCCTCCCCTGCCTGTCGATCGAGTTCTTCATCCCGCAAGTGATCGGCCACGGCGGCCGCGGCATTTTCCTCGGCTAGCAAGACGAGCTGATGTTTGGTGCCTCGCTCAGGCGAACAGACACGAACCGATTCGCCGCGCTTTTCGGAGAGCCATTGTTGAATCAGTGCGCTGTCTTCAAGGTCGGTCGGAACAAGGAGTTCTCTCGGGGGTTGGCCGTCCTTATTGTAGAACTGTTCGATGGCAGAGCGAACGAGCTCCTCGTCCGAAGCATCAGCCGACTCAGGCCAGAAGAAATCTTTTCGTCCGATCAGGAGCCCTCCCCGTACGAACAGGAGCTGAAGATCTGCTGCCGTGCCCTGCCGCGCGATT
>JAHBWQ010000242.1 GCA_019636915.1 Nitrospira sp. | reverse complement strand
ACTGGATCACATGATCGGCTTTTTGCCTGGCGCGGAGGCATTCTTGCGCCACCTGCGGCAACTCGGGAAGCGGGTGACGATCGTGACGAATGCCCATTCAACGGGAGTCTCCGTCAAAGTGGCCAAGACGGGATTAGATCGCTATGTGGACCGGATTGTCGATGCGTTCGAAGTGGGCTATCTCAAGATGCGGCCGGAATATTGGCCGAACTGTCAGCGTCTGCTTGGGTTCAACCCGTCGCGATCCCTGTTCATGGATGACGACGAAGGGTGCCTGATCGCCGCGAGAACCTTCGGGGTAGCGCACCTGGTGCATAGTGCTCAGTCCAGTTCGCAGCTTCCACCGGCTCCGCTCCCACAATTTTTCTCGGTCATGGGGTTCGCACCGCTTCTCAACGGCAGACCGACAGGTTAGCCCTGTCCGACCGCTGTACCTCGGTACAGTTCACCGCCTAAGCGTGGTACGCCCTGCATGGTGAATCGATCGAGCTGAGTGATGGCCAGGCCGGCTTGGGTGATCAGGTCATCAATCCGGCGATTGAGATTGCATCCGCAGCCGATCACATTCTGAATCGGGTTCAGCCGGTCCTGCCAGGCAGCGATCTTCTCGTCGTCGCTCCGGCCATGTTCTAGGAAGAGGAATATGCCTTCAGGCTTGAGGACCCGTCTCACTTCTTGTAGGGCGAGCACCGGATCGGGGATTGTACAGAGCGTCCAGGTGCTGACCACGCAGTCGAATATCCGGTCTTCGTAGGGAAGCCGTTCCGCGCTCTGATGTGTAATCTCAACCGGAAAAGGTACGGTTGCACGCCGTTCCGCCATCCGGGTGGGAAGCATGGGGATGGGATCGACGGCCCGCACCCGCGACACGGCGGGGCCGTAGTGAGCCAGGTTGAGCCCGGTCCCAATCCCAATTTCCAGTATCTCGCCGGCCACCGATTGGAGGATCTTCGTCCGTAGCTGCGAGAATTCTGCCCCACGCATGATGTGGTCCATCAGGCGAGGGAAGATATGTTTGCAATACAGTCCCATCATGTGGCTCCCTGTAGCAAATCCTGACCTGGCAGAAATCTTGTGACCCCCGAGGGTCTATGTTAGAGTCCCTCGTCTTTTTTGACGGAGGGAGTGGGGAGCGACCAATGAGCAAAGGATACGATCATCGCGCGATCGAGGTAAAGTGGCAGCAGTATTGGGATCAGCACGGAACGTTCCGTGTGACGAACGATCTCAGTAAGCCAAAATTCTACTGCCTCGATATGTTCCCCTATCCTTCTGGGTCCGGTCTCCATGTTGGTCACCTTGAAGGGTATACCGCCACGGACATTGTTTCTCGGTATAAACGGATGAAGGGGTTTAATGTCCTTCATCCGATGGGCTGGGACGCCTTCGGCTTGCCGGCAGAGCAGTATGCGGTGAAAACTGGCATCCATCCGGCCAAGACAACAGCGGACAACATTGCCACATTCAAACGCCAGATGAAGCGCGTGGGGCTCTCATACGACTGGGAATGTGAATTTAGTACGACGGATCCCGAGTACTATCGCTGGACACAGTGGATTTTCCTGAAGCTCTTCGAGCGGGGATTGGCCTACGTGGCGGAAGTGCCGGTGAACTGGTGTCCCCAGCTTGGGACGGTGTTGGCGAACGAAGAAATCATTGATGGTAAGAGCGAGGTTGGTGGGTTCGACGTTATTCGCAAGCCGATGCGGCAATGGGTGCTGAAGATCACGGCCTACGCGGATCGGTTATTGGAGGACTTGAAGTTGGTCGACTGGCCGACCAGCACGTTGGAGATGCAAAAGAATTGGATTGGCCGCTCGATTGGTGCGGAGGTGGATTTCGCCCTTGCCGATCGGTCAGGCGCAATCCGAGTGTTCACGACCAGGCCTGATACGCTGTTTGGGGCGACCTATATGGTGCTTGCGCCAGAACACCCCCTCGTCGATGTCATCACGAGTGAGGCGCAAAAAGCTGCGGTTCAGGCGTATCGTGAGGCAGCGGCCAGAAAGAGTGATCTGCAACGGCAAGAGCTCGACAAGGAGAAGACCGGGGTCTTCACCGGTGGTTATGCCGTGAATCCTGTGAACCAGGAGCGGTTGCCGATTTGGATTGCCGATTATGTGCTCATGAGTTATGGGACCGGCGCCATCATGGCTGTTCCGGCACACGACGAGCGTGACTGGGCCTTCGCGCGTCAATACCAGCTCCCGATTCGTGAAGTGATTGCCGGCGGGGATGTGCAGGAAGCGGCCTTCACCGACACGAGCCGTGGGACAATGGCGAATTCAGCGGTTGCCGATGGGAGTTTCTCGATCAACGGGCTCACCCCATCTGAGGCGATCCCGAAAACGACGGACTGGCTTGCGAAGCAGGGGAAAGGAACCAGAGCGGTCAACTACAAGCTGCGGGATTGGCTCTTTGCTCGTCAGCGGTATTGGGGGGAACCGTTTCCGATTGTGTGGGTCGACGGAGAGGTCCGTCCGCTTCCTGAAGAACATCTTCCACTGATATTGCCGGAAACGAGCAACTTCAAGCCATCAGGGACCGGTGAAAGTCCGTTGGCAAACTTAGAGTCATGGTTGGTGACAACCGATTCTTCTACCGGTAAGCCGGCTCGGCGCGAAACAAATACCATGCCGCAATGGGCTGGCTCTTGCTGGTACTACCTGCGGTTCATTGATTCGAAGAATTCAACCCAACTGGTTGACCAGGCAAAAGAACGCTATTGGATGCCGGTGGACCTGTACATCGGTGGCAGCGAGCATGCCGTGCTGCATCTCCTCTACTCGCGGTTTTGGCACAAGGTGTTGTTCGATATCGGTGTGGTGAGCACGCCTGAGCCGTTTATGAAATTGGTGCACCAGGGCATTGTGTTGGGCGAAGACAATCAGAAGATGTCCAAATCACGCGGCAACGTGGTCAATCCCGATGAGATGATCGACCAATTCGGTGCGGATGCAGTGCGGCTCTATGAAATGTTCATGGGACCGCTCGAAGCGATGAAGCCCTGGAGTACAAGAGGTGTCGAAGGGGTGACACGGTTCTTGGAACGAGTCTGGCGTCTTATCGTCGATGACCAGGGCCACTTGTCCGGCGCTGTGGTTTCGACTGCCGCGAGCCTCGATCATCAGCGACTCCTCCACCAGACGATCAAGAAGGTGACGGAGGACATCGAAGCCCTCCGATTCAATACGGCAATTTCGCAGATGATGATTTTTACCAACGAGATGACAAAAGCGCAGCACCGGTCTCGATCGGTGATCGAGCCGTTTGTGTTGTTGCTCTCGCCGTTCGCGCCGCATGTAGCGGAGGAGCTCTGGACCTTGTTGGGGCATCAGCCGAGCGTGTCGCAGCAGCCGTGGCCGACGTTTGATCCCGCCATGACCGTCAACGAGCGTGTGACGATCCCCATCCAGATTAATGGGAAGCTCAGGGCGAAGGTCGAGGTGGCGCTTGATGTCTCGCGCGAAGATGTTGAACGGTTGGCCCGTGCGGAAGCAGCGGAATGGCTCCAAGGAAAAGCGCCGAAGAAGGTGATCTACGTTGACAAGAAGTTGCTCAACTTTGTTGTGTGAAGGCATGCGAGGTTCTATCGCTCAGTACTCGGTGCATGTGCACATCACGGCATGTGTTGCGGTTATGGCTCTGTTTGCTTCCTGCGGCTATCAGTTCCGGGTGGACGGCGCTGGTCCAACCATTGGAGGCGCTCCTTCTGCAACGTCCACGGAGCCTCCTCCCCGACTTGTGATCAAGACGTTGATCAACAACAGCTTTGAGCCGAATTTAGAGGCACGCTATACCAATTATTTCCGTGATGAGTTTTCCACCGGCAGTGGGGCGCAGGTTGTCTCGGAGTCTGATGTAGCGGATCTCGTGCTGAGCGGACAAATTCTGTCGGTGTCCGTGCCGACCCTCAGTTTTTCACAGACAGCGACTTTGGAAAGTCGAGCAGAGGTTGTCGTGCTGGTTCGGGTGGAAGAGGTTCGGTCGGGCAAGGTCGTGTGGACGCAACTGGCCAAGGGGTGGTCGGAATTCTTTATTACGCCGGACCTCCAATTCAACCGTACCCTTCAGAACCGAGCGGTTGAGCAGGCTGGGCGCCTGTTGGCCGCTGATTTGGCTTCTCGGTTTCTGATAGAAGTGGAAACCGGCGGATTGACGAAGCGGGCCTCCGCGACGGGATCTTCGCCGCGGTAGTTTTGCGATATATCACCGATGGCTTCAACCATAAATCATGTCCAGCTCGAGTCGACCCTAAAACAGCAGGGGCCCGGCTGTCTGTACCTAGTGCTCGGAGAGGAGGATTTACTCAGGGACTCTGCTGTGAATGCGCTTACACAAGCGGTGCTCGGCCAAGAGGGGGATGCATTCAATTATGAGCAGTTCTATGGCGATGAAGCGCGCGGAGCCGATATCCGAAACAGTGTTGCTGCCGTCCCGGTCTTTGCCGCGCGCCGCTTGGTCGTCGTAAAAGCGGCAGAGAAACTCACTGCGCGCGAAAGCGAGCTCTTGCTCGATTGTGTGAACAATCCTGTGGAGTCTACCACCGTGGTTTTCGTCAGCTCGAAGATGGATGGCCGACTGAAATTCTCCCAGGCTCTTGCCCGATCGGCTGTGGTGGTGGATTGTTCACCGCTTCGTGAGGCCCAGTTTCCGGCCTGGATTGGCCGCGAGGCTGAACGCGTCGGTATTCGCTTGGAAGAGACCGCCGCTCAATTACTGCAGGAGGTCTGCGGGGCCTCTCTGTATAGCGTGCGGCGAGAATTGGAGAAACTCGCGTCGTATGTACCGCCCGATCGTGCCGTTACTGCTGTGGATGTGTACCAGCTCCGTGGTATGGAGCCGGGTGCCTCGGTGTTTGATCTGGCGCTGGCCATTGCCGAAGGTCGCCGTGGGCGGGTGTTATCGATCTTGGCACGGAACCTGGACGCTGGGGAAGCGCCGCTTCGGATCCTGGGTTCATTGGCGTGGCAGTATCGCCGGATCTGGAAAGTCAAAGAGTCGCTGGCTCAAGGAGGGCGTGAAGGGGAGGCGGCCAGGAAATTGCGAATGGATCCGTGGAAGGTGCCGACATTTCTGAATCGATTTTCGGAGGCCCATCTCGAACAGGCGATCCGTCTTTTTCTGGAGGCTGATAACCAGCTGAAGGGTGGAAGCAGCATCCGCCCGAAGCTGGTCTTGGAGCGAGTACTGTTAGCGCTCTGTGCGGAGCCCGCTGGTACGCGAATCGAGCCGACGCCACCTCCACAGGCTCAGCTCAAGCGGGGCACCACACGGAGCGTGTCGAACGTGCGGACGATTAAGAGCCGGAACCGGCCAATGCGTTGACGCGATGGGCTAATCGTGAAATACGTCGGGAGGCGGTATTGCGATGAAGAATGCCTTTGGAAACAGCCTTCCCGATCGCCGAGGTGGCTTCCAACAAGCTGGTTTTTGCCTCGTCAGCCTTTTTCCCGGCCACTGCGGATTGGACCTTCTTGATGAGTGTTCGCACGGCGTTGACGGCAGCTCGATTCCGCTCATGGCGTCGTTCGGCTTGGCGTGCGCGTCGGATTGTCGATTTGTGAATTCGGGGCATTGATCACTCCTGTAAGTAAAGAAGAAAATTTTTATCATAGGATGTTGTTGACCGTCAAGGATCAGTTTTGAAGGAGGAGCAAGGGAGATGGCGAAGATCGTGGCACGAGATCGGCTGATGTTTGCGTTGGATGTTCCCTCAGCAGCGGAGGCCGATCAACTCTTGGATCGGCTCCAGGGGCATCTGACGTTCGTCAAAGTAGGACTTGAGCTCTACACGGCGGCCGGACCGGAGATGGTGAAGCGGATCGTGGAGCGAGGTATGCGGGTGTTTCTTGACCTGAAATTCCTCGACATCGAAGAAACGGTTCGTCGTGCGACGAGTCGGGTGGCTGCGATGGGGGTCGATTTCTTGACCGTTCATGCCAACCGCAAGGCACTGACAGCTGCTGTCCAGGGGCGTGACGGCTCATCGCTCAAATTGCTCGCCGTGACTGTGCTGACGAATTTCGACGGTAACGATTTGCGGGAAATGGGGATCCAGCGGA
>JAHBWQ010000241.1 GCA_019636915.1 Nitrospira sp. | reverse complement strand
GCACAAAATGGCTTCGGCCTTCTCTCACGCGTTCGTGGCGCTCACACTCGGCAAGATCACATCGCATCATGCCATTACGTGGCCTGTTCTCCTCACCGGTGCCGTCTGTTCCATGGTGCCGGATCTCGATGTGATCGGCTTTGCCTTCGGGATTCAGTACGGTGACCTCTGGGGCCATCGAGGCATGACTCACTCGCTCTTCTTTGCCGGCCTGCTCAGTGCAGCTCTCGTGGCAGGGTTCTATAGAAACCGAGCAAGGGCAGCACAGCTGAGAATCTTTGTGTATCTCTTTCTCTGCACAGCATCACATGGTGTTCTCGACGCGCTGACGAATGGAGGACTCGGCGTGGCGTTCTTTTCTCCGTTCGACACGAGCCGATATTTCTTCCCGGTGCGACCGGTCGCCGTATCACCAATCGGTATCGAAAACTTCTTCAATGAAAGCGCTGTTCAGATCCTCGCCAGTGAGGTCATATGGATTTGGCTCCCGACCATCTCGGTGTTCCTCATTTTTCAAGGGATTCAGCGTCTAAGGATCGACCGGTCTTGAAGGAACAATCACAGGATCTGCCAAACTGAACAACAAATGAAGGTCGGGCTGTGACGGCAAACCGTTCGGTAGAGCCAGAAAGTACGCTATCCACACACCTCTAACCATGGGGCACTACTGGTTTATGTTTGCGGCACCTTAAAAACCTGCCGATGCCGCGGATGCACGAACACAATTTCACCTTCACGAAGATCAAGCTCGCGATATCGTTCTTTGGTTAACTCGACTTCGATGGTCTCCTCCGAATCTTGAACCTTCAATTCAACACGAACTCGAGACCCAGCAGTAAGAACATACCGCACAGTCGCTTCAAACTGATCATCATTCGTACGAGATCTGTTGAGTTCTAAGTCATGAGGACGAACGAACGTCACTTCGTGCTCCGCAACCGTACTCGTCAACTCGACTGATGTTCCTTCAAACCCTTCCGGTACGGTTTGTTCCTCAAAAACACGTCCATGGAACATGTTGACATCCCCTAGGAAGCGATAAACAAAAGGATTGGCTGGTTTTTCATAGACTTCGTCGGGAGTGCCGATCTGCTCAATATTCCCTTGATGCATCACCACCACACGATCGGCGACTTCCAGCGCCTCCTCCTGGTCATGGGTAACAAGAATGCCGGTAATATGCAGCTCGTCATGGAGCCGGCGCAACCAGCGCCGGAGTTCCTTCCGAACCTTGGCATCCAAGGCTCCAAACGGTTCATCCAACAATAAGAGCTTTGGCTCCACAGCCAATGTGCGGGCCAAGGCGACACGCTGTCGTTGGCCTCCCGACAATTGGTTGGGATACCGATCGGCCATGGCCTGCAACTGCACGAGTGTCAGCAGTTCACGAACCTTTTCCTGTATGCGAGCGGCAGAAGGTCGTTGAGCTCGGGGCTTCACCGTGAGCCCAAATGCCACATTGTCCGCCACGGTCATGTGCCGGAACAGCGCATAGTGTTGAAAGACAAACCCGACCTGGCGCTCCGTGATCCGATGATCCGTCACCTCCCTGCCGTGCAGAACAATGCGCCCCTGATCAGGTCGTTCCAGTCCGGCAAGAATTCTCAACAAGGTCGTTTTGCCGCAACCGGAAGGACCCAGTAGCGCGATTAATTCCCCCGACTGCACATGCAGGTTGACGTCGTTTAGCACCGTAAAAGTTCCGAACTTCTTCGTGACATGGTCGACTTGAATACTCATGATGAACTCCTGCGGGTAGATAGCCTCTCACCTGTCATGACAGTCCACTCTTTCGTTGATTGTGAGAGACGGCTTTTCGTTCAATCACTGTTTTCGCGATCAGGGTGACGAGCGCCAACAGGGTCAAGAGGGATGCGACCGAGAACGCCGCAACCGCGTTGTACTCGTTGTACAGAATTTCGATATGCAGGGGCATCGTATTCGTCGATCCACGAATATGGCCGGAGACGACCGAGACCGCACCGAACTCTCCCATCGCGCGCGCATTGCATAGGATGACCCCATAGAGCAGGCTCCATTTGATGTTCGGCAATGTGACACGGGTGAACATCTGCCACCCGGAAGCCCCCAGGGTGAGCGCCGCTTCCTCCTCCTCTCGCCCCTGCGTCTGCATCAGGGGGATGAGCTCACGCGCAACAAACGGCACGGTGACAAAGATCGTCGCAAGGACGATTCCGGGCAATGCAAAAATGATCTTGATCTCATGCTCGGCCAGCCACGGTCCCAGCCACCCCTGCGCGCCGAAGAGCAGCACGTAGATTAAACCCGAGATGACCGGCGAGACGGCCAAAGGCATATCGATCAAGGAAATCAGGATTTGCTTGCCGACAAAATCGAACTTTGCGATGGCCCAAGCCGCGGCAACCCCGAACACGGCATTCAGCGGCACGGCGATACCGGCCGCCAGAAGCGTCAAACGGATGGCGGCCAACGCATCATCATTGGCGAAGGAGTCGAAATACCCGGCCAGTCCATGCTTCAATGCTTCGGCAAAAATCGCCGTCAAGGGAATGAGGAGAAAAAGTGTGAGGTGCAAGGTTGCTGCGCCGATCAACAGTCGGCGGACAAACGAACTCTCCGTCGTGATCGAGTCTTTCCATTGCAGGCTCTTGTCGGCGGTGTTGCTGAGGGAACTCATTTCATCCTCTCTCTATTGATTCATGTGGCGAGCGCTGCTCCACCATTGAAGCAGATTGATCGCCAAGGCCAGGACAAACGATGTCACCAGCATGACCACGCCCAGGGCAGTGGCGCCCGTATAGTCATACTGCTCCAATTTGGTCATGATGAGGAGCGGGGTGATTTCCGATTTCAGCGGCATATTGCCCGCGATGAAGATAACGGACCCATATTCCCCGACGGCACGGGCGAAGGCCATGGCCATTCCCGTGAGGAGCGCCGGCCACAGTTCCGGCACGATGACCGCTCGAAACGTTTGCCATCGATTGGCTCCAAGCGTGGTGGCCGCCTCTTCAACTTCTTTATCCAAATCCTGCAGCACCGGCTGTACGGTGCGAACCACAAACGGCAATCCGATGAACGTCAGTGCGACCAAGACACCCAGCGGAGTGAACGCCACTTTGATGCCAAAGAGATCGAGATAGCGTCCAAGCCAACCATTCGAGGCATAGATGGCGGCCAGCGTAATGCCGGCGACCGCCGTCGGCAAAGCAAACGGCAAGTCCACAAGGGCATCAATGAGGGCCCGTCCAGGAAAACGGTACCGGACCAGCACCCAGGCAATAATCGATCCGAAGAGGCCGTTGATAAGTGCTCCGACCAGCGACGCACCGAAGGTCAGTTGGTAGGAGGCTATTGCTCGACCGGTTGTGATGGTCTCCCAAAACTGACCCCACGACAAGGCACTCGTCTTAACAAAGAGTCCGCTGAGCGGAATCAGTACGATGACACTGAGGTAGAAAATCGAAAATCCCAGTGTAAGGCCAAATCCGGGAAGCACGCTGGGCTGTTTCAAGATAAGATTCATGAGATTCATATCCTTCATGAAGCAGTGGATGACTTCCGCACATATCCGATAAAACCGACTTCATCGTCACTCTTTTCTTCATCAAACGGTCAGCGATGGTTGGCGCATATCATTCTTTCTTGATCTCTGGTGACGGTCCCACGATCTATGAGGCAATCCTCACTCGAATGCCGCTCCTCCTGTACCTTGTATCGCAATGCGGCCTGCGCGAGCAGACGCGTTGAATCAAGTAACGGAATAGCCGTCTGATAGTTGCTCATCAGCAGCGGTAATTCCGTGCATCCAAGAATCACCGCCTCTGCCCCCTTGAGTCCCATGTCCGCAATAACCCGCTGAACAAAAAGCGTTGAATTGATCGTAAGCGCACTTACGATCAATTCGTTTCGAATAATATGGTGAAGTCGAGATCGATCATCCTGATCAGGAACAATGACTCCAATGTTTGCTCGGTGTAGTTGCTCCGCATAGACCGATCCTTTCATCACCGTCTGCGTACCGAGAATCCCCACCCGACGCCAGCCACGGGCTACTACCTCTCTCACAACTGGTATCGCGATATGAACCCATGGAACCGTCGACTCCACCAGGCTCAGGGCTTTGTGAAGCGTATTGTTCGGACACACAATCACGTCCGCTCCCGCCCTCACCAGTTTGGCTGCCGATTGAGACATGAGAGCAGCCACCCCTGCCCAATCGTCCCGATCAATCGTATCGAGATACCGGTGAAGTGAGAATGAATGGAGCGTCACTTCGGGGTGAGCGTAGCGATGCCCCATCAGGCCCTCCGCTTCCTGACACAAGGTCCGATAGCAAAGCGCCGCACCATCTGCCGTTCCGGCAACAATGCCGATATGCGGGATGCGCTCCACACGATTATCCATGCGCCGACCACTTTCGGTATTGCCGTAAATCAAAGCAGGCCGAGCCAAGCTGAGAGCCAGCATCACGCTGTTGGCCCCGTTTCAGAAAGTACACTGGAAGGCCCCGGCGCGACGCTTCGCCACGCACCCGCTTCGCGAGTGCATGACTGACGCGATCCAACACGACGACAACGGCTTCTGTCGCTTTCGGAATGGTCCGGACAAGATCACGATGCTTCCGTCCGGACCAATGTTCCACACGACTCGTCCTGCCGGTCGCTTGTTGCCGTAAGACTTCTGCTGAATCGCCCCCCCCACTACCAATAGGTTCATGGCTTCCTTCCTACGAACCATGCAGTCGACGAATTACTTGTTCACTTTGTAGATTTCGTCAAACACTCCGCCGTCCGCAAAATGAATCTGTTGCGCCTTCTGCCACCCTCCGAATACGTCATCGATGGTGAACAGATTCAGTTTCGCAAACTGGTTCCCGTACTTTGCCGAGGCCGATTCCGAACGAGGACGGTAGAAATGCTTGCCGGCAAGCTCCTGCCCTTCATCTGAATAGAGGTATTGGAGGTACGCCTGCGCCACCGCCTCAGTACCCCTTCGCTTCACCACCTTGTCGACCAGCGACACGGTCGGTTCAGCCAGAATGCTGATCGTTGGGGTCACGATCTCAAACTTGCCTGCGCCGAATTCCCTGAGTGCCAAGTACGCTTCATTCTCCCACCCCACCAGCACGTCACCGATCCCCCGTTCCACGAATGTGGTGGTGGCGCCCCTCGCACCAGAATCCAATACCGGTACATTGCCGTAAAACTTTGCGATGAACTCCTTCGCCTCATCATTGCCATACTTTTTCAGCGCATACCCCCAAGCTGCCAGGTACGCCCACCGCGCGGCCCCTGAGGTTTTGGGATTCGCCGGAATGAGCGCGACTCCGGGCTTCACGAGATCGTCCCAATCTCGAATGCCCTTCGGGTTCCCTTTACGCACGAGAAACACGATCGTTGAGGTATAGGGGGAACTATTGTGCGCCAACCGCTTCTGCCAATCCGTCGGTAAGAGCTTGGCCTTTGCAATCGCATCCACATCGTAGGCCAGGGCCAGCGTTACCACGTCGGCATCCAGCCCATCGATCACGGCCCGCGCCTGTTTGCTGGAGCCTGCATGCGATTGCTTCACGACAACGGGTTGACCTTTTTCCTTCTGCCAATACTTCACGAACGCTGCGTTAAACTCCTGATACAATTCTCGTGTCGGATCATAGGAGACATTCAGAAGAACCACTGGTTCAGCGGCCTGAGTGGACGAAAACCAGAAGAACAACCCGGTCAGCACTAGCGTGACGGGAATGATCAGTTTTATCTTCACGATTTACCCCTTCCTTGCTGTCTGTTCATGAATGTGGCCGTCCCCATTATCAGTGGATGACTCGGGATGACTCACGCACTTTCATGTCGCTCATGATTTCGGCGATTTCGTTAGCGCATCCAGTGCCTCTCGATATTGAATCTGCAATTCTTCTTGTTGATCCGGAGTGAACAACCGCCACCCGGACCGAGCCTTGGCCACATATTTTTCCGGCTCGAACGTAACACCAAAAGACGGGGCCTGTTCGGGCACATTCGGCAACACGCGATCATACTTGGTGATGTCCGCTCCCGGACTATGTCGGTCATGAATCTCACTCAATGAAAGATGGAGC
>JAHBWQ010000240.1 GCA_019636915.1 Nitrospira sp. | reverse complement strand
CCAGATACTTATAGCCATCTTCCATACCATCAACATTGGCAGCATTGACGACGAACTTGTCTCCCCATGGATATCGCCTCTTACTCTCACCCCGCCCGGCTTTTTCCCACTCCGCTTCCGTGGGTAAACGCTTGCCCGCCCACTTGCAGTAGGCAGCCGCTTCATCCCACGAGACACTCATCGCCGCAAACTCGGGCTTCAAGATCTTTGATTGATCGTCATCGAACACTTCGATTCTCGGCATCCCCCGCTTCGTCATCTTGGCGAACCGCTGATATTCTTGCTGCGTGACTTCGTTCCGATCGATATAGAACCCCTTCAAATAGATCTGATGCTCCGGCGCCTCATCGGGATCACCGTCATTGCTTCCCATCGTAAAAGGCCCTTCCGGAACTTGCACCATCTCACGCCCTTCGTCTCCGATCTTTGTCTTGTATATGGAGAAATCCTGAGCAGGTAGACTGCTGGCCGTCGGTCGCGCCTCGGACTTCACCGATGCCGCAAGCTGTTTCATCTGCTTGGCCTTATAAGATTCGTAGGCCAACAGACCGATCATGAGAAAGAAGGACGCAAACACAAAGATAATGGAGCCGACTAGGACACCCTTATTTTCCACAGACACCTCGATAATCAAGACCCATGAATTCTACGACGGCGACGTCCCCGCCTGTTCGGCCGCCGCCTTCTTCGCTGCACGCACATCGAGCAACATCGAAATCTGGACACCAAGAAATCCGCCCATGGCTGCTCCGGCCCCAGCACCAACCCAGATCCGGTCAACACCGGCCATCAACCAGGCTAACAGACCACCGGTAACCGTACCGACAAGAATGCTCACAAGAAAACGGCGACCACCAAGAAACCCGATCACCACACCAAGCCCAAGCCCGACGAGGATGGCAACCGGCATCAGCCCCCCACCCATAGTCGTCCCGATCAGGGTCCCAACTGTCCCCATTACGACGATCCCAAGCACAATATCAACGACCTTACGACTCTCCATTACATCAATCTCTTAGAGGTCGCCCATTCGTCACTTCTCCGGAAGGGCGACAAGCGGACCAAAATCGATCTCTACCCCAGGCGCAGCGATAATGGAGATTCCCCATGCTTTCTCCGCCGGCTCATGCTTATGGATCTTCTTAAAGTCCTCATACACATTGACGCGCTCTTCGAACCACTGTCCGATCTCCCTCGTCCCAGACTGGACAACAATCTCGGATCCGCTGAACATCCCGCCTTCGGTCAAGGTGCCCTCCGGCTTCGACTCACTCCAGACATATTTCGTAAACACCGGGATAAACATCAGATCGGTATCGAGAGAAGCATAGACGGCTGCAAGTGGCTCGTTTCCAGTTGCTGCCTTAGTCAGACGCCATCGCCAGGTCAGAACCGGATAGGCCTTAGGATCCCAATCAATTTTTTTCTTTTTGATCCGTTGACCGGCATCCTTCGCAGACAAAAAGCTGGCCCCGTTCTCGGACTGTACCTTATACGCCTCGCGACCCTTTGTTTGGCTCCGCTGATTTTCGTGTTCCCATGAAGAGGGAAACCCGTCCGATTCTTTTGCTTGAAAAGCTTCCAGCACCAGCGTCGGCTCTCCTGTAATCGCAGATGCAATCCCAATCACGAGAACGATTGAGCCGAGCACGGCCGCAGCCATCGACACAGTGCATCTCATTCCTGATCCCCTTTCTATGTTTCTTGCGATGGAATCGGACTCAGTAGGGGAGACTCCTTCTCTCTCACGTCCTCAACCATCACCGGCTGTTGTCCCCGCTCGCACATCCAGAACAACGCGAGCACCGCTGCCCAGAACACGACCATATTCAGTGTCACCATTTTGGTCGCATATTGGAGATCCGGGGTGAAGGCCCATGGTGAGACATCGGCCATCAACTCGCTGACGTGCCATGACAAGCGCCCTGAAGAACGAATGTATCCCATCAACCCCATCACCCAACTGAACGATGCTGCCAACCCAAATAATCCAACCATGCCTCGTAGCGGAATCTTCCCCCACTGAATCGGGCCATGCACCACCGCACGCCTGAGCATCAACCGATTGATCACAACCCCGACCAGAATAACCGTGAACGTGGTAAAGGCTTGTGGAGCGGAAAGACCGACGCGAATTTTTGCCGGCAAATAGAATCCGTAGATGGACAGCCAAATGATGTTCACTGCGCCGACCACATACAGCACCGTGATGAGGATATTTCCGGTCTTGATCCATGAGATGGTCATCGTTCGATTCGCGCGGCGATAGTACAAGAAACTGAGCGCCGTCACGAGGATGAGAATATTCACCGCTCCGTTCTTGGCCGACATGACTCCATAGTTGCCGATGACCGGATGTTGCGCGCCTCCCATGGCCTTGGCCTCACTGGCAGACGTCAGCAGTGTATGCGGTGTCAACCAGATGAAGAGCGCCAGTATCAACACGCCCAGAAGGAGCTGATAATAAGGCTGATACCGCTCTCCTCCCTTGATCCGCGCCATGCTCTGCCACAGATAGTAGTTGATCCCCAAAAACAAGACACCGATCAAGAGGGCCTGCACTACAAATAGCCAGGTGAGCAGTCCTCCCATCATCGTCACTCCCATGGTCTGACGAAACACGAAGACCGACTTCATCAGCCAATACCCGGCAAACGGCATGGGAATGAGGGCGCAAACCGTGACGAAGAGGAACACATATCCGACCCAATCAAAATAGGCGCGCTCCTCGTCGGTCTTGCTGGTAAAAAATCGGTAACAGGCATAGGCGAGCACTACCGCTCCACCGGACATCATATCCGCCAAGAACCGATGGACGTTCAGAGGATTCCAGAGGGCGGAGTGCAACAGATGCCACGCGTTACCCAGAAACCGCCCCTGTGCATCGACCCCGGCCGGCGACATCATGAACGCAGACCACGCGTTGGCCATCATCAGTAATGCGGTCCCCACGATGTTCGTCACAATGCCGATCGCGGCGTGAATCCACTTGAGGCCTCGATCCGCCATTCGGTTCCATCCGTAGTAGTACACGATGAGCAGCAACGCTTCTCCGGCGAACACAGCAGCATAGGCCGGCATAAACCCCTTAAACGTCCCCCCCATATACTTCATGAAACTCGGATAAAGCGTGATGAACATCGTCAACATCAGACTGCCGATCAGCGCCGTGACCGACATGGCCAGGACCGCCACCTTCGCAAGGTCTCTCGCCAAACCATCGTAACGAAGGGCCAAGGCCGGCTTTTTCGTGATCAACCCCAAAAACTCCAGTAAGGCGCAAAATAACGGCAAGGCGAGAACGAATCCGCCAAAATAGGTATGTTGCTGCGTTACAAACCACACGAGTAACCGACTATCGAGTGAACCAACTTGAGGGTAGACTGTCTCCTGGGGAGTGGGAGCCGCCGGTCCCTGGGGAATTCCCTCGGTTCCGAAGTACACGTCAGTGGATGAGTCGGCAAAAGACAAATCGGGGCCATTCCCCAGGCAGCCAAGGGTGATTGAAACGAACGCGATGCACAGTGCCACACAAAGCAGGGAACCGTTTATTCTGAATCCTTGAACCATAAACCTATCCCTTCATCCCAGTCTTACCGAGTGCCAACTCCCCAGTTGCATCGGTGGCACCGATGGTCTTGCCCAGAATCCCCATCACAAACGGGCACCGCAACATTCCACTCGATAATTGCGGCGCATGTTCATCTTCAACATGACGGCGATCACCCAGATAGTACCCATACAGAGCCATGATGGCCGTCACAATTGCCCCCATTACAGCTGCCGAACCGGTCGAGATCGTAGGCTGCCTTGCGACAAACAACAGCAACCCCATCGCGACCAGGTAATAGGTCGAGGCAAAGGCCATCCCAGGCCACCACCAATATTTCACCAGCTCACCCGGCGCTGTCCGACGAAGCGTCTGCACCCACGAGGTAGAAGGATAGAGCCCACCGAAATAGGCACAAAGAGTCAACCCTCCCCCAAGAACAGTCACGGCGAACAACTGGGCCAACGCCGCTCCCTGAACATCCGCGATGAGCACTCCTGGAAGAGCTGCCAACACACCCAGGCCAAGCCCTGCAAGGACCCACGGCCCCAGTTGCCCGGTCTTGTGCTGCAGCAACATCCGAAGTGGCGCTCCATCCGGGAACGTGAGAAAGGGCCGCCCCATCTGCGAGAGCCGACGCACATGCCCAATCTCAAATGCATCACGTGCGACGGATGTACAGGAGATGATGATTGCCATCATCGCCGGTCCATCGGGATGCTGAAGATAGCTATAATTCATGATCCACAAAAGAGTCAGCACCAGGAGGGAAAGCTGAATGCCATAGACAGCGCCGATCCATCCGATGAGCCAGCTGAGCAACCGGACGCCATCGTGGCGCACAATCTCCGACCAGGGGGCAGATCGCCCAACCCGATAGGCCAAGACCGCCGTCATCATTGCGACCAGCGCACTCACAGCCAAGAGTACCAGCGGCTCGCCGATCGGAACGAGATGTTTGGCAAGGCGATAAATCCCGAAAGCAATCAGCCCCGGAACAAACATCACGATTCGTTTTTTCTTGCGGACGGCGTCTTCCGTCACGGCCAAGCTCAAGCTCGGAAGTACCCGCAACGCCATTCGATGCAACATGATTAACTCGTCAAAAGTGAAAAATGAGAGGTGAAAGGTAGTTCGTTCTTCTCGTCTTACTTTTCACATTTCACCTTTCACGTCTTTTGAGCGCCCATTCCAAAATACTTCGCCTTCACTTCTTCCATGAGCGCCACCGTGATACGGAAGAGCCCACGATCAGCCGCCGTCCGCTCAAGTTCGATACGAGCCATGGCACGAACCGGAGCCGGAACCCGATCCAACCGGCGTTCCGCTTCAGGATCCCATTCAACCCGGTTGCCCCCACGAGGCTGCAGCAGCATGTCATACGTCACCACACGGGTGTTCTGAGAACGGGCCTCCTGTTCCACCTCATCTCGAGTCAAGGCAGCCAGATAGGGCGGCATGCGGTCCAGTCGGTGCAGCGCCTCATCAGTCCACAGCAACCGATCGACCAACTGGTTCGGCTGTCCCCCAGGCACATCGATACCGACTTTTAAGCCGCAACCCCTACATTCCGAGCGGATGAACCATTGGAGAACGCCGTCATCATACGCACGTTCCTCAATCCCCTCCGTATGCATCCATCGACCACAGCCGCAGGTCAGCATACCGGGCCCCCGTAAAGCGTTTCGGGACGGATTGCCATTACATCACCCGATCTTGCCTGGGTACAGGATGTACAACATCGTATAAGTAAAGCTTCCGGTCATGAATAGTACACAATAGATGACCATCGTGAACCGGCCCAGCGCGCGATGCCGCTGGGCACCATCAGGCCAGATTCGTTGGATCGTCATCTCAATCGCGAACACAAATGCTACAAGCGCAAGAAAGATCAGGTAGACCTCCAGCTTACGCATCGAAAATCCGGCGGTCGCCACACGCGAAAAAAACAACCCCAGCACGATCACCGCCACGACACCGAACACGATCCCGATCTTCTTCCACGTGGTCATGAGCCGTGATTCCCGGAGCGATCGCACACCGTCGATGAATTGCTGAGAGCGAAACCCCAACACCATCATGTACACCGCCATGATCAGCCCGATGATGACCAAGATAATGTGGAGGGTCAGTACCGGGATGAAGACGTAGTCATAGAGCGATTGCGAGCCGCCGAATCCTTCTTTCCCTTCTACCGCCAGCACACCGAGTTGCCGGAACAGATAGTACGCCACGAAGAAGCTGAGCATGGAAATCATGCCGCCCAGCATCAGCCAATGGTGCGCATCGGCCTGTCGCCTTCGAGCCTGGAACCATCCTACGATGAATAGCCCGGTAAACAGCGTCGCCATCAGCTGACTTAAATCCGCTCCGGTCGTTGCATGGGTCCCGAAAAACCCTGGTTCCCGTAACCAATCCATTGTTACTATTCACCCACTCTCGCAGCCATCCGTCCACGCATGTTCATCAAGGGAGCCATCACCCCGAACATGGGTGAGAAAGTGCGTCTCTCTTTCGAATCTCTCATGGCAACAACGAGTTATGGTTTCATACCCTGC
>JAHBWQ010000024.1 GCA_019636915.1 Nitrospira sp. | reverse complement strand
CTAGCACAATCCATCGTTCTTTCCCTGGCCGCCGCCCAACGATCCAGACCGTCTGCCCTATCGTGGACTCAAGGCGTTGGAACCGGAAGATGCCGCCGTGTTCTTTGGGCGCGAGGCTCCGCTGATTCGAGCACTGGATACGCTCCGGCGCATGGTCGAGAGCAGCGAACAGTTTCTGGTAATCCTGGGCGCGTCGGGGGCCGGAAAGTCATCCTTCCTGCGGGCCGGGCTCTGGCCACGTCTCAAGCGAGACGACCGGCATTTTCTTCCCTTGCCAATCGTCCGTCCGGAGCGGGCGGCGATCAATGGCCAGACTGGGCTCGTGGAAAGTCTGGAGAAGACGTTTCGTGAGTATAAGGCGCCGAAGACAAGAGCGGAACTCCGCGACACCTTGGCCAAGTTCGAGGGCATTGGTGAATTGGTCGCTGAGATCCAGCCTCTGGCGCAGAAAAGACTGGGGCCGGAGGCTGCTCCACCCACTATTGTCATCGGTCTTGATCAGGCGGAAGAACTATTTGGGAAAGAGGGAGGCGAGGAGGCGGGGCTCTTGCTAACTCTCCTTGGCAGGCTGATGGGTCACGTTTCCGGCGAAGGATCGAATGCCGTGAACTCGTTGCCCCGCGTGATGGTCCTCGCGACGATCCGGTCCGATTCCTATGAGCGATTGCAGACCGCCTCGGTACTCGCCGGCATCCGGCAGACGCCCTTCAATCTTCCGCCGCTCGCTCCAGCCGAATATAAAATGGTCATCGAAGGACCGGCGGCCCGTGCCTCCGCAGCGGGGCACAAGCTCACGATTGAACCAGCCCTCACCGAGCGGCTCTTGCAGGATGCGGAGGGGGCCGATGCCCTTCCACTCCTTGCATTCATCCTTGAGCGCCTGCTGATCGACTACGGAGCTGATGGGGATCTGCTTCTGAAAGAGTATGAGGCACTCGGTGGCCTTCAAGGCTCGATTGAGGCGGCGGTGAAGGAGGCATGGAAGGATCTAGGCCGTGATCTGGTGATTCCCGCCGAGGAGGGGATCAGGCGGACGTTGCTGAACCAGACGTTTCCTGCGTTGGTGATGCTGGATCATGCGACCGAGAAGTCCAAGCGACGGGTCGCGGTTTGGGAGCTCTTGCCTCCCGAGGCGCGCCCGCTTTTGGAGCGGCTTGTTGAGGCGAGATTACTACTGAAAGATCGACGCAAACTGGCGGATGGTCGAGAGACGGTAGTCGTGGAGGTGGCGCACGAAGCCTTGATCCGGAACTGGTCTCTGCTCCAAAGCTGGGTCGATGCGAACCGTGAGTTTCTAGCCTGGCAGCAACGATTGAATGCCTCGATGAAGCGATGGGAGAAGAGTCAGAAACCGGTTGGGCTGCTGCTCCGTGGACTAACGTTGCGAGAAGCAGAAGAGTGGCTCAAGAAGAAGCCTGAGTCATTCTCGCCTGACGAACGGGCATTCATCACAGCGAGTCAACACCGGCGGACTAGGGAGCGTGCGGTCGCCGCCATCGGTGTCGGTGTTGTGCTCTGGCTGATCGGCGGAACCACCTGGCTTTGGCAAAAGGGCTACACCGTTGATCAGGCGGCGCTCAAGATCGAATCGCTCTGGCATAGCATTCACATACCGCCCCAGATGGTGACGGTTCCAGGTGGGACCTTCCAGATGGGGGATGTGGAGAAGTTAGGAGAGTCATGGCGTAATCCGGTGCATCCGGTCACAATCAAACCATTTGCCATGGGAAAGTATGAAGTGACTTTCGAGGAATACGACCGGTTTGCGATCGCGACAGGACGGCGGTTGCCGGAAGACCAGGGATGGGGGCGCGGTCGTCGACCAGTCATAAATGTGTCGTGGGATGACGCAAAGGCCTATGCCGAATGGCTGTCCCACGAGATCGGTACCCGCTATCGTCTTCCCACCGAATCCGAATGGGAATACGCAGCGCGAAGTGGTGGAAAGGATGAGATCTGGTCTGGGACTTCTGATGAGAACCAATTGAAGGATTATGCAGTGTATAAGAAGGATCGTACGGAGCCAGTTGGCAGTAAGAAACCCAATAGGATGGACCTCTACGACATGAGCGGCAATGTGTGGGAATGGGTGGAAAACTGCTGGCACACAGACACAGATTACGTGCGTGTACCCACAGGTGGGTCTCCCGAGTATGGAGCCAGTATGGGGGATTGTATCCAGCGCGTGATTCGCGGCGGCGCATGGAACGAGGCATCCACAGATATACGTGGATCGTTCAGGGCATGGAACTACCCTCGGGACCGGGATGATTTTCAGGGTTTCCGTCTCGCCAAGGACACCTCCTAACCCTTTGCATCCGATTTCTTCTGGGCGTGTGGGCTTCCAACAGTCTTCCGTCCTGGTCCGTTCGCCCTGAGCTCTTCGGCAAGCTCAGAATGGGCTGGTCAAAGGGCGCGTGATTTCAGTCAGTCCGTTTGTAGTTCGACCAGCTCACAATGAACGGACGGTTAAAGAACTGATGGAACGCTAGGCTATCGGGCTGTTGAAACACTATTAGGGTGCTTCAGATAAAGGCGTTGGTGGATCATGACGGATGCTTACCACATTACAGGATGTTCAAAATGGCCTTCCAGCAAGGCCGCACTCACGTGCTTCGTGACTCGTATCTCGTATTTCAAAAACGAACGACGCTTCACGAGATACGTATCATGCGTGTGAAAGCGACGCGAGAACGAAGCTGGAGGTCTTTTTCAACATCCTGCTAGTCCCGGACCGTCACCGAGCCGATCACGTAGGAGCTGGTTCGGCCTGCTTTGGCCCCGCGGATCCGTACTTCCGAGACATCGCGCACATGGTCATGAAGTGTCCAGGTGGTGTTGGCCTGCAGTTCGGGCCAGAACCACCAGGTGCCGTCGCGCTTTCGGAACCAGAGCTGGATTGAGGTATCGGGGAGCACCTGGATCGATTCCAGGTCGAAGTACATAGGCGCACGGGTGTCGGTCGTGCTGAGCCAGATTTTCACCCACTGACTTTGGTCATGGGAGGTCAGGACGCGCGGGGTTCGCACCCAATCCACATCGGTGCATTTCCATTCCACGAGTCTGCCGAATCCTCGGCCGAGGCCGTCTCCTGGATCAGGAAGGGTGTAGCACTCGATACCTGTTTCCATGCTCAAATGGTAATGGGCCGAGCCGATGGTGTCGAGGTTGATGTCGCTGCGCGAACAGTGCTGGCGGTAGGTCCAGCAGTTGGTGTGCTTGGTGCTGTGGCAAATCTGCAGTTGTCCATTCGATCCACGGCTGGTTTTGAGGGCCAAGGTCGAGCGGGCCTGTCCGTAGATTTGTCCGAGTGCGGCTTCGTCGTCAAAGGTGACCCGACAGGATTGATGAGAGCTTTCGGCTGAACGGGCCTGCACCGCCTTCGGCAATTGGCTTTCCCGCTCTCGTTCCGCAGCTTGTTCAGGAGTGGCCTGTGTTGGTGTCGATAGTGTATGGGCGGACTTCAACTGGGCACAACCCCCCAAGGTCGCTGCCAGGATCAGGCAGAGCGCCAGGTCGCACCCGCCTCTGTTTATCTGTACTCCAGACCGCATTGTTCCTCCTTTATCCGGCCCGCTTCAACGTGCCTGTGCCGGCTTGTTATTCGTTACCCTTATTGATCGGTGCCGTGCTCGACACGCCCGAGCTCGTGTCCGTGGTTTACTGATCGAAAAAACGCGTGTTATAGTCCGCCGATACATTCGTCCGTGTTGTGCTCGAGGAGAGATCGTGATGATAACGACTCAGTTGAACCTGTCCGGATTGGATCATGAGGCCTATGGCGATTGACGTTCCTGCCAAATTATACATCGAGAAACTGCTCAAAGATTCACGGAGTCTTGCCCGCGCACTGGCACTCCTCCCCGGCGCGGTCAAGGCGGCTGCCCTCCATGCCATGGCAGAACGCGTGAACTCGGACCAGGACACAATTTTAACTGCGAATGCGAAGGATGTCGAGGCGGTTGGGAAGTCTTTTGGGGAGGGGGCTGCGAAGGAGCGGATGAAGGCGGCCGTGGCGCATGTCCGGGTGACGGCCGAGCAGATCCGCGACATGGTTGAGCAACTTCATCAGATTGCCGAGTTGCCGGATCCTGTGGGGCTGGTTGTATCACGGCAGGAGCGTCCTGACGGCTTACAAGTCTCGCGGGTCAAGGTGCCGATTGGAGTGCTCGGAGTGCTTTCGGAGCGCAGTCCGCTCATCACGGTGGAATCGATTGCGCTGGGGATGAAGTCGGGGAACTTCTGTGTTCTTCGCGGCGCACCAGAATGGCGGCATACGCATCAGGCGATTGATACGGGATTGCGTGAGGCCGCCGTGAAGTGTGGAGTACCGACTGGGGCCTGGGTTCTGATCGATCGGCCGGACAAGGATGTGGCGCTTGAGCTGATGCGAGCGGCAAAAGGGGTTGACGCACTCATCGTGCGCGGCGGAGCCGGGTTACGCAAGGCTGTCGCGGAGCAGGCGAAGGTGCCGGTGCTCTGTGATGACGGGGGGCTGACGCATCTGTACGTCGACGATGACACCGATATTCCGATGGCCCAAAATCTGGTAATCAACTCGAAGGTCCAACAACCGGGATCCTCCAACTCGCTGGATACCCTGTTGGTCCAACAGGTCATCGGTCGGCAGTTCCTGCCGCCGTTGATCAATCGGTTGCTCGACCAATTTAAAGTGGAAGTGCATGCTTGCCCGAAGACGGTCGCCCTCATGGGACAGATGGCCATGACAGGCCATACGGCAATTGTCCCTGCAACGGAAGCGGATTGGCAGACTCAGTTTGCCGGACCGACCGTAGCCATTAAGATGGTGGAAGGGTTGGACGAGGCGTTGGCTCACATGGCTACCCATCGTCCCTGTCTGACGGCGGTGATCGCCACCAATCGGTACGAGTCCGCGATGCGATTCACCAAAGAAGTCGACGCCGGTGCCGTGTTGGTGAATGCGTCGACCAGGCTTCACGCCGGCGACAGTTTCGGAATGGGACGTGACATGGGGTTGAGTGTCGGTAAATTGCACGCGAAGGGCCCGATTGGCCTGGAGCAGCTGACCTGTGAGAAGTATGTGGCATTCGGTTCCGGTCAGCTGCGGTTGCCCCATCCGGTGCCGGAGACGTACTTCGACGCAATCATGCTGAAGAGGCCTTAATCGCCTGCTGAAAACGTTCCCCAGCTTCGTGCTCAGCCGTTCGAGCCACTCAATGTACCCTCACCGCGTACGCCTCGTGGCCCTCACTCCTTGCGGTTTTGCTGGGAACTGTGTTGGCATGCGTGTGACGAATGGTGAATGATTCTCTGCGACAATTGCTCCGTGAGCATCTGGCCTGGTGGGGACTCCGGCAGTTCACGTCCGATCGCGACTACTTTGCCTGGCAGCAGCGACAGCTCTCCTCTGAAGATCTCAAACAACTTGCGTCATGCGCTGAACGAAAACGTGACGGTGGTCGTCACGATGAGATTGCCTTCTATGATATCGCTGCCCATCCGAAGATCTTTCCGGTGCTGTACAGTCAGCGGTACGACTATTACGAAGCGGTTGGCCCGCTGATTGCTGCACATTGCGGTGAGGCGAACAGCATCCTCGATTTCGGTTGTGGGTTGGGTATTCTGACTTCCTTTTGTGCGCGCATATTCCCGGAAAAAAATTTTGTGGGAGTCGACCGGTCAGCCGCGTCCATTGCGGCTGCGCAAGAGCAGGCTGACAGGCGGGGATTGCGCAATCTCCGCTTTGACTCTGCGGATGCAGAGACACAGCCGGTTTCAGGTTGCTACGACCTGGTGATCGCTACGCATGCGCTGCTTCAGTCTGAACAAGATCCCGGTCTTCCAAGTCGAAGTTGGCGAACCTTTGAACGTGGGCATGACCCGGCGTTGCAGACGGCATTTGAACAGCGAACCGGGCTTGGCCGTCGGTTGGACAATATCATGAAGGCCCTGTCCTCAGATGGCCGCATGATGCTGTTCGAGAAAACACGGCAACTGGCCAGACGGGTGCCCCTTCAACGAGCCTTGGCGGCCAGGGATTTGCAGCTCATCCAACCTCCAACTTCAGTCAACTATCACTCAGTCGAAGAACTGGTCGGCGACGGGCCATTCTATCGGTTGCAGCGCGGAAGTCAGAAGCGGGTTGCCTGGGATGAATTACCGGAGGCAGATGACGGTCGTCCATTTTCTCCTGAAGCGATTACGCCCTCCACTGATCCCGAGCGCCCTCTCTATGAGAATCATTGGCCTTCGGCTCAAGCCGCATGGGAGCAATTACCTGATCGTGACGTGCTCGCAGACACCACACGTCAGGACCCGGATGGTCGGCAGGTCCATGTCGAGCGCGGAAGGTTTCCAGGGTTTCATTATCTGTACTGCGCGAATACCTTCGACCAACGTCAATTGGTCATTGTGGAGCAGACTCGCGCAGCCATGTTGGAGACCTATTACCAAGAAATCTTGCGAGGGTTGTCCTAGCAAAACCACTGGCTCGTACTGAGTCGAGTAGATTGGGAAGAATCCTCATCAGCAAATGGGTGATATCTTCATCCTCATCCCTTATTTCTGGAGCATGCTGTATGTGTCCTGCAAGCTGTCGCTTCTCTGGTTGACAGAGATGATTGAAGAGGAGTAATGAAGAGATACTTCGAAACACTGGATCAGACGGTGCAGGTTGAGATGGTTATGTACACCCTGTACCGAGGCGTCCAGCAACAGGAGGAGGTGGCGATGGAAGACCTGAGTCCACCGGATCACATTGGCCCGCCGAGTCTTGGGTGGGTGTCTTGCCAGTTGCACTAACCAGTTCTCCATCGGCGGTCGTGTTCCCACGTAGGGAAGCCGCTTGGTGACACCAATGAAGCCTTTGGAGAGAGGGGAGGTTAGTGTAGGTATTTAGTTGCTGGCATTCGGTTATTCTCATTCTAGACACAGCACCTCTCGACTCATCATCTCGCGCGGGTCTTTATCAGTACAGAACAAGACGTTCGTGGCGTCCTAAGCGCCGTATGTGGGCGGCTCTTCCTTTCATTGGGAGGAGTCGCCCGTAATTGTTAATCAGTTACCGTTAAGAGCAAGAGGTAACCGGTGGTCCGTCCCCATGATGACTTTCATGGAACGGAGGGATGTATTGCGATCGCTCATTGCAGGATCAACACAACAATCCAGTTCATGGAACGAATGGAAGGAGTGAACCATGGATAGTACCTTGTTGATGTTTGGGTCTGTCATGCTCGCAATTTTTCTCGGTGGCCTTTTCGTGTACAAGAAAAGCCAGTAGCAACTGAACGGGGGGAAGTCTTCCACCCACCTATGCAGGAAGCCGTAGCTGTAAGGCTGTGGAGGGATGCGCAGTGGGCGTCCTCCGACCCGTCGGCCATCGCAGCCGGGAATGGTTGCTTCGGCGGGTTCCCCCGACGATAGAAAAGGGACCACGGCTGTCAAGCCGTGGGGCGTCACTTTTCTGTATGTGAAGTAAGGCTGAGGCCACAGCACCGGTAGCGGGCGATAAGCAGTGTCAAACAGCTGGTGGAGGGAATGTCGCTAATGCGCCGGTGCCTGGCGGTCCACGGTCGTACAGAGAAAGTGCAGGTGACACATCGAAGATGAGGCACGGGTAGTTTCGTTCCGCGGTGCAAATGAGAAGTGCTCCAGGTCAAGCAAACGGAAAGGATCCGCTGGAGATGCTTATCCGTCGACGTCAGTGACGATATGACGATAACGAGTCCGCGCCACGCACGAGGGGTCGTATCAAAGGAGGAAGACACTGCGAGCGTGGTATGGAGCCGGTGAGAAGAAGCGAACCGTCCAACCGTCGCTGCTCGGCTCTGACGTCTGCCTCACAACTTCTACAGAGGGGGCAGCCCCCTCTGCAGGCTCGCTACGAATGGACATGTCCACTTCGGAACACCGCGGGTGGAGATTCGCTGTGTGTGGAAAGGAAGATGTGGAGCTGGCGAGAGGAATCGAACCTCCAACCTGCGGTTTACAAAGTTCAGAGAGCTCTCCCTCAGACAACCTAACCCCACAAGAAACCACAACTCATGACACTGGCACGGTTGATGCTGATGGGGCTGGTTTGTCCTGTCCTGGTAGCAGCGTGGTAGCACAGTCCGATGAGACCGGGCAGATTGCTTGTACAGCTTTTGTAGGGCCGAAATCGGTCAAGAGTCATATTAGTGAACCCAAGGAGAGAGAGAATAGCCTCAAAAAGGAGGCGTGACGAATGTGTCGATTCATGCCTCTTAAAATCGAAGAGTTACAAGGTTTGGTGCCACTGAGTGGCAGGGAAGTGAAGGTATAAAGAATGCCGCAGTATTATGAATTCTCACCTCACGATCGGTAGCTCGTTCCAATCTGTGGTGTAGGCCGGTGAGCGTCGATGAAACTGGAGCTTTCTGCTCTTGACCGTTCGGCTTGACGCATACTGAAATGCTCCGGTGCCTCATCGATCGATGCTTGAGTCGAACACAGTGATACGCAGTGTTAAGCGCGAGTGGTCTTAGTGTGCAAGGAAATCTCCTTGTCACTAGCCGGACGACACCAGCCCGGTGATGAGAGTGCACGACTAACTGTAGAGGTTGACAAATCATATAATTTTGTTATATTTTGTTAACCTCACTTCTATCGTATGGTCCATCAAACAACCATCGCTCATCGGTTGAAGCGGCTGCGAATGTCACGGGGTTTGTCCCTCGATGCGCTGGTGGCCTCTATGGGGCATGTAGTGACAAAGCAGGCGCTTTCAAAGTACGAGTGTGCCAAGGCTAGCCCATCGCCCATCGTGCTGAATAAGCTCGCCGATACCTTCAAGGTTAAGGCGGCGTACTTTCTGAAAGAGCCGCAAGTCAGCGTGAAGTTCATTGGCTATAGGAGAGCATCGACTCTACGCAAAAAAGACCAGGCAAGAATTGAGAGCCTTGTGACAGAGGTCTTGGAGAATAGAGTGAGCCTTCAGGCTATCACAGGCTGGCCGAATGGGGATCGCTTACCCATTCACGCACATCGTATTTCGAAAATAGAAGATACTGAGCGGGCTGCTGAAGAATTGCGTGCGAATTGGAAGCTTGGGCAGGATCCTATTTCAAGCATGGTTGGTGTGCTCGAAGATCACCACATTCATGTCATCGAACTTGATGCCATTGACAAGTTCGATGGTATTTGTGCGGTGGCTGTTGATGAAGCGACTCAGACTCAAGCGGCTGGGCTTGTTACGTCCAGGGGCGTGTCGGGGGAGCGGCAGAGGCTCAGTCTTGCACATGAATTGGGACATCTTGTCTTGAAGATAGGGCATAATCTTGATGAGGAGAGAGCGGCATTTCGATTCGGAGCAGCCTTCCTTGCTCCCGCACAGGTCGTCTATCGTGAGATTGGTACTAAGCGAGACACCATTCTGCGTGAAGAACTGCTGCTTTTTAAGAGGCGGTTTGGAATGAGCGTGCAAGCCCTCGTTCGACGGCTGTTCGATCTGGACGTCATCTCGGAAGGCTACTACCGGCAATGGATGATGCTGATCAACCGCTTGAAGTGGAAACGGAAAGAGCCTGGTGAATTGGAGCCTGAACGGTCACAGTGGCTTCGACAAACAGCGCTTCGGGCTTATGCAGAGGGCCTGATTGGACGTGAAGAAGTGGAGCGGTTGCTTGGTGAGTCGTTTGATACCAAGGAGCCGCTCAGCCTAATTGAACGACGAGCCTTCATGAAGTTACCGCTTGAAGAGCGTAGGCGGATTTTGTCTGAACAAGCAGAAAAACTGAAGTCACACTATTCGGAGGACGCAGCGAGCGGCGAACTCCAGAGTGGAGACTTCGTTGAGTACTAGCCGCCCATCACCCAGGCGTGGGGAGATCTGGCTGATCAATCTCGACCCTACCGTTGGCTCTGAAATACAGAAGATACGACCTGCAGTCATAGTCAGTTCAGATGCGTTCGGTCGGCTCCCTCTCAGATTGGTTGCTCCCATCACTGGATGGCAAGACCACTTCAAAGGAAACATCTGGCATCTTCGGATTGACCCGGACAGCCGGAACGGTCTCTCAAAGACTTCCACTATTGATGCTTTACAGCTCAGGGGAGTGGATACTTCCAGGTTCATAAAGAAGCTGGGGCATCTGCCATCGTCGGTGATGGAAGAGCTTGCGGCTGCCATTGCGGCGGTCGTCGAGTACCAGTGAACGTGATGCTTCCACAGAGCTCGTCGGTCGTCGGTTAGTTTCAGCTTATAAGCTTCGCCGGCAAGATCTCCGGACGACCTCGGAGTTTTTGTGTGATGCAATGGGGTGCGACGGCCAGTGAGTTTCGCAGTCCTGCAAGGAGTAATGTCGGTTTCATGCATGATTCAAATTAGTGTGGGGTCAAAAAGTTCATATTCGGTAATGTGAGTCAGTTCCACGATGTTTGCATCCAGATCTTTAGGCGGTCTACCACTTCATATAAGGCGGGAGCCATCGGGGAAGAAGGGTTTAAGCAGGCAGCGATTTCATGGGCACTGTATAGTCTAGGAGGGAGTTCATATCGTCCTCCAGTTGGTTTAAAAAGGCGGCTTTTTTGAGAAACCGCAGACGGAAGCCTACCGAACCAAAGAAGGCCAGCAATTTCCGTCCAGGTTTGGCTTCGCACGTTCGGCCTAATAATACGGAGACAAAAAGACCGGTTTGCGGGCTGAACTATGCGCTAGGTTGCGGAGTCGATGCGAAAGACAGGGTAGTCACCAGCAATCGCTTCAAACGCAGATACCGGGTCTTGGTGCGAGACTGGGAGGTGCTTACGGCCACTGGTGGCAACCTGGCACCATGCCTTGAGGATGGGGGCTCGCTCTAGAGGCGGAATCTCAGTAAGCATCACGGGATACGATTGGCCACGCTTAATAAACGCCATCCCACCCGCTGCCCGTAGGTTCTGCACCCATTCAGAACCGTCTCCTAGCATTGAGACCAGATAGCGATGCCCTTCGTAATCGGCAGCGACGAGGACAACTGAGTGCAGTTGGGCATTTCTCCGGTCTTTCACTTGTAATGTAACGAGGATTGTAGGGGTCAGACCAAGGCCTGAGAGCCAAGCCCAGATTCTGTTATGAAATTTCCCGAAACGAGTCGGATGCCACCCGCGATAAAACCAGTGAAGGTACCCGTGACGCTCGGCTGGGTCTTCGTGTGACGGCATCTGGACACAACAAGCGAAGAAGATCTTCAGGGCGAAAAACTTTATCGTTCAGGTCAATCCGGTGTATGGGTTGGATCTGCCGGTTCCTGCCTTCATCACACGCTACTCTGATCTATGGACAATACGCCACAACGTTTGTCACTGCAATGAGGTGCGATCACAGGATCTGATGCATATAGGCCTCACAGTCTTTCCAGACATGGGTGTCATCACCTCGCAAGCAGGAAGTGCTCTAGAACAGGTGCCGTGCGTTCCGCCACGCAATCACCGGATGGAGTTATGTGGCTCATAACCGCCAACATTGACCTGCGATTTCCCTATTGGGATTGTAGCGCCAGATGAAAAGGAGTGAGTGGGCGAGATTTGAAGCCTCAACAGCACCAGGGACTATAGACCTCAATTTACTGCTAGTGCTGGAGTTCGTACTCAATGGCGCGAAGCAACTCAAGAAGGTTGAGTGGCTTTACAAAGGTTTGCCGTGCCCCAAGGAGTCGGGCCGTCTGCAGCTTCTCTACCGAGTGGCCACTCATGGCAATGACCTTGACATCCAAGAACGTGCGGGTCAGTTCCAAGATCAGGTCCAAGCCGTTCATTTCAGGCATCTCCAGATCCGTGAGGACCAGATCGACGGGATGGGCGTGGAGCTGAGCGAGTCCTTGTCGGCCATCCGCAGCCTGATAGACCTGGTATCCAGCCTCTTCGAGGACCTGCGCTATGAGCTTACGGACGGATGCCTGATCTTCAATGACCAGGATCGTGGTAGATGGGCTCATTCCCGTGTTCCTTTCGTGATTGAGAGGCGCCGTGCAGGTCATTCGCCTTTAGGCTGCCAGTGGTTCCAGTTCTGTATCCGAGGGGAGATCGAAGGCTACTGACACAGCGACGGTCTGGGAGATAGCCACTGGCCGCAGATAGGCTTGGCGGTGTTGCTGGATCACGGCATCATGCCGATGGCCACAATTGACACAACGGGAGCTGATGCTCCACATCTCGCCATACGCGGCTTCCATGTCGAGCATCTGCTCTTCCAGCATCAACCCTTGGCAACGTGTACAGGTCATCGCGTCCTCCTGTGTAGTGATTGTGTCTGAGATAACCGTATCAGGTCAGCCGACTTCCACCAGATCTGAACGAGGTACGTCGAAAGCGGGGGGAGGTGAGCCTTAGAGGCCAGTGACCAGACGTGAACCGGGCATGTCGGTGTGAGGTGCTGCAGTCGTCAGTCCACTATAGCGTCTGCTAGCGAGTAGCTCATCTAGTACCTCTCGGAGTCGCACTCTCTCCCGCTCGTCATGGTGTTCAAAGGCTATTCCAAACTCCAATCCCTTGACCCATTTCACGGTTGCCCGCTCGATGACCAGCGGCTCCTGGTAACTCGGCAGAGCGAGTCTTACGCTCAGGGGCGTGCTCTCACTCACAGGAGTGTTGCTGAGAGCCTGACATCCCACTAAGGATAAATCCAGGACAATCCCTTGGCCGGTGACGGTCTGCCCCAAATACATCATCGGAAAGTGTACAAGGAATCGTGAATAGATCCGGTGCACAAACCTCTTGTTCAGTGTGTGCATGGTGCGACTCCTTTACAGGTTACGGGTGATAAGTGGCTGTCTGAGTCAAGCATAGCGGCGCAGGAGTCTCAGCGAATTCCCCACTGGGGTTACCTCAAAGAAAGGGGGAAGCAAGACCACGACTTCCGGCTGACTAGTGCCCATTTTTGGCTATCTTGCTGGTCTGATTGGCACAGCTCCTATCTTCGGTGCCGATTGGGCAAATCACACTGGTATTTCCAACTCTGTTGGCTTCATCGACCAGCAGGCAAACAGAACAAGGCGGGATCGCACTGCAGCCTGAACCTCCACGAAAAGGACCTGGACACTTTGAGCGGAGTGATATGTGGGAGTAGGCAGCATTCGCCTTGCTTCCACTGTTCCTTAAACGGGGGACAGAATCGGCGTCAACTGGGGATAGTGGGATGGCAAAAGGGCGGCGTATCGTTGCTATGGAATCTTGTCAGCTGCACAGCTGACGGTATTTCAGGCAGGCTTTTGGTGCTTCTTCAGCCGGTCTCTCGCGGTTTCTTCGATCATGTCATTCACATAGCGGTCTTGGTCGAGCGCGAGATGCTGGATGTCGAGCATGAGCTACCGACGAGGCTCAAAGGTATTCTCAACTCTTTAGTTGATGGTCATTTAGCGTTTTTTTCTTTTTCCCGGTACTTCTTCAGGACATCTTTGAGAGCTTCCTCTACGAGATCGTTAGTGTAGCGATCCTGATCAAGTGCCATATGTTGGATGTCGAGCATCAACTGCCGATCGATGCTCAATCCAAATACTTTCCTTCGTTTTATCGCCGAGTTTGTTCCCTTTTGTGCCATTACAAAGGAACTGTACCCATGAAGCATAACTTAGTCAATGATAGACCTTGACAGTTAAGTACTTAAGAATCTAGATTATTATATAAGGAGGTGATGTTATGGCGATGTTGAAGCTAATGATCAGTGTGCCGAAGGGAATGAAGGTCAAATTGGATGCTTTGCGAAAGGAGGGAACGTCGGCCAGTGGGTTTATTCGGAATCTACTTGAGAAGGAATTCAAGCATCGAAAGGAGCTGCGATCGTGAGCGTGACGTATCTCTGGTGCACTGCTTTCTGTGAACTTCTAAACCAGGAGGTCCTGTGGAAACCAAGACGACTACCGAAACTAAGGAAACCGAGCCGAGGCTGGCGTTACAGGCAAGAGTTCTCTATCGCGATCAAGATGGACAGATCAGGGACGTGACTGATCAGAAACCATTCGGCCTCAAATGGTTTGCAGAAGATGGAGACACCGCCCTTTACATTCTCGGGAACTGCAAGAAGCGGTTGGATTTGCTGTTCATGGCTGCAGAAAGCCGATCGCACGTCGATGCCGGCATTGTGCGACTCATTGTTGACGAATTGAGAAGTGAGTTTGACGACGTGAGCGAGCTTGCCACCTATGTTCGGCTCACTCATGAATTGTTCAGCAACTCCGATCCGATTGCTCCGCAACAGACGCCCCGTGCGCGAAGGACTGGCCGCGCCGGGAGACGCACGGCGGCTCACGAAGTGTAGAAGGAGAAGTCTCGATGCTGGACCACGCTGAGACCAATAAAGCAACGCGATCCGATGTGCCAAGATACTACCGAGTGGCCTGTCACTTTTGGTCGGATGAGAAGGTGGTGAATTGGTCGGAATCGCTCAAGTTGTTCGCATTGTATCTGCTGACAACGAAGCATCGGAACCTTGAAGGGTTTTTTGTGTTGCCGCCTGAATACATCGCCGCCGACATGCGGCTGCCACTTCGGCGGGTGAAAGACGCGCTCGGGAAGCTTGAACAGGAAGGATTTCTTCGATTCGATGGGAAGGCCAACCTGCTCCTCATCCGAAACGCGCTCCGGTATCAGCAGCCGGACAGCAAGAACGTGGTGAAGGCGGTGATTGCACGGGTCCGGAATCTTCCGGACAACCAGGAGCTCCGTAACGAGTTCCTTTCGTTGGCCAGGGTCCACTGTCTGCGGAGCGGGCTCTCACCGTTTGCACAAGGGTTTCCAGCCTTGTTGGAACGGGAGTTCCGACCGGTGTCGAACGAGCGTCAGGAGGTCGCTTGCAGGGTCGTCTGAACACTCGTTCGACGAGCGTTCGGACCGGCGTAGGAACTCTTAAATCTTCAATCTTTAATCTTCAATCAGGGATCGATAATCAGGAATCTTGAATCTGGGCTGTGGACGGTTGTGGATAGCGTGGATAGACAAGAAGACGACAGGATTTCAGCCAGAACGGTCGAGTGGGAACGCTGACAAGGAGGTCATTCTGAATGGATTCGACGCGTCCGATCCGGCTGACTCACACACGAACCTGAAGAGGAGGACGCACGATGGGAGCATCATTGAGCAATACTGATAAGGCCAAGGCCGTGGCCCCACGCAAGAAGCGAGAACGGATTACGATCATGGAAGTACCGCCCAATGAGGAGTGGTTTCAACAAGCCCGTGACCAGTGGGGGCGAGAGGTCTGGTTCATCCGAGTGCAGATCACGGGGTTACGGACTCGGCGCTTCGGTCCTTTTCCCACGAAGCACAAAGGATTGTTGTTCCTTGACCGTCTGCTGAATGGGGTTGCTGACGTTGTTTGCGATGCGGGGAACGATCTTGAGAGATATCAGTTTCGGGCCCGGCGCTTTGGGAACCGGTCCGGACATTATCCGATTTTTGAGGATGAGTTGTGCTCGCAGTGAGCACGAACGTGCATGGCACGACTGATTATCCACGATAGCTGGATGTTCTTCAGAGCGAGAAAGGAGCGTCACATGGTTGACCAATCGAACGTACGGACCCTCATCGGTGAACGGGAAGTGGACAGTCCCGAGCAGGCATTGAACGAGCTGGAATTGAGTTTGGTCACGGTGGAGGATGTCATTGATCGCAATGCGGACGGTGCGCCACCAGAGGATAGCTACATCGGTGTCAACCTCGGCTTGTATGTCCAGCATACGAAGGCCATTCTGATGCGCTGCCGACAGTTGCTCGAGCGTAATGCAGGAGCAGCATCGTGAAGCCTGAGACGCTGATCAACCATGTGGGTCAACTGGAACGAAGGAGGGATGTTGTCGATTTGCTGGATGCCGCCGAAGGGATGCTGAGCCAGCACAAGGCTGCCTTGGTGTCCAGGATCCTGAGGGAGGTTGTTGCAGGCCGAATTCACAGCGGCCGAGGCGACCGAAATTTCAATAGCAGGGAAGCGTTATGACGCCTGAAGGCGTTAGGGAATCGCTTTGAGCAGTCTAGCGGTTGATCATTTTTGATGCGTACAATGGCAGCTCTCACGGGGACCGGCTGGCCTCATCAACCAGCGGTATCGCTCTCTGGTGCCTTTCCCATCGATGTCACTGGAGGAAAATAATGTCGAACATTGCCAAGCAGAAGGTGCGACATCCAGTATCAGGGAAAATGATCACGATCGCCTCGGCTGTGAAGCTGGGGTTTATGAAGACGTATGTCCGCGATGGTGTCAAATATTTAGAATGGGCTGACCACGCTTTTCCTCCAGAGTCCGATAGGGAGAGATGGAAGCGTGATGAACAAAATAGAATTCAGAGATTCATCAAAGACAACCCCGATCTTCCCCATCCTGGAGAGCTTGGTGCAGTTATTGAGAGCGACAATGGAAGGCTCCGATTATGGTTTGAGATTTTGGAGCACTCGTCGTCAGATAAAAACGAGAGACAGTTAGACAAACTTACAAAGTGGAAACAAAGGCTTGTTCGCTTCGATAAAAAACGTGATCCCCTACCTCACCCTATCCCATCCATACTCTCTGATCTGGAGAAGCTAGGAAAAGAGAGTGATCGAAAAAAACACACGCTCATCAGCAAAGAAATCAATCGCTGGATAGCGGAACGACTATATGATTGGGAGAAAGGGGATGGGAAAACTCGTAGCTTCATAGATATGGAACTGTTCGGCATGTTGAGGTTGTTCAATTACGAGGATGGCTTGATCAGCGACATCCTAAACAAAGCACAGGCCCGAGTTAGAAGAGGCGATTACCCTTTTGCCGATGGTCGATCAAAGACGGGACTTTTGATCAACCGCGATGAGATTCCTGTGAACCATAAAGTTCTCAAGTCACTCGCCAGGACCTGGAAGAAAAGGCAACAGCCTCTCTGACCTCTCTCCTTCTCCCATCACATCATGAGTCGTCTCTCAGTAAGTCGACTCATGGTTCATTCATATACCTGAGACATAGAGCATAAATGGGCTGTCTTTTGTGCGATCCGTGGTGCTCTCTGTGCGGTACAACTACTACCGTTATCAATAAGCGCATGGAGGAATCATGGGGGACTCAATACTCAAATCCATTCGGCTTGCGCAGGGTTTGCCGATTGCAGCAGTCGCAGTTCGAGCTCGTGTTGGACCAGGCACGATCATCGCCGTTGAGCGGCATGGACATGTGCCGACTCTGCAGACGAAGCAGAAGCTTGCAAAAGCTCTCGGTGTCGACGTGAGCAAAATTTGGCCATTGGGTAATCAGTCAAATCCACGGACCCCAGCGTGACTAGCAGTAGGACCATGATGATCACAACGGAAAGGAGTCATGAGTTATGAAGTCTTTATTCAGCAAGATCGATCGAGAATCTACAGAATCGATCAACGTCAATCCGGATCCCTCGATGAATGCCAGGATGAGTTCACTCTCGGATCGCATTTCCGCCCTTCGAGAACGGGAACACGACGCGCGGCGCCAGGAATCTGACTTGATCGCTCAGTTGCGGATGTCGCACGCCACCTCTTCCATTCACGACCTCACGAGGTTGTTGATGAAGGATGCTACGGCTCAGCCCGCCGCTGCAGCTGGGGTTCAAGAAAAATTGCAAGACTGTCAAGTTCTCCTCGAGAGCATTCGTCGAGCGATCGAGGCCACTAAGCAGGATATGCTCCAGCTGCAATGTGAGCGAGACGCTCAGGTGTGCCGTGAAATGCTGCCGACTCATACGCGGAATGTTCGCGCGACGATCAACTGCATCTTGGCGCTTCACCGGTCAACGGTGAATCAGAACGCACTTCGGCTAGAACTTAATCTCAAGGGCGTTGAGCGGACAGGGCATTTGATCCCGCTCTTCCCTCCCCAATTTCTTGGCGGCATGGATGACTCCAACTCCTGGCTGAGCTTTGTTATGCGAGGTGCGGTCTCGGATGGATTTATGTCCGAACAAGAGCGCGGCGCCCTCATGAGAGGCGAGCTGAAGGAGTTGGCTGCAGATCGGTAGAGCAGCTGTTCTCAGTTCTCAACGGAGGAAGGGATGGCGTGATGAAAGCACATCAAAGTGAGACGACCGTGATGTTGAATTTGGCCCGCGAGCTCAAGAGGGCCAGTGCTCGGGCTCGACGACGTGACCCAGAATTGGCCAAGCGCCTAGATGCACGACTGAAGGCCGTTCTAGAGCGGGCTGCCTATGCCGAGGCCGGGTGGGTGCCGCCGCCTTGGCCTTCATCTACAGCTCAGGCTGGACACTCGCGCGACACGTACGCTCGCGTCGGGCCCTTCGGTGTCGCGAGTGATCGGCTCGCGATGTTCCGTGGCATGGCAATCGACCTTCGAAATCTCAGTGGCGCAATGATCGGACTGTGATCCCGTTCGCTCCATATTCCAACTGGGTCTGCCGATCCTTGTGGAGGGAACCTCGTGTTTAGAATTCATAGGAAGAAACCATTGCAGCCACTGCCTCTCGTTTCTGCGCCACGTCAGGATCCGGCAGTCCCTCGATATATAGCACGGCAGATGAAGGGCCACTGCTGATGGGTAGCGAACAGCACGAGGATGTCTATGACTACACGATGTCGGACCTCTTCGTCTCTGACACGCGCTCTCGCCCATACCAAACAGGGTTTCGTTCGCACCGCCATCTCCGGCGCCCGTCGCTGGCCTATATTAACGCACTGTGCGACCTGGAATTTGCCGCCTACATCCGGCACGGATGTCGGTTGCCGAGTACGAGTTTGCCTATCGAAGCAGAGCTGGCTCAGGTCCGAGCCGAATTGCACGCCCTTCACGCAGAGCTACAGGCCCTTCGGCGTGCGGTCACCAGACCTGTGCCTTATGATCCAGTGACGCAAGGAGGACTCAATGTCCCACCGCGCACCTGAGCTTGCTGACCTGGGCAACGGGTTCTCCGTGCATTGGCCGGACTCTAACATTCGCTTTCTCGTGGAGTACCTCAGTCGACAGTCTCAAGGCATTGTTGCGGAGTTCACGGTCCTCGACGGAGACAAGACCCTCTGTGAAGGTGCGAGGGTCAATCTCAATGGTGACAAAAGCCGCATCGCGAAGAAGGTCCATGAATACGACGGCCGGCTGAAGCTGCCTGATTGGACTCGGTTGATCGAGGCTACGGCCGTCCTCGTTCTCCGTCGCTTCCGGGAAGGTGAACCGCCCCACCGGTTGAACGCCGAGACGCCGATTGAAACTCTCAGCTACCAGCTCAATCCGCTCGTGTTCTCGCGCAAGGTGACGATCCTCTACGGGGACGGCGGGCTCGGGAAAAGCTCCCTGGCGCTCTTAATGGGTATGCTGGTCTCGACGGGTGAAACCGTGGCCGGCCTGAGTGCCGTGCGCGGTCGAGTGTTGTTCTTGGACTATGAGGATACGCTTGATGTGCATGCGCGGCGCCGTGAAGCGATCGCCACGTGTCATCCTGCCCTGAAGTCTGCCGAGCTGATTTATCAAACACACCACGAGCCGATTTGGAACATTCTCCCGATCTTGCTCCGTCTCGTCCAGCTTGAGCGCATCGACTTCATCATTCTGGATAGCTTAGCCGCTGCCACGTGCGGCGATGCCAGCGCGGAAGCGGCCACGAAGGCGTTTCGTGCCCTGCGGATGCTGAATCGCGGAGCGCTGGTGCTGGCCCACATTCCAAAGACGAACGAGCAGCAACAGGAGGCCGGAATTTTTGGAAGCGTGTTTTACAAAAACTTCGCAAGGTCGACTTGGGAGCTCAAGAAGGAACAAGAGGTCGGAGCAGATGAATCCGTTCTGGGCCTCTTCAATCGCAAGTCGAACCTGAGCCGGCTGCATCCGCCCATCGGCTTGCGCGTGCGTCAGAACGCGACGAATACGGCGATGGCGTACGAAGCATGCGACTTGAACCAGACGCTTGAACTGGAGCGAGGGCTGCCCATTGCCAGCCGGATCCGGAACTTTCTCGAACAGGATGGCGGTGTCTATACGGCCAAAGAGATCGCGGATGCATTGGCAGCTCCCGTGGCCACGATTAAGAGTACTCTGTCGCGCCAGAATACCCACAAGTGGCACTCAATCGGCACTGGCCGCGAGACGAAATGGACTTGTGTGAACCGATGACTTCACCCTATTTGCCCCATCGTTGCAGCGCGACCGTTGCAGACCGTTGCAGCGTTGCAAAACCGCTGAATCGTTGCCATAGGCGAGGGCTTTCACTGCAACGGTGTTCGGTGAACGTCATCGTTGCAACTCATCGTTGCAGCCATTTTATCGTTGCAGACCGTTGCAGCGTTGCAATAGCTCATAACTCTTTGAATCGTAAAGCTTCACTCTGCAACGGTGATCGTTGCAGCGCATCGTTGATTGCAACCCCCCTCTTTATAAGAGGGGGAGTTGCAACGATGGACGTGCAATGAAAGGTCCAGAGTCATCATGGAGAGCGTGTGCGATCGTTACCGTACACGTCCACCCGGAGTCGCGCACCTAGACCAGATCGATGGGTTTAGCTGCGACCTCCGTCGGAATACAGCAAGGAGGAGTCTGATGCCGATGCTGCCGAAGCAACCGTGTCGTGTGGCTGGATGCCCGGTGCTGGGTCCATGTCCTGTGCATCGACGCAAGCCAGTATCTCTGCCTGCGCAGCGGCTCTATGACGATCGACGCGGGAGCTCGGCAGCGAGAGGATATGACAGGCAATGGCGCAAGCTGCGGGCTGAGTATCTAAAGCGGTTTCCTGTCTGCCGGTTGTGCACGCACAGTAAGGCCGTGCTGGTGGATCACATCAGGCCAAAGGTGCAAGGCGGCACTGATGATGAGTATAACCTGCAGGCCTTATGTACACGCTGCCACAACGTCAAAACAGGAATAGAGAGGCGTAGGAGGTAGGGGGGTGAAATCTCTACAGCTTTTCAGCGTAGACCGACTGGTATTAGTTCGGCGTATGCCCTCGCGAAATTGGAGTTATTTTTCCCCTCTGTGAAAGGTGATGATGCGTAGAACAGAGCCACCGAGCGACGGCGAAACTTCGAGAAAAGTCGCACATCCTTTCGAAGCTTCGCGAAAGATGAAGGGAACTCCTTCAATACCGGCCGGACTTGATGCAGACGCGTTACGTGAGTGGGATCGGCTCGTGGCTGAACGGCAAACGCAGCCTGAAGGCATCTTCCTTGATGACGGACCTCTCATTGAGTTGGCCGCGCATGCGTTCTCCTATCGGGTCAAGATCGAACGGCTGGCGCGTCGTTGGGGACTGTCAGGTGCTGAGTTGGCCTCGAGAGATTGGAAGGAGCCGTATGTCGTTGTGTGTCATGCGCTGGGCTGCACACCAACAATTCCGAACGTGATGGAAGAGTCATGAAAGGCCGCAAACCCAAAGACGCGCGGTTAAAGCTTCTTTCCGGTAACCCTGGTCATCGGGCGGTATCAGAGAGCGGTGAGCCGTTTACTGCCGGAGAAATTGAGAAGCCCTCTGGCCTTGACACACTCGCGAGCGAAGAGTGGGATCGATTGGTGGAGCGTCTGGCTCCCATTTTGAGTCCTGCCAGCGGAGGCATGTTGCTAGTCGCCGTCTCTGCGTTTTCACAGATGACGACTGCGGATCAGATTATCCAACAGAAAGGTCTGACGTACGAAACCAATGGGGAGGCGGGGACCGTGATTCGCATGCGCCCGGAGGTTCGTATTCGGGATACCGCGAGGACGGCCTATCATCGCGCACTAGCAGAACTCGGTGCGTCTCCGGTGGCACACACTCGGGTCAAGAAATTACCCGATGGCAATCAGGCTGAATTGCCAGGCATCCATCGGTTCTTTACGTAGTACACGAAGGAGACATCATGGCGAATCGACTTGCACTGGAACTCGTGGTGGATGCCAAATCGGCGGGCCGACGACGATTACGGTGGAGTTGAGTGGGCGAGAGCGCGCGCGGGCGGTGTTCGATGAACTGCCGTCGGTGATGCGGGTGCGAGGAGCCTTCTAGTGACGTCTAGTGCAGGGCCTGGAACGTGCGCACTTTAGCGGCTCGCTATACTGGTATCGACGAATCGAAGTCAGTTGTCTAGAGAGGAAGCGGAGATACATGTCCCAAAGATTCTCCTCGATTGATGCATTGCTGACCGATCCGGCCAAGGCCGCCTTATTGTCACCACAGGCCGCCCAGGCTTGCTTGATTGAACTCGCGTCCATTCACCCTATTTTACTTCAGCGAGCACTCGCCGGACTTCGAGATGAAGATGATGAAGACCTTCTGTTAACCATCCCACAAGTCGCAAAGCGACTCAAAGTTTCCGAGTACCGTGCTTATGAATTGGCAAGACAAGGAGCCTTGAAATCAGTACGTCTCGGTAAGTCGGTGAGGGTAAAGCCATCGGACATTGACGAATACATCTCCAAGCAAGGTGCTTGACCACATTGTTTGATGACTTGTATCGTGTTTCCCCTTAATTAAGTCAGAGCAGAGCTGGTGAAGCATGGCCTGCGTTCGAAAGCGACGTGGCAAGTATGTGGTCGATTGGCGGGACGGGGCGGGAGTCCGGCACTGGAAAACGTTTGACCGGAAGACTGACGCGGATACCCATCGTGATAAGGTTGGCCCGGAGTCCCGTCAACGGGTAACGCCTACTGTTCCAGCTAACAGCACTGTCACGGAGTATGCGGACCACTGGAAGCGGCTAATCGGACAGAGCGTCAAGGCGCGGACCCTCGCCCGCTATACCGAAATCCTCGATCTTCATATTCTTCCTCAATTTGAGAAGACCCGTATTCGGAATTTGCAACGAGGACAGATCAAACTCTTCTTGACGGACAAACTACAGGCTGGTCTCGCGAAGAACACGGTGCGCAACATTCAAGCCACCATGCGGACGATGCTCAACGCGGCCATCGAGGACGGGCTTATTTCGGCAAACCCTGCGGCCAAGTTAGGCCGGGTGCTCAAGCTGACGGTTTCGAAGGCGACGGTGCAGGAAGAAATCAAGGCGATGACGAAAGCCCAGCGTCAGCTCTTTCTGACTGCGGCCTCGCAGGAGGCCCCGCGGTACTATCCGCTCTTTTTCACCTTGGCGGGAACGGGTATGCGATTAGGGGAAGCATTGGGGCTTCAGTGGGAAGACGTGGATATTCCCACGCAAACCATCCGCATTACTCGTGCTTTCTCAGAAGATGGGACCCTTGATACCCCAAAGAGCGGTCATGGGCGCACGGTGGATATGTCGAGCTCTCTTACCGAGATGTTGACGAGGCATCTCTTGCAGCGCAAGCAGGAACAGCTCAAGCACGGATGGACAGATCGTCCTTCCTGGCTATTTGTGTCAAAGGCAGGCACGCTGCTTGATCCGGCGAATGTGCGTAAGGCTATGCAGACCATCATAAAGAAGGCAAAACTGCCGACGCACTTCACTCCGCATTCAATGAGACATTCCTATGCCTCGATTCTGCTCGCTGATGGTGTTTCTCCGGTCTATGTGCAAGAGCAACTTGGCCATGCGACGATTGAATTGACTGTCTCAACCTATGGCCGATGGCTGAAGAAAAAAGCTCCTGGCGCGTTGGATCGGCTGGACTCTATTCAAGTGAACTACGTTGCTGCGTCAGTCAGTGGTAGCAAAGTGGTAGCAGACGGGGCCTATGCACAGAATCCCCAGACCGTACCACTTGTGCAAGTGCCTGAAATGTCGTGGAAAGGGTTGGAGCTGGCGAGAGGAATCGAACCTCCAACCTGCGGTTTACAAAACCTATCTAGATAGAAACACCAGGATAGAGCATGGCACGGGAAGTAACGGGATGCACAAGCCTATCAAGGGGTTTGTGCTTTTCCGTTGCTTCCTGTCTCTCCCTCTGTTTCCCCCTAATCGCGACCTTTTGGAAATCCAACCGCGACGGAATTCAGAACGATTGTTCGGGGTGCTTATATCCTGATGACCCCCCGGGGGGATCATCGGCAACTGGAGTCCCATGAACTGGAGACCTCTTGGCCTAGCCATAGACACATGAGGGTCCATCCTGACAATGAACCCCTGGAGGATCCTCAAACGGCATTCACGAGAAAAAGGGAACCCGTCAAGGAAAAGGGACCCGACTCGGTAGTTGGAAGCAGCCGATATGACGTGCTAAAGGAATAGCGAATCTCACGGGCAGCAACGATCAGGCTTGATCACCTGATCGGCTCGCGTTTCCTGGCGCGGGCGCTGCCTCCCCACATCCAGGAACCCTACAGGAGGGGCTATGCCGGACAAACGACCACCCGCCAGTACTCAACCGTCTATAAACACCCCTTCGTGGCATCTGAAGCTGCTGGAGTGGGAGCACGCTCCTTATGATGGCATTAAGGGAAGCCCTCCAAGCTGGATTCCTGAACCAATTGTGAGAGAGTTTGATATGGCAAGAAGCAGTCTCTTCTTCCTCGTTGAGGAACAGCAGGTGTGCTATGAGGAGATTCGCGAACGCTTCGACTACTGCATTGCACATAAGTATGGTCGGCTGGCGTTGGCGCTGATCAGGGATAACAAGCCCTACAACACTGCCCTAGATTATCTCGCTCGTATCTTCAATGCAGTTCAGCTTGGACCACAGCAAGGCTTAGAGAAATTGGCTGGGAAAGATGCGGCAAATGGATATAGGCACAGGACTGCACTGCGAAATCGTGCCGATTATACTGATAAACAGGAAGTGCAGAGGATTGGATTGATGCTCTGGAAGCAAGATCCAAAACTTACCATAGCAGCAATTGAGCAGGACCCAGAGATGAAGACCCATAAGCGACGCTATAGGGGTCGTCACACCCTGCGAGATTGGTTGAAGGAAATTGATCCTCGCCCTGAGGCTCGACGGCGTGGGCGACCCCGCCGCAATTAGTTCCCCTCCACACGATTCCAATATTTTAATTGCCGGTATCCCATGCCGGGAGTTTTCCTCTTGTCGGCGTATCGCTATGTATAGCAGCACGCCGCGCGCTTCATGGTGAAGCGCCAGCAACAGGAGGATTCTACATGGGTAACGTTGAACCGCTCGTTGACGCTGCGACCGTCGCGAACCATCTCGGACAGGCTAAATCCAGTATTTACCGGCTCGCTCAAGCCGGACTGATCCCGTCTTACGCAGCAGGCCCTAGGCTGCGAGGTCGAAGGTTCGATCTTGTCGAAGTGCGTGACGCCCTCAGAAAGTTGGCGCAGAGAAGCGCAGGCAATGGAACCGACTAAAAACACGAAACCGCCGGGGAGCAGCAACTCATCCGGCGGCGCAGAAAGGACCACGAGAAGATGGAACTGTTACATGCGATCACCACTCAATGCAAGCCTAGAGTTCCCCCCTCGTTCAGACGCGTGGAGGTGCTCTCATGAGCGGCACTCCGTTGACCAAAGCAGACCTTGAGGCGTTTGAGCGTGACTCATGGATTGATCCCGCCACCGTGCAGACCTGCGGGCTTTATCGAGTCTCGAGTGTGGAGGGTGCGGAGCTGATCGGGCGAACCGATCGTGAGGATTATGCTGGCATTGCGTTTCCAGTGTATTGGCCTGGAAACCCGAACCGCCGTGAGTCGTACATTCGACGCGATCACCCCCCGATTGAGAACGGCAAACCAAAGGGCAAGTACCTCGCTCCTCCAGGCCGGGGAAATATGATTCTGTTTGGACCAGATGAATCAGTGGAGGCCTTGGCCGATACTACGTGTCCGATCCTCCTTGTGGAAGGGCTTAAGAAGCTGCTCGCGGCGTATCGCTTTGCACGGCACGACAGTGAACAGCCTCGATTTCTCCCCTGTGCAATCTCCGGCGTTTGGAATTGGAGAGGCACGACTGGCAAGACTATGGCTTCCAGCGGCAAGTGGGTTAATGAGAAGGGCGTGATCCCTGACTTTGGCAAGATCGCGTGGACGGGACGCAAGGTTGTGGTCATTTTCGACAGTGATTGCACCACGAATGACAAGGTTGCTGCCGCCCGCCGAGGTCTCATAGCCGAGTTGAAGAAACGCGGGGCCAAGGTGTCAGTAGTCGATCTTCCGAGTTTGGAAGGCTTGGACAAAACTGGCTTCGATGATTTCCTCGCGCAGCGTGGGCCAGAGGAGGCGCTTGAACTGATCCAAGCAGCGCTCACTTCGGCGGAACTGGCGACGGAGAAGCCGCCTCTTGATCTGTCAAGGGCCCTCGTGAGTTTTAGCGATCTCCTGGCAATGGAACTCCCTGACCGCCCGCGCTACATCTCTTGGCTCCCCGCTGCCGGTAACATCATGGTGTTTGGTCCACGAGGGGTGGGCAAGACGTTCTTCCAGCTTGGGGTAACTGCTGCACTAGTGAGTGGCAAGAAATTGTGGGATTGGGAGCTCACACAAGCAGTGGGAGTTCTCTACATTGACGGGGAGATGAGCATCAAAGAACTTCGAGAACGCCTCACCTCCATCATGAATGACCCCCCGGTCGCTCCACTGCACTTCCTGACGAGTGAACTGGTCTACCGGCGGTGCGATGGGCGAGACCTGATTTTGACCGCCGAGGCGATGAGGCAGGAGGTCGTGAAAATTCTCGACGCCCACCCGGAGATAAAGGTTCTGATCTTGGATAACATTTCGTGCCTGTTCAGTGGCATCGATGAGGACTCCAAGCAGGCCTGGGAACCTATCAACGCTTGGCTGATTCGGCTACGACATCGAGGGTTGACCACCGTCTTAGTTCATCATGCTGGCAAAAGCGGGCAGCAACGGGGTACGAGCGGACGAGAAGACTCCTTGGATACCGTGATTCATTTGTCACTCCCAGCGGGATACGACCCCCGCGACGGGTGCCATTTCGAACTGAACTTCACAAAATGCCGGAGCGTCCAGGGTGATTACGTCAGACCCCTGGATGTTCACCTTCAGGCCGTGAACGGAATGACTCAGTGGATCGTCCAGCCCGTTGAAGTTTCAAAACTCGATAGGGCACGGCAACTCTTCGCCGAAGGGGTGACTGGACCAACTGCCCTAGCTGAGGAACTTGGAGTCACCGTAGGGTACGCCTCGAAGCTTCTAAAAAAGCTCAACCAGGAAGGTGCCGCGTGACGCTGTCGCCTCAAGGTTTCCTGAGTGTTTCCGGTCCGGTTTCCTGCCTCTATGAAATGTTTCCTATTTTCGGTGCGGCAATTCGCACCCAGATTTTAGGAAACTTTCTGCGAAACATCGCTCCTAGAGCGGCGTTGCATAGTTTCCTACTGCGGAAACTTTTCCAAGACAGGAAACCTCAAGTTTCCTCATGGTTTCCTGTCTGGTTTCCCAATGGGGAGGGCAACGCATGACCATGACGGCAGTATCTCGGTGTTCCACATGTAAGGCCGTGGTCAATATTCATTGGACGGCCTGCTTGGTCTGCCGGGCGATCATTTCGTCAACCCTTGAGGTAGGCGCCCAACAGCACACACCAGACCTCCCGGTACGAATAGGGGATCCGGTGGCCCTCGGTAAGTCAACTGGGTTCTACCCCGTTTCCACGGACAATTCAGTTAAGGGGATTGCTGCCCCTAATCATCCGCCGCCCGAGCTGAGCCTTGGCGATGTCGTGGAATGGCTTTCGCCAGCCTTGCCCAGGCAACAGGGGGAAGTCCTGGCCCTCTATGATGACGGAACCTTTGAAGTCTGGCACCCTCTCACAAAAATGTTGTGTCGATTGCCGAGAGCGTGGGTGACCCAGAGGCATGGGTACGATAGTCAAAAACAGGAGGGCATGTCATGACCACAGACAAAAAAGAATCGTTGCCTATCAAAGGCCGTGGGGGGAAACGTCCTGGCGCAGGGCGACCGTTGGGAAGCCCTAACAAGCTCACCAGACCGTTAAAGGAAGCGGCAGCCCTGGAGGGCGAGGCTTGTCTCAATGCCCTTGTCAGGCTGCGCGACCATGCCGAATCAGAACAGGTCCAACTCGCAGCAGCCACGGCGATCCTTGACCGTGGTTTTGGGCGACCACGGCAGGATGTATCCGTCAGCGAGGAGGAACGTGTGACGATTATTGTCAATCGACATCTCGACGATATCCCGCCACAAGTGGTTTCTGCCCCATTGGCCATACCTACAGGCGACGTGATGCAGGTCGATGAGGAGAGGAAGCTCCCAGACAGGGCCCCTGAGGAGCTCAGGTACCAGTCTTGAACAAGGTGAGACAGGCTGGGCACAAGCACCCAGGAAACTGTTTTAGGTGATCGGTCCAGCGGGCATAGTCGACCGACACGTCATTGCACCAACACTGTGGCGCTGGGGAACTGCACTCGAACATCTGCCCACATTTCGCGCATGATTTATCCATGACGTAGAACGTAAGGATCCAAACGGTTCACCGACGTCACTTTCCCTTCGGCAACATCAACACCACGCCTTTCCGCTCTAATTCCTTGAGGTGAGCTTCAAGGATCTCAAGAATGTATTCCCGCATTGAAGTCCGATGCAGTGAAGCAGCGACCTTCAACTTATCCGCCACATCTGTTGGGAGCCCACGAAGCAAATAATCTCGGGTTGGCTGTGTTGGGTGTGGCATCCCGTGGAGTCTACCAAAAGACCTACTTGACATCAAAACATATCATTAGCTAAAGTGATATCACTTCATATCTACAATATCTGTGATTCAATAATGTATCACTATAACAAAGGAGGCTTATGAAGCAGGTTAGGCTTTTGATTCAACTGCCGTGGGAGCTGAAGGCGAAGCTCGACGCTGAACGCAAACTCGGCATTACTGCCGCCGGGCTTATTCGTCGGCTGCTGTCGAAGTATTTCAACCGTCACTAACTCACAACCAGGAGGTTTTCTCATGGAGAACGTCATCAACGAGACAGCGGAGCATGAAGCGCACGAAGTGGAACGGGTGTGGCGCGAACGGACCCTCACCGAGGAAGAATTGTTTCACGGGACGGACGAGGCCGGGCGGACGGGCTGGTTTCTCCGATTGAGCGTGACGGGGCTCTATCCTCGACGAATCGGCCCGTACAACAGCAGAGAGGAAGCCTTGGACGTGCTCGACGCAGTGGCGGCAGAGTTTGTAATGGACACCCTGACAGAGATTCTGAACGGCCTTGAGGACGGGCAGGTGTGCAGCCAGGAAGGGGTTCCTCTTCTCGCCGCAACAGCCAGCGTGAAATAGGCGGGGCGCGGTCGAAGGCTGCCCACAGGTCGCACGGGCCTGACAGTCTTCGACCCGCCTTCGACCCGCACACAGAGGAGCGTGACTTATGGCGCGAGCAGGAAGAAAAGATCGGGGCTTGTTCAGCAAGCTGGATTCGGCCGGCAAGCCGGTGTGGTTTGTTCGGCTGTATCACGAGGGGCGGGCGCGACAATTCGGGAGTTTCCCCAATAAGACAAAAGCCCGAGAGTTCTACGAAAAATCGAAGCTCGAACAGAAGGAAGGAAAGTTCTTTCCAGATCGATATCAACAAGGCGGGTTTGATCTGGTCGACACGGTGATTGATCGGTATCTCCTGACCGTCGCCACCAGGAAGCCAAAGAACCAAGTAGCCGAACGGTACTTCGGTGCATGGTGGAAGCGGTACTTCCAGGGAAGACGACTCAACGCTGTCACAGTCCATGCCCTGGAAGAAGCTAGGCAATCCTTACTCAAGACGGTGATTGCCGAAGGCAAGAACGGTGCGCCGGATAAGCTGATGACACCACAGCGTGTGAATCGCTACATGGCCTGGTTGCGCCATGTACTGAACGGAGTTGTGAGAGACGGAAAGTTGCCAAACAATCCCGTGCTGAAACTGAAGATGTACAAGGAACCGAAAGGAAAGACTCGGTTTCTGTCGATGGAAGAAGAGCGGATCTTGCTGGACAAGCTAGGGCCGATCTATGGACCGTGGGCACGATTGGCCATTCTGACTGGCTTACGGCAAGCGGAGCAGTTCCACCTGCAGTGGAAAGACGTGGACCTAGAACGGGGGATTCTGACCCTGCCCACCACGAAGGCGGGTGGGGTGCAATATGCCCCCTTGAATGACGAGGCCAAGACGATTCTACGAACCCTGAATTCATGGCAGCGGTCGAAGTGGGTCTTCCCCTCGAAGAATCCAGCCACGCCCATGGATGCCCGGAACTTCTATCATTATGTGTGGGTACCGACTGTGACGGCAACCGGAATGGAGTGGGTCACGTGGCATGATCTCCGGCATACCTTCGCGTCGAGACTTGCCATGAATGGACAGAACGAGGGAACCATTGCCGCGCTGTTGCGCCATTCCACCACGGCGTTAGTGAAACGGTATGCTCATTTGAGCCCATCGCACTTGAAGGCAGCGGTAGAAGGGGTGGCGGAGTTTGGTAAGGGTGCAGGAGAGAGCACTGAGCGGAGAGCTCCAGAGGGACAACCGGAGGCGGTTTCTAGTGGAACCGCGACGGATACCGTGACAGCGGGATCTGTAGAAGAGGCGGGAAAGCGCTAAGTATGCGGAATGCTTGGAGCTGGCGAGAGGAATCGAACCTCCAACCTGCGGTTTACAAAACCGCTGCTCTGCCGATTGAGCTACGCCAGCTTCCTAATGATTTTAACGACTTACACTTTTACAGACTCTCGGCCTTGGGGTCAAGTGTTCCCGGCGTGTTCTCTTGAAGATATTTCCCGAGTCTATTGGCCGCCTGTGTGAGGTCCTCTTCTCTGATCTGATTGTATCGTTTCCACATCTGTGGAGACGTATGGCCTACAATCTGCATGGCTGTCGTGGTGTCAATTCCAGCTCTTCGTAGGTTTGTGGCAGCACAATGTCGAAGGTCATGGAAGCGAAAGTCACTTAGGCCTGCGTCTGTCAGGGCTGTTCTAAATGCCGTGCGAAAATCCCTCAGTGGTTGCCGGTTGTACAAAAACACCTGTCTCGTTGAAAGACTCCGTACTTTCGCTAAGCGGTGCAACGTGGCTTTCACATCTGGCGTCATGGGAACTTGTCGCGGCTTCTTTGTCTTGGTGTCTTGACTCCGTAGGGTGATAAACCCTCTCTTGAGGTCGATGCGGTCCCACGTTAAGCCGACAATTTCACTCAGACGTTGTCCAAGTTGGTAAGCCGTCAACAGCACTGGGCGAAGATGAGGCTTTGCCACGTGATAGAGTCTGCTCCATTCTTCCTCGCTCAGTACTCTGTCCCGTGCGTTCTGCGGATCGGGCAGGGGAACCCTTGCAGCAGCATTGACTTGTAAAAGCCCCCGTCGGATTGCAACGTTCAAACAGTGCTTGAGCACAATATGGTCATTGTTCAAAGTCTGGATACTCGGCTTTTTCCCATTCTTCTTCTTTCGCTGTTTTCGGAAGGCCTCGACATCGGAAGGTCTGATCTCGGTTAAGACCTTGCTACCGAAGAAGGGAATCAGCTGCCGCTCCATGATTTCGAGTCGATCTTGGTAGCTGCGGAGCGTCTTGATGGATTCGAGTTCCAGGTAGGCCGTTGCCCATTCCTTGAAGAGAATCGGTTTGGCCTGTTCAGTTTTCTCGTGGCCTAAGAGCAAGCGCGTTT
>JAHBWQ010000239.1 GCA_019636915.1 Nitrospira sp. | reverse complement strand
TTTTCTTATCGACCATACTCGACCCAATGATTGCTTCCTGACTCATTTCCACCGGCCCGACCTCAGCACGTATTTGCTCGTCGAAGCCTCCTCTCTCGTCAGCGCTTTCCCAGACACTATGGACGAGAACGATGTCCTTGGTGAGTGCAATGCCGGCAACAGGATTTTGCCCCTGCCTCGGGTAGGCGTCACATGAAGGCGCATAAGTAAGAGAATCCATCTTGCGGGTACAAACGCTCAACCTGATTCACTGGCAAAACCGAAGACCGTCACAGCTTTTTGTTTCCTTTTGATTGTGCGAGCAGCAACAACCAATAAGAAGGCACCTCGCACAGTCACCGGATCAAAGAGAAGAGAGCAGGTGGCAACCCAAAGAACTCTTGAAGAGTGTATTCCATGACTATATGGATGAAGAATGCGGTTCGATGAGCGGACGGCGGAAGCGAGAGATTGGAGGCGCCGAGCGGGTTCGAACCGCTGCATCGCAGTTTTGCAGACTGCTCCCTTACCACTTGGGTACGGCGCCCCAGGAGCGGCATTATAATCGCTTCATTTTCCAGAACTCAAGACAAGAACGACACCAGCACATTAGATTTCATTTGCAATTCGAGGAGAGGAAGGAAGTATAGGTTCTGACCGGAGCTTAGAGGAAATCGCTCGATCCTTCGTACTGAGAAGCAAACCATACAAGATGAGCATGGCAATACCGAGGTGATGATAACTTTTCAAGGCTTCCCATCTGACTCTCCCCACGACTTCATAATTCAGTACCATCGTCAGGACCACATACACCGCCAACATCGTGTATCCTGTGCGGCTCAACGCTCCGCTCATCTTTGTTGCGGTAGCTACGACGATACAGGCCGCCGGTATCATCCAAACGAGATGCTGATCCCACGTGATGGGTGAAAGAAACAGTGCCAACAGGAGGACTCCTGCGCACTCTCGCCCCCATTCCGAATCTCCAGGCCCTTGAAATGTTCGCCGACTAGACCAGGCGAATAGTCCGACGATACCGATTGCAGCCACTCCAACAATGGAGTTCGCCAGCGGTGCAGGAAGATCCAACACCGGCGTGTAACTCTCATCTACTTGCCGCAATCGATGAGTTGGGGGATACGTCACAAGGTACCGCAGCATGGTATGACGGAGCGAAAGGTTGGCCTTCTGCAGCTCATTTTCCTGTCGCCCCTCCACCTGTCGATCGAGTACCGATAACACCGCATTCCTCGTCCATTCCATGTGATGGTCCCACCAACTCGTCGGTCCCATGTAGAGAATGGGTAGTAGGATCCAAAGAACGGTCGCGAGGACCGTGTACCAGGCAAGCCGCCACTGCCGCTTCCAGAGAAAGAAGAGTACGAAGAGCGCAGGCGTAATCTTCAGGACGATACTGAATCCTATCAAGGCAGCTCCCAGCCATTCTCTCCCGAGCCATATCGCATAGATTCCAGCAGCGATAATCCCTAGCAACATGAGATGTGGACCGCCGTCATCGAGATCGTTCAAGATAAACTGAAGCGTTAATGCTCCTGCGCCGACCCCCATCAGCAATCGACTCCACGGTTTCGTTACGGATGAAGAACACACCATCCGGTGAAAGAATATCACTGTCATGACTAAACATCCGATAGCCGCCGCATACCGCAGGGCTAGACTTGGATTTCTGTCCAGCATGAGCAGTGGAGCAAAATAGATCCCGGTGGTGGGCAAATACATATAGCAGTAGTCATTGGCGTAGAGATATTCGCCGGTGAGAAAGCGCCGGCCGATCTCCCGATGGATATCAATGTCCCTGAAGTGATACGAGCGTCCAAAGGAAATGATGTAGCCGTGGACGATCGCAGCAATGGTCAGGCCGAGCTTTGCCAATCGGACAAAGAGAGGAGAGGCTGCCAAGTCACGAGTCCATTGGATGATCGATTGCAATCGCATTGTGCCACGCACAGTGACATGAGCCACGAGAGCACGTCAATTGTTTCTTTGACGAGCTAGGCCCACAATCAAGTCGAGTACGGAAACACTACAGCGTGGGAGCTGACTACCTGTGAGGCAAGACCGGAATTTCTTTACCGAGCGTCGAGGGCTGATCGCCCTGAGGAATCAGAGGTTCCCATCCGTCACCACCAGCACCGGAAGCAGCCAGCTCACCGTTTCCTTCCGCTTCTTTCTCTTTTGCAAGCTGCTCCACTTCCACAATCAGCGTATCCATCAATTCTTCCATCGGGACCTTCCTGACGAGTTTCCCTTTCTTGAACAAAATACCTTTTCCCTCGCCACCGGCAATCCCAATATCGGCTTCTTTCCCTTCTCCGATGCCATTCACGACACATCCGAGCACAGAGACGTTCAGCGGCGTCTTAATATGGCCGAGTTTCTTCTCCAGTTCATTCGCCATACGGACGACATCGATCTCGACCCGTCCACAGGTGGGGCACGCAATGACATTAATACCACGATGCCGCAACTCGAGCGACTTGAGAATCTCGTAGCCGACCTTCACTTCTTCTACCGGATCGGCAGCAAGCGACACCCGCAATGTATCTCCGATGCCCTGCGAGAGAAGATATCCCAGACCCATGGCCGATTTTACAGCGCCGGTCATCGCCGTCCCGGCTTCGGTGATGCCGATGTGCAACGGATAGTTCGACTGCATCGCAAAGAGATAGTAGGCATCGATCGCATGGTGCACATCGGATGCCTTGAGTGACACCTTCATATTGGTGAAGCCGACATCCTCGAGCGAACGCACCGCGTTCAACGCCGACTCGGCCAAGGCTTCGGGGGAAGGCCAGCCGTATTTCTCCAGCAAGTGCCGCTCGAGCGATCCGCCGTTCACTCCAACACGGATGGGAATGCCGTGGTCATTCACAGCCTTAATAACTTCTTCGACTTTCCACCAGGCGCCAATATTACCAGGGTTGATCCGGACACAATCGACAATCTGCGCGGCTTTCAGGGCAAGTCGATGATCAAAATGGATATCGGCGATCAACGGCACCGTCATGGCCGCCTTGATTTTTGGAAGAGCGGCCGTCGCTTCTTCGTCCGGCACGGCAACACGGATGAGTTCGCAGCCGACTTCTTCCAATCGGCGGATCTCCTCGATAGTTGCATTGGCATCGCGCGTGTCGGTCGAGCACATCGATTGCACCGACACCGGAGCATCGCCACCGATCTTTACCGTGCCGACTTGAATCTGCCGAGTCTTTCGTCTCGTAATATGCATCGTCCGAAACCGCTTCGCTCCAGACTAGTTACTTTTCACCGTTCACGTTCACTTCTCGAATTAACTTCCTTGCTCATCGCCATGTGGAAGATGACCAATATGTGCCGTCCCGACAAACGATGTTTTTTCCACCGGTGCCTTCCCAATCAGTTCCTTGACGCTTTGATAAATTCCCTCTGCCGTCAATCCATATCGCTCCCGAAGCAAATCTTGTGGCCCCTGCTCGATGTACCAATCAGGCAAACCAAGCACCTTGGTCTTCACGCCGAAGACACCCGCCTCCGCCAACGTCTCGAGCACCGCAGAGCCGAACCCGCCCATCTTACAGCCTTCTTCAACCGTCACGACGTACCGAACCCGTTTTGCGACATCCGCAACGAGTTCCTGATCCAAGGGTTTCACGAACCTGGCATTGACGACCGCCGTTGAGACACCTTCTTCACTGAGCCGCTTCGCGGCCTCCATCGCTTGCCACACAGATACCCCGATCGCCATAATTGCCACATCCGTCCCATCCTTCAGTAACTCACCTTTCCCGATGGGAAGCATGTGCGGAACCCTATCCATCTTGACGCCCAGGCTCACTCCGCGCGGATACCGCACCGAAATCGGGCCATTGTATTCCAGGGCTGTTTTCATCATGTGCTGAAGCTCGTTCTCATCCTTTGGCGCCATCACGACCATGTTGGGAACATGACGCAGGAAGGCATAATCAAAGGCGCCGTGATGAGTGGTTCCATCCTCAGCCACGAGACCACCACGATCGATACAGAATGCCACGGGAAGATTCTGCGTCGCCACGTCATGCACGACTTGGTCGTAAGCCCGCTGGAGAAACGTCGCGTACATCGCCACGACCGGTTTCAGCCCTTGAGCCGCAAGCCCTGCTGCAAAGGTCACGGCATGCTGTTCCGCAATACCGACATCGTAGAGGCGGTCTGGAAATTCTTTCTCAAAGGCTGTCAGGCCTGTCCCTTCACACATCGCCGCCGTGATGGCCACGATGCGCTTATCTTCACGAGCCAATTTGACTAACGCGTCCATTGCGATCGCCGTGTACGAAGGACGTGCGGCTTTTTTCGCAGGGACACCCGTCTCTCGAACAAACGGTGGGCAGGCATGAAACCACACGGGATTCTTCATGGCCGGCTCATAACCGAGTCCTTTTTTCGTAATGATGTGGAGAAGGACCGGTCCCCTCATTTTCAACACATTCTCGAGTGTGGGGAGGAGATGCTCAAAGTTGTGCCCATCGATGGGACCACTATATTGAAACCCAAGCTCTTCAAACAGCAATCCAGGGAGAATCACGCCCTTTGCAAGTTCCTCGGCACGACGGGCGAGCTTTTGTATATCACTGCCGATGTGAGGAATCTTGCCCAACAGCTGCCCCGTCTCTTCACGCATCCTCCCGTAAAACTCACCCGTAATCGTCCGACTCAAATAGGCAGAAATCGCTCCGACATTTTTCGAGATCGACATCTGATTGTCGTTGAGAATCACGAGGAAATCTTTCCCGAGCCCTCCGGCATGATGCAGACCCTCAAGCGTCATACCGGACGTCATCGCCCCGTCACCAACGACACACACGACTTTATGCTTTTGCTTCAGCTGCTCACGGGCTTCCACCATACCGAAGGCAGCCGACACCCCAGTCCCGGCATGCCCGGCATTGAACGTGTCGTATTCACTTTCTTCACGCTTGCAGAATCCACTCAGTCCTCCATACTGGCGAAGCGTATGGAACTGCTCTCGGCGACCGGTCAGCAGTTTGTGCGTATAGGACTGATTACTGGTGTCCCATACAATCTTGTCGGTCGGCGTATCCAGGAGATACTGCAGCGCGACAGTAAGCTCGACCACTCCTAAGTTTGAGGCTAAATGCCCTCCCACATTGGAGACCGCACCGATGATCTGTTCACGAATCTCTTGGCACAATGCCGGAAATTGGTCTGGAGATACGCGTTTCAGATCAGCCGGACTATGGATCTTCTTCAAGATGGACATGGATGGTCTCCTTCGTTGGTCTACCATCGACGATTGCCGTCTTTGGCAGGGATACGCTACCCTTGATGTGATCTAGGAGCGAATTTTGGGTGGAGTTTCACACAGGAACCATGTGAAGTCAAGTACTTACGAAAGATGCGCCTTCTTCGAAATCCTCTGAACGCTGCCAGTCCGGAGGAACCTCAACGTAGTCCTCAATCCCTCCACAGCCGAGACCGAACACGGCATCATCCTCCGTGGCCTTCACCTTGGGCCAACGTGCAGGAGGCTCCACGTACGACACAGCGGGTGCTTCGTCTCTCCACCGGCAGGAACCTTGCCTAACCCCATGTTGAGAATACGATGGGCGACTCAGATCCGACTTCGAGCGCCCCGAAGATCTCACCCACCGCTGGAGCAGGAAGGATATCTCACCGACTGGTTAATAGGGAAAATCGAGCCCTGCAAAAATAGCACTCCCCTCTTTACTGAATCCCCAATCGATTCGCCCTACCACATTGGGCCTGATGATTCCGCGAAACCCGACACCCGGTGTGATCCGATAGTCTTTGAAACTCACATTCTTGAACGAGTTAAACACCTGTCCGGTATCGAGGAACGGCGCCAGTTCGAAATCCGCCATAACCCCGGCAAGGCGAGTGCGAAGAATATGAATCCGCTCTTCGACACTGAACGCAATCATCTGCTTATCGATGTAACGATCCATTCCGAACCCACGCAGATTATTCTGCCCGCCGAGTGAACTTTGCTCATAAAATGGCACGTCGGTACCGAGGGTGGCTTGCAGCTCACCACGAACCACGAGAATGGCGCGCTTGGATTCGCTCGCAAACATCTTCTTGACCTCAATCCCATACCGCGAATACAGCGGCTCTA
>JAHBWQ010000238.1 GCA_019636915.1 Nitrospira sp. | reverse complement strand
CTCACATTCCGACCGGATCAGATAGTTACCATCTATGCCCGAATGATAGATCATTGCAAATTATCGCACAGGCAACACCGTGCGCCATTGCACAGATCATATTTATACAACGAAGAGAGACGTTTGTAGCATCCTGGGTCACTGGGCGATAACACCTGTGGTATTTGTCACCAGTTCAGTTTCCCGTTTCCAGAGTCATATTAGTGAAAGTCATGTAAGCCGTTGAATAATAATGATAACTATATCACAATGCGTAGGGAGAAAATGGCACACTCATCGCAAGGCTTCATCGTCCAAGGGGGTAAGGCATGGCTACCATGGGACGAATGGTGCTGTTGGGCGGAGTGCTGGTTTGGACGTCGGCAGTGGGATTCAGCCATCTTGGAGTCAAAGAGTTTACGACTTCAGCCAAGGGGGGTGATTCAGTCACAGGACGGGAGATTTACGTCAACACCTGCATCCTCTGTCATGGAATCGACGGGAAAGGTGTACGAGGACTACAGTTCGTTCCGCCTCCGGCAGACCTCACAACGCTTGCCGTTCAGAGTCGGCTGGATGGGACGTTGTTTCGGCGAATTCACGACGGCAAACCGAACACGGTTATGGGTGCTTGGAAACATGCTCTCTCGGACGAAGAAATCTGGGATGTGTTGGCTTATGTGCGCACATTTAGGATCGAGTCTCCTGGGCCACCATAAAGATGAATCCAATAGCTGGAAGGTGTCTCATATAGGCCAGTTACGGAAAGGGGATGGTTGTCCTTAGATTGAGATGAGGAGGGATTGACGTGACATGTAACGTGGGGGGAATCGAACGACCAATACGTATTGGAGCGGGAGTACTGGCGATGATGGCCGGCCTCTTTGCGGGGCTTTCGGGTGCGATGTCCGGAATAGTGCTTGCGACGGGGGTGATTCTATTGCTGACCGGGGCAGTGGGGTATTGCCCGCTGTTCACATTGCTGGGTATTAATACCTGCTCTCCTGTGTCCAGCTCCAAGAAATGAGGTGGAATCGATGAGCCGACTGGTTGCCGCCGGGGCCGTGCTGGTGTGTACGCTGGTTGGGGTGATCAGTTGTGTCCCGCCTCCACGGGTGACGGGGAGTGAGGAGGGGATTGGTCGCTCAAGCACAGCGTCGCCGGTCGACGCGTTATTTGCTCCGCCGTCGCCTGAAACGATTCCCGGTAATTTGAGGGGCGAGCAGATTCGCTTGGGCTACGAGATGGTAGTCAATACACAAGTGTACGGAAAGCGGTATATCGGCAATGCGCTCAACTGCACAAATTGTCATTTGGACGGAGGGCTTAACCCGAATGCTGCATCATTCGTCGGCATCAGTACACTCTATCCGCAATATCGTGAGCGAGCCGGCCGTCGGATGACATTGGCCGATCAGATCAACGAGTGTTTCGAACGCAGTATGAATGGGAAGCCTCTTCCGCCGGACAGTGTGAAACTGACGGGTATCGTGGCTTACATCGAATGGCTTTCTCAGAATATGCCCTCCGGTAGTACAGTGCCGTGGCGAGGCATCCCGCGCCTGACTTCGACTCATCAACCGGACCCTATCAACGGCAAGAAGGTCTTTGAGAAAAAATGTGTCTTCTGCCATGGTTCCGACGGACAAGGCACCATGGCGGCGCCGCCCGTGTGGGGACCGCGTTCATACAATATTGGCGCCGGAATGGCGCGGGTCAGCGTGGCTGCTGCCTTTATCAAGGCCAACATGCCGAGAGGTTGGGGCTGGACGGTGACGGACGATGAAGCTCTCGACGCGGCGGCCTATATGAATACGCAGCCTCGACCTGACTTTCCCGACAAGATTCATGATTGGCCGAAGGGGGGTAAGCCGGCGGACGCACCCTATTGATACGAACATGAGGCGTAAGGGAGAAGGGTTTCAGGTTTCACGGCTCAGGTTTTTGGTTTCTGCACAACGTGAAACCTGGAATTCCATACGGTCGGTTTCTGATTTCGAGAGCGGCCCGATGAAACTTACAGCGACCTTTCACGGCGGGACACGGTACGACATTGTGAGCGGGAAGCATCGAATCATCACCGACCAGCCGGTCGAGGATGGAGGGCAGGATGCCGGTATGGGGCCTGTAGAGCTCTATGTAGGGTCCGTCGCAAGTTGTGTTGCATACTTCGTCGGGCAATTCTGCGGGCGACACGGTATCGCCCGAGACGGCTTGTCTGTCGAGGCGGAATGGGCGATGGCGGAGGGGCCACATCGTGTCGGTCGTGTCGACATTGCGATTCATCTTCCCCATCGCATCACGGCAGATCAACGAGAGCGACTGCTGAAGGTCGCCCACGGGTGTACGGTGCATCAGTCGATCTCCGTGACGCCGAATATTGGGATCAAGTTAAACCCGCCTTCACACCAGAGAAACCATGATTTGTGAGGCGGGAAGCGATACTCAGTCGGACCAGTAAGCACGGGAGCTGGTCCACTGCATCGATCGTTGGCCAATACATTTCACGAACAACGAAAGACGGAGGGTTGCGACATGGCGACATTCATCATCTCGGGTAGCCGAGGAACCGACGATCCTACCATGGCAACCTTGCCATTCATGGCCGCCAAGACAGCAAAAGAGCAAGGACACGATGTGGTGCTGTGGCTCTGGAATGAAGCTGTCACACTTGGACGAAAAGGCGTGGCGGATCATGTCACCGGCGTGAATTTGATGCCACTGAAAGATTTGCTCGCCGCAGTCCAGGCGGCTGGTGTGCAGATCTGGGTCTGTGGAGCCTGTGCTGTGGCTCGTCAGGTCAATGTGGCGGATCTGGTGGCTGGTGCCTCGATCAAAGGCATGCCGGACTACATCAAGGCCGTGGCTGAGCGAGACCGGAATGTGATGTTCTGATTCTTTGGGTCAAGGAGGTTTCTCATGGCAGCGAGCGGAGAGTCGTCGAGGAAGTCACGAGATCGTAAGGAGCAAGCGGATTCAGAGGACATCGACGACCTCGTGCCGTCCGCATCCGGTGTGGACGCAACCGAGTTAGAGACGATTCCCACGAAGGTGCCGAGGGAGGGAGACGGGTACCGGGTTCCGCGCAGCACTTTGATCTCTCAGGGGCTCGGACGCATCGGTGAACCAGGCTATGCCTTGACCGCGGATGATCTCCGAAGGGTCAATACAAGGAAAGGGTTTCTGAAACTCCTTGCAAACAAAGCCGTCGATATCGAGGAAGTGCGCAAGACCCTGCTATACGAACAGGACTTACGACAGTTGCAGGTTGAATTGGTCAGGCTGCAGCGATGGATTCAAAGCAGCGGGGAGCGCATCGCTATTTTGGTCGAAGGACGGGATGCGGCTGGAAAAGGCGGTACGATCCGACGGTTCACCGAGCATCTGAATCCTCGCGCGATGCGAGTCGTGGCGCTGCCGAAGCCGACCGATGCAGAACGGGGCCAGTGGTATTTCCAACGCTATATTCACCAGCTGCCGAACAGAGGTGAAATCGTGTTCTTCGACCGGAGTTGGTACAACCGCGCCGTGGTCGAGCCGGTGATGGGATTCTGTACAAAAAAAGAGCATCAGCGATTTCTTCAGCAGGTTCCGGAATTCGAGCACATGCTCTATGAAGACGGGGTCACCATCATCAAGTTCTGGTTCTCCATCTCCAAGGATGAACAAGCCAGGCGATTCGAAGCGAGGCGGCAGAATCCGCTCAAGCAGTGGAAGCTGAGTCCGGTCGATGAAAAAGCGCAGGAACTGTGGGACGCCTATACCCGTTGCAAAGAGGAAATGTTCAGCAAAACGCATTCGACTTTTAGCCCCTGGATCATCGTGCAAGCGAACGACAAACAGGCTGCGCGACTGGAAAGCTTGCGTTATGTCCTGAATCTGCTGCCTTACAAAGGAAAGGACGAAGCTCAGATCAGGTTGACACCTGACCCGAACGTCATTACTCGATTCCACCGCAAGATGGTGGAACTGGATCTCTAACGCCTGAAAGACAGTTGTGGTATGACCGAAAGGGACTCAGGAATGAAGATGAGACTGTTCGCGTTCATCGCCGTCGTGATGTGTGTTGAGGTTACGGCTTGGGCTGCAGAGCGGCACATGATGCAACCAGTCGTACCTGCCGATAAATTGGCTGAAGCAAGAGCGCTGAGGAATCCCTTGGCGCACTCTTCCGAGGTAATTGAGCAGGGCAAGTCGGTCTACAACGGCAAGGGCGGCTGTGTCACCTGCCATGGAATAGATGGAGACGGCAAAGGGCCGGGAGCTGTGAGTATGAATCCCGCGCCGCGTAACTTTCAGCATCATGGTTTTTGGCGCCATCGTACCGAAGGAGAAGTCTTCTGGGCCATCAAATATGGCTCGCCTGGAACCGCTATGATCGCATTCGGTTCGGTCTTGTCCGACGAGGAGATCTGGGCTCTTATTCAATATGAGCGCACCTTCGCAGGAAAGCACGGACCAGGCATGATGGGGCATGGAGAGGGCATGGGACCCATGATGGGCACGGATGGCGGTATGGGGGGGAGAGGCGGAATGGGGCATCGAGGACGAAGAGGTGGATCGGATGAATGATGGCCTAGGTGTGTAACGACGGTGCCGGACAATGCAGACGTCGGAGCTAGCAACAACCATCAATCGGGAGGAAGTACGATGACCACGTTGGTGAGGCCAGGAGTTCCTGTCGGAGGGTTCAAGACTGTCGGGCAGATACGTGCGACGAACCGGCTTGTGTTTCGTCGTGATCAGAACGCCATGGGAATTGCGGTTGAGCTGCTGAGCACCCACACGCCGGGTGCACCGATTGTCGACGAAGGGGGCGACTTCGTCGGTTTTATCAGCGAGTTCGATATTCTTCGGGCGCTGGAGGCAGGGAAGGATCTCAACTGTCTGAAGGCCGAAGATGTGATGGCCAAAGAGCGTATCGCCGTGACCGATGAGACAAGTATCGATGAGGCCGTGAAGCTCATGGAGGATAAGCGGCTCCTGAGCCTACCGGTGAGGAAGAATGGGAAGGTTACGTACTCGATCACACGCCATGATCTCTTGAGGGCCTGGATTGGGCTGGGAGTGTCCATCGAAGATCAAGCTGGCTGAAGGCGCAGGCTCCCGGTCGTTTACGTTGGTTGCTCGCGGGTGGCGAAGGGCGGCAGGGAGCATACCTTCTGAAAATCGCGATAACCTCGGTCGCAAGAGTCATGGGTTTAACGCTGGAGGTACTGGTCATGACGAAGTTGAAGAGCCTATGGATCGTTGGAGTTGGGGGAGCCGCGTTGATCGTCGCGATGACCGCGTTCCCGAGTTTTGTGGCCGAGGGCCAGGCGATGATGATGCACGGTGGCCACGATCAGGCTGAAGAGGAGGACCATGGAGGGCACTATCTCACACATCTGCTGAAACATGCCAAGGAGATCGGCCTGACGGCGGAGCAAATCGGCAAGCTGAAATCCGTGCAATTGGATTTCAAGCGAACAGAGGCTCGGTTGGAAGCTGATACGAAAGTCGCCAAGCTCGAGCTGCAGGCACTGCTGGACGATGAGCAAGCCGATCTCAATGCAATTCAAGCCAAAGTGGATCAATTAAAAAAATCAGAAGCGGCCTGTCTGCTCGCCGAGATCAAGGCGAAGCGTCAGGCGTCTTCTCTCTTGAGCCCTGACCAACGAGAAAAGGAACGTGCTCTCCATGAGCACATGAAGAGTAGTAGCCAGCACGGAAGCGGAATGGGGATGATGGGTGGCATGATGGGACCCATGGGAAGTGGCAGTCATGGACAGGGTGGTGGTAATCATGGGAGTGGAGGAGCCGGCGGAGGGCAACAACATCAACATTGATGCTTGAGGTAGCTCGGTGGCGCCGAGATGTTCTGTGAGAAGAGAGGTATACATGCATGGACGTATTCTGATGAGCATTCTGGTAGTCGTGTTGACTGCTTCGTGGGCTCTGGCTCAGAGCCACTCTGGAAACACGAAGAGCGGGGAGCGAATCTTCCAACAGCACTGTGCTGGTTGTCATGGAGCCACTGGCGATGGACTTGGGCCTGAGATCAAGGAATTGATCGTGCCTCCGGCAAATTTCCGTGCCGTGAAGTCACGGACCAAGACCGATATGGACCTCTATCTCGCGATCAAACAGGGAGTGCTCTTCAGTCCGATGCACGGGTGGGCGGATCGGTTGTCCGAGCAAGAGATTCGTGATGTCCTCAACTATATTCGTATGTTGGCTCCTTTCCACCCTCTCGGG
>JAHBWQ010000237.1 GCA_019636915.1 Nitrospira sp. | reverse complement strand
CGCCCTTCGCTCAAAAGCGATTCGCCGGAGAAGCCAAGATCGCCAACGTGACCTTCCTCTCCGACTATCGTGGAGCTGAGTTTGGGAAAACCCATGGCCTCTTTTTGGAAGGCCCGCACATCTTGACGAGAGCGATCATGGTCATCGATAAGACCAATACCGTTCGCTATCTCCAAATCACCCCGGAGATTGCTCAACTACCAGACATGGAAGAAGCCTTCCAGTTCGCCCGTCGTTTGGTCACGGAGAGCTGAGAGAGAAACAGGTTGAGGTTCGAGGGGCAGGCATTTCTGTTCTCCTCAACCTCAGCCTTACTCTTTCCTAACATCCATGCCTCACTATGATGTACTCGTCATCGGGACCGGGCCGGCAGGGCAGAAGGCGGCCATTCAGGCGGCCAAACTCGGCAAGAAAGTGGGGATCATCGAGCGCAAGATGGTCGTGGGCGGCGTCTGCATCAATACAGGAACCATTCCCAGTAAATCACTCCGTGAAGCCGTCCTCTACCTGTCAGGATTTCGACAGCGCAATATCTACGGAGGCGAATACCGGCTGAAAAAGACGATCACGATCGAAGACCTGGCCTTCCGCGCTAATCACGTCATCAAACATGAAATTCAGATCGTTCAGCAGCAGATGGCCAGAAACCAAGTGGATATGTATTTCGGCACGGCCAGCTTTCTCGATCCACATCGGCTTCATGTACAGACTTCCCATGCAGCATTAGAACTGACGGCCGACTTTTTCATCATTGCCGTGGGAACCGAGCCCGCTCGGCCACCTGAGGTTCCCTTCGATGATCACACGATCATCGATACGGACGGCCTTCTCGCTTTACGACATATTCCCAAATCCCTCGTCATTGTGGGAGGAGGCGTGATCGGAACCGAGTATGCATCGATGCTAGCCGCCTTGGGAGTTCCCGTCACGCTCATTGACAAACGCCCACGGCTATTGGAATTCGTCGATACGGAGATCATCGAGACGCTCCAGCGCCAGATGAGAGATTTAGGCGTGACGCTCTATCACGACGAAGAGGTGGTCTCGATCACACGAAACGGAGCACAGGCGGTCCAGGTGTCTTTGCGGAAGCATCCCCCGCTTCATACCACCACACTCCTGTATGCCATCGGTCGCGTCGGAGCGACCGCAGCCCTGCATCTGGAATCGATCGGTCTTCAACCTGATGCCCGTGGAAGGCTGACTGTGAATGAACATTTCCAAACTATGCTTCCTCACGTCTATGCAGCCGGTGATGTCATTGGATTTCCGGCTCTAGCTTCTACGTCCATGCAACAGGGGCGCCACGCAGCCAGCCATGCCTTCGGCCATCCGGATCGCATGGATACCGCACTCCTCCCCTATGGCATCTATGCCATTCCGGAAATCTCCATGGTCGGTAGAAATGAGGAAGAGCTCAAACAAGCCGGTATACCGTACGGCGTCGGCATCGCCCGCTATAAGGAGATCGCTCGTGGGCAATTGATCGGTGACGAAACCGGCATGCTGAAGCTCTTGTTTCATCGACACACTCGACATCTGTTAGGGGTGCATGCCATCGGGGAAGGCGCCACCGAATTGATCCACATCGGTCAAGCCGTGATGGCCTTTCATGGTAAAATTGATTACTTTATCGATACCGTCTTCAATTATCCGACGTTGGCCGAGTGCTATAAAGTCGCAGCATTGGACGGAATGAACCGCCTCCCCAGACCCTGGATTCCGTATCTCTAATGTGGGAGCACCTAGGGCCACGTGTTTACTTGTGAGTGTTGAAAGTTACGTTCCAGCTCAAAACAAACCACTTCCCACATCGGAGAACACATGTCATTCTCAAACAACCTCCGCAAACTCGCCAGCTCGATCTGGGATTCCCAATTGACACACCCCTTCGTCGTCGCACTCGGCAACGGAACATTGCCTGAGCAGAAGTTCAAATATTACATCCTGCAAGATGCACGATTTCTCGGCGACCTCGCACGTGTATTCTCTGCTGCAGCCGTCAAAGCGCCTGACTCAGAGAGCGGCCTCCGTTTCAACAAGCTGGCAGAGGAGACGATCGTGGTCGAGCGCAGCCTGCACGAAAATTACGGCAAACGCTGGAACATGAGTGCAAAACAGATGACCTCCGTTCCCATGGCGCCGACCAATTATGCGTACACCAGACACATGCTGGCGGTAGCCGCAACGGGTACAGCGACGGAAATCACCGTCGTGGCCCTTCCCTGCGCATGGGTCTACTGTGTGGTGGGACAACATTTATTGCAAAAAAGCTCACCGGCCAAGAACCATCCCTATCGTGAGTGGCTCATGCTCTATGCTTCTCCCGAGTTTGCGGACGTCCAGATATGGATGCGGAAGAAAGTGGATCAGTGGGCCAAGACAGCCGGGAAAGACGAACTTCGACGGATGGAAGACTCCTTCATCATCAGTTCACGCTATGAATGGATGTTCTGGGACATGGCCTGGCGAGAAGAAAAGTGGCCGGTGTAAAAAGTGGACGAAGTCACGACGCTGGGGTTGATCGCCGGCACACTGACCACGATTGCGTTCATTCCTCAGATTGCGAAGGCCTGGCAGTCCAAATCAACCGGGGATCTGTCGTGGGGGATGGTCACGACATTCAGCACAGGCGTCCTGCTGTGGCTCATCTACGGCATCTGGATTGATTCGCTGCCTGTCATTCTCGCGAACGCTGTCACGCTCCTACTCCAATCTGGGATCATCGCACTGAAACTCAAGTATGGGTAGATCCACATAGATGAGTGCCAACCAACATTATTAGTCCGTACAACATGAGAAGAAAAGACTGTAAAGGACAAAATATATCGATCGGTGATCTGGTTCGAGTTGTCGGTGTTCCCGACCTTTCACGACTGTCTGATAGAATACGCAAAGAATCAGAACCGGTGTTTTGTCACCTCAAGGGGAAGTACAAGAGAATACGCTCCTTCAATGATATCGGCTGGGCAGAAGAGATCGAATTCAGAATTCGACAGGGAAAACTTGCTGGCCTCTACACGGTGTGGCAAGCACAAAACCTACAACTCTAGCCTCAGCAAGCGGGCAGTATGATGAACTGTAAGGATGTGGATTTCTCCATGAATGAGCCTGTAGACAATTCTGTAGGAGCCTTGGATTACTTCTCGAATGGCGGGATTGTTGACTTCCGGAACAACTCGACCGGACTGAGAAAAGGTTGGTAACCGTTCGACAGCAGCAATCAGTTGTTGCCCGACCAGTTGCGCGTAGTGGGGAGAATCTTTCGCGATGAACAGCTGAATAGACTGAACATCTTCAATTGCCCGGCGAGTCCAGACAATTGGACTCATCTGAGAAGCTGACGAATCGCTTCCGCATGGGGCACTGTTTCACCGGTGTCGGACTGGCGGATACCCTCTTCGATCTTCGCCAAGAAACAGAGTCGTTCGATCGCATCCTCAAATGTCGCCGTGTCGGGTAGCCCCTGGACCACCTGGAGAATCTTCTGCTTCACCGTACTGGTAGCCATAGCCACGCACCTCTTACGACTTCACTGTAAGGCACTTTCCCTGATGCGTCAACATACAAGGTCAAGTTGGGTTATGGAAAAAGAATGACCCATCACCTCCCTTAGTAGATTCTCGATTTGCTGCTTACTACGACTTCTGCCTTGCCTTCGCCATGGCCAATGCCATGGCGCTGAGCGGCTGAGATGGTTGTGCTTTCAGGTTCGATCCAGATGGCCCTCGCCCACGTTGAGCACCGGCTGCATTGTTACCGGACTGGGCAGGCACAGTCGAACGGCTTGCGGCATCATCAAGGCGCATCGTCAGCGCGATGCGCTGGCGTTTCAGATCGACGTCGATCACCTTGACCTTAACCACCTGTCCCGGCTTCACCACCTCATGCGGATCCTTGATGAATCGATTGGCCAGTGCGGACACATGCACCAGCCCATCCTGATGCACCCCGATGTCGACGAAGGCTCCGAAGGCTGCCACATTCGTGACCACCCCCTCAAGCACCATGCCCGGCTGCAAGTCACTCACCGATTCGACCCCGTCACGGAACGTCGCCGTCTTGAATTCAGGCCGAGGATCGCGGCCCGGTTTTTCGAGTTCGCTAAAAATATCTTGTACCGTCGGCAGCCCAAACTTCTCATCGGTAAAATCAGCAGCCGACACCTCTTTCAAAAGGGCTGGCCTGCCCATCACCTCGGCAATCCCCGTTCCTAACTTGCTCAGAATCCGTTCAACCACCGGATAGGCCTCCGGATGAACAGCGGAACAGTCCAACGGATTGTCACCGTCTGGGATGCGCAGGAAGCCTGCCGCTTGCTCAAACGTCTTGTCACCAAGCCGAGGAACCTTGCGGATCGTCGCCCGATTGGGAAATGGTCCGTTCGCATTGCGATAGTCCACGATGTTTCGAGCTAACGCCTTATTGAGACCCGACACCCGTTCCAGTAACGGGACCGATGCCGTGTTCACGTTCACTCCCACGGCATTGACACAATCTTCGACCGTGGCATCAAGCGATCTCGCCAAGGCCTTCTGATCCACGTCATGCTGATATTGACCGACTCCGATCGCCTTCGGCTCGATCTTCACCAGCTCAGCGAGCGGATCCTGTAACCGTCTCGCAATGGACACGGCCCCTCGCACACTCACATCCAACTCAGGGAACTCCGCCGCCGCAAAGGCCGAAGCCGAGTAGACTGATGCCCCTGCTTCGCTCACCACGATTTTGGCTAACTTCTGTTCAGGCTTTTGAGCTGTGATAAATTTGATCACCTCGCCCGCCAACTTGTCCGTCTCCCGGCTCGCGGTGCCGTTGCCGATCGCTAACAAGTCCACGCCATGCTGAACAATCAGCCGAATCAGGGTCTCCAATGCCCCTTGCCAATCGTTACGCGGTTGGTGAGGATAGATCGTCTCTGTGTCCAACAACTTTCCCGTTGCATCAACGACAGCCACTTTGCACCCGGTGCGAATCCCCGGATCGAGACCAAGAATGGCCTTGGGCCCGGCCGGGGCCGCCAACAACAGCTCATGGAGATTCTTTGCAAAAATTCTGATCGCCTCCGCCTCAGCAGATTCCCGCAATTGTACGAGCAGCTCCGCACTGATGGTCAGATGCATTTTGACACGCCAGGTCCATTCACACACACCGACCAGCCACTTATCGGCTGGTCGCCCTCGATCGGCAATGCCGGCATGAGCGGCAATCATGGCGACACAGGGATGTGGGACCATGGCCTCGAGCCCCTCTCCCAAGCCCAGCTCCAGCTTTAAGACCCCGAGCGTACGACCCCGGAACAGCGCCAAAGCCCGATGCGACGGAATATTCTTGATCGGTTCCGAATAGGCATAGTAGTCGCGAAACTTTTCCTCTTCAGCCGTTTCTTTGTCCTTCATCACCGTGGAGGTCAGGACGCCCTCGTTCCACAGGCGTGTTCGTATTGCGGCCAGGAGATCAGCGGTTTCTGCAAACCGTTCCATCAAGATGTCCCGAGCCCCTTCGAGTGCGGCTTTCACATCCGGCACATTGACGGCCTCCACTCCTTCCGAAGCCGGTACCACGCGAATATACTTGAGTGCCTCCTGCTCAGGAATCAACAGAGGATCGGTTAACAGGGCATCCGCCAACGGCTCGAGCCCCGCTTCACGAGCGATTTGCGCGCGCGTGCGTCGTTTCGGTTTGAAAGGAAGATACAGATCTTCGACGGCCTGCTTGGTCATGGCTGCCTCAAGACTCGTGCGCAAGGCGTCGGTGAGCTTCCCCTGTTCCTCAATGGAAGCCAACACAGCCGCGCGCCGCTCCTCCAGCTCACGCAGATAGCGCAGCCGCTCTTCCAATGTCCTGAGTTGCGTATCGTCTAGGTTCCCTGTCGCCTCCTTCCGATACCGCGCAATAAAGGGAACCGTCGCTCCTTCATCGAGCAATGCTACCGCAGCGGCTACTTGCGAGCCTCCAACGCCGAGTTCCTTGGCGATGCTCGGAACAATCTTGCGCTGCAGGACATCGGGTGGGATGTGAGTTGTGTCGGTCGTCTCCGTCGTCATCGGCATCACACGCCTATCTTTCCGAACGCGTCATCAGTCCGCGCTCTCTGAGAGTTGAAGAAGAGGACGTCATCGTACGCAGGAAAATCGTTCATGTGCAGGAGAACAGAACAAGACGCGAGAGTAGTCCACAGGCTAGTGTGAAAGGGTTCCAAACGCGGCAAACAACTGCCCAGCCAGGTAATGGGTCCCCATGCCGTCACTA
>JAHBWQ010000236.1 GCA_019636915.1 Nitrospira sp. | reverse complement strand
AGGACACCAAAACCTATAGCTTGACGGATACAGCAGGCGGCCGGTTCGCGATCAATGCCAGTACCGGTGTGATCACGGTAGCGGATGGGAGCTTGTTGAATTACGAAGCGGCGAGTAGCCATAACCTGACTGTGCAAGTGACGGACAGCGGGGGCCAGAGCTATACCGAGCAGTTCACGATCAATCTCACCAACGTGAACGAAGGGCCGACGGACCTGAGCTTGTCTACCAACAGTGTGGCGGAGAATGCGGCAACGGGGACGGTGGTGGGGACGGTCACGGGTACCGATCCCGATGCGGGCGATACGAAGAGCTATAGCCTCACCGATACAGCGGGCGGGCGGTTTGCGATCAATGCGAGTACCGGTGTGATCACGGTGGCCGATGGCAGTCTGCTGAATTACGAGAGTGCGGCGAGCCACACGATCACGGTGCAAGTGACCGACGCTGGGGGCATCACTCACGACCAAACGTTCACGATCAACTTGACCAATGTGAACGAGGCCTCACCAGAGGTCGACGGAGGCGATGGTGGGGAGCAGACGTTAGTTGCTTCTCTGTTTCAGAAAAGTCCGGCAGGATCTGAAGCCGTTCAGCCGTTCATTCTGTCCCAGCCCACCGGGGGCGACAGTGAAAGTAAATCAGAATCGGTGGAGGATCTTCGCAAACCGGTTGAGTGGGATGCTCAGGCTGTTCCTCCGGTCGATATTCTCAACTCTGGTCGAAACGTTTTAGACCTGGCTCATGGCGGGGACGAGAATCACGTGGGCGGCGCTGGAACAAAGGGCAAGGCCTCGACCTCGTCGGGTCAGCAGGATGAAATTGCCGGGAACCTTGAATCAACGAATGCCGCTCCATCTGACCCAGGACAGGTCTCTTGGCCGTCCGCCGGGGAAACAGAACAGATACGAGATGATTCCGAAGGGTTTGCCAAGACGATGGTTGCTGGTCTTGTGGGTGCTGCCCTACAGGGAACCGTTAGAAAAAAAGAAAGGATGACGACCATGCATGACGAGCTTCCGAGTGATGATCAGAAAGCTGCGAACGAATCGGCCTCTCGAGAGCCGATTCCAGATGATGGAGAAATACCTCCTCGTGCCGCGTAATTCGTGCATCGTCGTAGGACTTTCATGATCTATCCTCCACTCATTATTAGGTGGAGGATGGTCCTGGTCGATCTTATCCACGTTCTGGCGGACTTGAATCGACTACGGTATAACTTTTTTCCAGTGATAGGTGCCGCCGTGTTCACGCGGTGGGATATTTTTCTGCGTTCCGACCCTGCTGTACCACCAGATCCCTTTGGCTTGAGTACCGTCTTCTGAAAGGCTGACTTCAAATCCTCCCTCTCGATCGTTGCCTGGCTGGTGCCAGGTACCTTGCCAGAGGCGATTCGTGATCGCGCTGGTCGTGAACCGACCGCCATGCTGGGTGTACGGCCCATGTCCATTCTTATCGAACGTTGCCTTGTACCGTTTGTCATCCTCCACCTCGAGAATCTCCCATTCTCCACTGAGATCGATACCAGCTGCGGCGTGACCATTCTCGATAGTATATGGCGAGGACCCAGCTGATGGTGAGGCCAGTGGTCCACTCAACTGAGCGGATCGAAAGGATTCATGCCACGATAACAGTTGCCATCGGCCATCGCGTCGTTCCAGTACGCCGGTTTCTCTCATCGGAAGCACCGTTCGCTTGAGTCCAGTACTCTCAGTCACATAGCGAATATAGTCGAGCTCCATGGCGTACCAAGCAAGAGCCCCTTTCGTCCAAACTTTCAGCTCTTTAATCGGAATCTCAAGTTTCTGCGCGTTAGAAAACTCTTCCTTCATGCCTTGTTCAAGTTCAGGCCAGCCAATATACTTTCGGCCAGCGATCCCATAACTGATGATGTCTGCGTCGTGGGCCATCATACGAGAGAGCGTCGGTAAGTCCTTCTCGGCATTGGCTCGGACGAGCCGTCGGATGGCCGACTCAGGGTCAGATGGTTCTGCTGCTGCGGTCGTGACGGTGTTGATGAAAAGTGCCAGGCTTATCCAGGCGATACATCGAAAAGCATTCATACATGACTCCTCTCTATTACCGGATGATCGAGAGAACGGTGGTTGGCCCTGGTCAGTTCTGATTGGGCAGATGCGTAACTCAGGATCACCGTCGGTATCCCATGAGTAGGGGCGTGGGTGTCAAGCCTCACGACTTGGAAGGCTCGGATTGTACGACGATCTCCTGGGTTGCGAGGAACTGAGTGATTGAGCGGTTCCAGAGCGGGAGGACAACTGTGGACTTCGTCAGGCCTAGTGGATGGGACCTATTCAGATATCGTAGACACTCGCATCAGCGCTCCCATCGATAACTGACGAGCAGCGGCATGCCGGTTAATACGGCGAGTACTCCGAACGGCAACACTCCCACGACAGCATGTTGCAGGGCCATGTACTGGTCGATGGTGAGGCCATGAAGTGGGAGAACGATCGTTGATTCCATGAGAATCATCAGGACGAACGCCACGAACCCGATGCCGAGTCGTATACGTGGGATGGGCGGCAAATGGAATCGGTCGATTGTCCATTTTGCACCGATAATCATAGCCAGAAGCGTGTTGGGAACTTCCAGTAACCGGGCGATCAGTTCGCTGATATGCAGAGCGATCACCTCAAGCCGAACGACCTCGAGTACGAATCCAACTCCGAGCGCGATGAGAAAATAGACACCACCGGCCCGCACCACCAGGGAGGCACGAGTCTTGTGTTGAGCCTCGGGTATCTTCGCGGGGAGGGTTGTCACGGGATCTACGGGCTTGGCAATCGGGTCGGGCGAGCGTCCGTCTTCACTGTCATGTCTCTTGTGAGATGTGCTCATGATGGAGAGGCCAGTGTAGCGAAAAGTCGGAGAGACATCCATGTTTCTTCAAAGTTGTGCAAGGAGGGTGGAGTCTGGTTCGCTCATCGTCATCTCAGCGTCAGGTGCTGAGTGTGGATTTGTGAAAATGGATGTATTTAATCTCACGGCCGTCGTTCGCTCCAGCGCATCGTGTTGGGTGTTCTGTCTCGGCCCACGATTGCAGGAGGACCGAACGAGGCAATAGATGACTTTCTTACGTACTCGCGGTAAGCTCGGACATCGTAATGGTACGTGCGATGTGAGGGGAGATCCATGAAGGGGGACAGGATGCAGAAACGGATGAGCCGAGCGGGCTGTGGCATCGTGTTGCTGGTTGGGCTGTGCTTGGCTGGAACGATGCCGGCTGTCGCTGCCGATGAGTCGAGTGTGGATGTGAATGGTCCTGATGCGATGAAGTCTCTGCTTGAACAGCAGGTCGGCAAGCGCGTGAAGATCAAATTCTGTTCGGGGCAGGACATGGAGGGGAAGGTCGTGAAGGTCGGTTCTCATGCCGTGCAGCTGACGGAATTGGTCGGGATGGAATTGTTCGATGCGACGGTCAAGCTGAATGATGTGGCGGCAGTGATCGTGAGGGCACGTTCAAAGTAATGATGCTCAGGCGGACTGTCGGGTGGTGGGGCATTCTCGGCAACAGGGTATGTCGTGCATAACTGGGAGCGAGGGGAGGTTGCATGAAGGACAGCAAAGGGCGGAAACGAGGAGAGGACGGCGATCAGACGGATGAAGCTCGGAGCGGGAGCGACCCGTTTCAACGGTTGCTCGGGCTCATGTTCAAGGCGCATCCGTGGCACGGCGTGTCGATCGGTCAGGAAGCTCCGGATGTCGTCATGGCCTATATCGAAATCGTTCCTACCGATACGGTTAAGTATGAAGTCGACAAGCGGAGCGGTTTTCTCAAAGTCGATCGACCACAACGCTTTTCTAATTGCTGTCCGGTCTACTACGGCCTGATTCCGCAGACCTATTCCGGAGAACAGGTGGCCGGGATCTTCGCAAAACGAGCTCGTCGGAAGGGGATGGTCGGGGACGGTGATCCACTGGATATCTGTGTCTTATCCGAAAAAAGCATTCCTCATAGCGATATCTTATTAACGGCGCTCCCGATCGGTGGATTGAGTCTGGCCGACGGCGGAGAAGCCGACGATAAGATCATTGCCGTGATGCGGGACGACGCGGTGTACGGCAATTTCACAGACATTGCGCAATGTCCGACGGCACTGATGGATCGCCTGCAGCATTACTTTCTGACCTACAAGAGCGCGCCGGGGACGACTCAACATAAGGTGGAAATTACCAGTGTGTATGGCCGCGAGGAAGCACTCAAAGTGATTCGTGCGAGTCATGCCGACTACAGGGCTCAATATCCGGAACTCAGCTCCTTATGGCCGAAACAGTTGTAAGCGGTCTCTTCGGCCGATCCCATGATCGGCCCGCATGATTCGCGCGCGTTTCTCCTGTAACCACCGATACGCCGCTGCAACAATATTTCTTGCCCGTCGTTCGTGAAGCGTGAAGAGCCATAATCCGGAACGAGATGCGCTTCACGAACGACGTGATTCAAGTGGTTTCGTCACGAACCGTCCTGGACAATGCGGATGAGGACCATCGCATCACCGTACACGCGACCAGTAGTCGTGCGATCGATGTGTTCACGGTTCGCTTCTGCGCAAGGAATGCTGCTGATTCTGTCGATTTGCTTCTGCCTATCTCATGATGATGGTAGGCTGTGTATCAGCCTATGTCACCCTCCTCTCTTCAGTCGCCAATTGCTGAGACCGCGCAACAGTCGCTGTTCGACCAACATCTCTCTGAAGCGGCGGTGGCGGCTTTGTGGCGAGGGCAAATCATTGATGCGGTCACACTGGTTCGCAAAGAACAGCGGATCGATTTGAAAGAAGCCAAAGCGGCTGTCGAGGCGTATCTACGAAGCCAGCCTGCATTGCAACGTCGAATTGAGAAAGATCTGGCCGATGCACGAGCGGGGCTGCTTCGGTGGGTGCTATTCTTCTTCATTGGAGGCGTGGGGTTGCTCTATTTTCTGATGTAGCAGTGGAATTGGGTATCGATATGGATACCGTCTACATTCTTCTGGCGCTCATGGGAGCAGCGGCTTCGTTTGTGACATTTTGCGTCATGCGGTTTCCTCGTATTCGGCGGGCGCGGTTTCAGCCGTCCGGTCCGTTCTCCTTCCTGGCTTCATTCTCGACGGCCTTCGTCATCTTCTTTATCTCGGTGTTAGCCGTCTACGCGCAAGCGGTCTGGCACTGAACGGGTCAGTCAATGGAGCGGACCGTTCGCCCGCACTGACTCCACCCATATCCTGACTCTTCTGTATCAGCTGAGCCTACGTTGGTCAGGAGGAGCGCTGGAATTCTTATCAGCTAAACCGGTATGCTGCATCGCGTGATGGACCAGGCGGCCAAACGATCACTCATGGATCTCGATGTTTCATGCCGCTGTGGTTGTACAGGAACGACGGTAGCGGAGTGTCTCGCAATGGTGCCTGATGAGCTTGAAGTGACCAGCTCGATCACCAGGGCTCTCGCCGAAGACCACCGGCGACTTGAACGATTGCTGAAGGCAGCGGTGGATTCAGCCGGCCACGTGGAGCGCGAATCCTACGATCGCTTTCGAGCCGGGCTGTTGCGCCACATTGGGATCGAGGAAAAGATTCTTCTCCCTGCGGCTCAGCGATTGCGTGGAGGAGAGCCGCTTCCTATTGCGGCAAAGCTCCGGCTTGATCACGGAGCGATTGCAGCCTTGCTCATGTCGGCTCCCACGTCCGGTGTCTTGGCGACGCTGCACGTGATCCTTGAACAACATAACCTGCTCGAGGAAGGTCCGGAAGGTGTCTACCAGACTTGTGATGTGCTGTTGCGGGACGAGCTCAGCCAGTTGATGGCCAAACTGCATGCAGCCTCGGAGGTGAGCGTGCTGCCTTACTCAGACGCTCCGGCAGTCCTGGGTGCTGTTCGTCGGGCAGTAGAGCGAGCCGGCTTTGAGCCCCCCGGAGATTTCCCTTCATGATTCGTCTCCTCTTCCGAACGCGATATGGTATGTTAGCGATTCAATCATGATGCCTGACACGACTCTGTTGAGTGAACTTGTGGCTGCGACCAGGCAACGGCGTACCTTTGCCATCATCAGTCACCCGGATGCCGGGAAGACAACACTCACCGAAAAACTCCTGCTCTATTCCGGCCTGATCCGCACGGCAGGTATGGTGCGCGGACGCAAGGGCGGAAAGACGACAGCCTCCGATTGGATGGGGATGGAGCAGGAACGAGGCATTTCAATCACGGCGTCCGCGATGCAGTTTCCGTACAAGGGTGCGGTTATCAATTTGCTCGACACGCCGGGTCACCAGGATTTTTCGGAAGATACCTATCGCACCCTGACTGCTGCGGATAG
>JAHBWQ010000235.1 GCA_019636915.1 Nitrospira sp. | reverse complement strand
GGCCCCTTGATCGAGATGGATTCGGCCACGTGGGCGAAGTGTGAACGCGATCCAATGTTTTCGGCTGTTCAGACGGCGTTCCCTAGCCAGAAAGAGACTTCCACCGGTTCCTGTGGTCAACGCTGTGGTGAGGAGCCCGGCTCGTTCTCCGCTGAGAATGAGGGTAGAGACCCCGTATTGGCCGACTTTTTTAGCCGCCCGAAGCTTGGTGGCCATGCCGCCCGTGCCTTCGAAGGTGCTGGATACGCCGGCCAATTGCTCGATCTCGTCGGTGATGGCCGGAATGAATGGAATCAGGGTGGCAGAAGGGTTCTTCCGAGGATCTTCTGTATACAGTCCGTCGACATCGGACAAAATCACCAGGAGGTCTGCATCTGCCAGGTGAGCCACTTCGCTGGCCAGGGTATCGTTATCACCGACTCTGATCTCATCGACTGCGACGGTATCGTTTTCATTGATGATCGGGATGATACCGAAATCAATCAGGGTCGAAAGGGTATGGCGTGCGTTGAGAAACCGGCGTCGATCTTCGAGATCCTGGTGCGTGAGGAGAATTTGCGCCACCTGGATCGAGAGACGCTCGAAGGCCTTTTCATAGGCCCACATCAGGCGACTTTGCCCCACGGCTGCCGCAGCCTGCTTGACCGGAAGGTGCTTCGGGTACTCTTTCAGCTGTAGTTTTCTGATACCGGAGACGATGGCTCCGGAGGAAACGATCAGAATCTCTCGGCCCTGTCCCTTCAGGGCTGCGATCTCGTCGGCCAACCGCTCAATTCGGTCGGGGCGTAGACCATCCGCGCGCGATGCGATCAGGCTACTGCCGATTTTGACGACGATCCGTGTGGCCTGTGTTAGGACTGTGTCTCGCATGGCAGCGTCCGCAACATATCAACCTGTTTCCCGACATAGAGGATCAACCGATCCAGCCCTGTATTCGTGGCGGCCGAAATTGGGAAGCAGGGATACTCTCGTTCTTGGCAATAGGCTTGGATCTGTTCCAGCCGTTCACCTGCCCCAACGACATCAATTTTGGTTGGGACGACGGCAAAAGGGCGGGTGGTCAGGCCCTGGTCATAGGCGGCTAGTTCCTGCTGGAGAGTCTCAAAGCTGTTTCTTGGATCGTCGGTGGCCCATTCCGAGACATCGATCAAATGGAGTAAAAACGCGGTCCGTTCGATATGGCGAAGAAACTGTACCCCCAGGCCTTTCCCTTCATGGGCTCCTTCGATCAAGCCTGGGATATCAGCCACAACAAAACTGCGGTCCGATCCCCATCGGACGACGCCGAGATTAGGAACCAATGTGGTAAAAGGATAATCGGCAATTTTGGGACGAGCCGCAGAAATGGCCGAGATAAGGGTTGATTTTCCCGCATTGGGAAATCCAACAAGACCAACATCGGCTAATAACTTGAGTTCGAGTCGTAATGTCCGCTCTTCGCCGGAAGTCCCTGGAGTGCACTTGGTTGGTACGCGATTGACGGATGTGGCGAAGTTGCTGTTGCCTTTCCCGCCACGCCCCCCTCGGGCGATCACGGCTGTTTGGTCGTCTTCGGTAAAATCTGCGAGGACGTCTGTTGACTGCTCGTCATAGACAATGGTTCCGACTGGCACATGGATTGTGACGTCGTCACCGGAACGTCCGGTACAGTTTGAGCCACCGCCTGGTTTCCCGTCTTGGGCCTCGTAGTGATTTTGATACCGGAGATCGAGCAAGGTCACGAGGCGATGTGATGCAGTCATGATGACATCGCCGCCATTGCCTCCGTCACCGCCATCCGGGCCTCCGCGTGGGACAAACATCTCTCTCCGGAAGCTACAAATGCCGTTTCCGCCTCGCCCGGCCCGTACTGTCACACGTACTTCGTCGACAAACATGAGGTTCCGTTTCCTACAGCCAAGTCATGGTGAGGAGATGTAAAAGTATACCCGACCCTGGGGCGAAGGGGGAGAGGGAGACTGTCTGTCTACCTTGCTCGTGAGGAAGAGAGAGTGGAAATGGAAGGCTAGGGCTTCGATGAGCTCGGATACACACTGACTCGTCGTCTGCCGCGTCCACCTTCAAACTTGACCACGCCGGTCGCTTTGGCGAACAGCGTGTGGTCCCTACCCAGATCTACATTGAAGCCGGGAAAGAATTTGGTTCCGCGCTGGCGGACGATAATGCTACCGGCCGTCACTGTCTGACCGCCATACGCTTTTACTCCCAGATATTGGGGATTACTGTCGCGACCGTTACGTGAGGATCCGCCACCTTTATTTGTTGCCATGGTCTATCCTTTCCCGCTCTTACATTATGCCGTTGCAATACCGGTAATCAGAAGCTTGGTGAATCCCTGCCGGTGCCCACGCGTACGTCGGTAGTTTTTGCGGCGTTTCTTTTTGAATACGGTAATAGACCGAGTCCGTCCGTGACGCACAATTTCGGCTGTCACTTTGGCTCCGGCAACGAGTGGTTGCCCGATGAGGCACCCGGCGTCGCCATGCACGAGACGGACTTGGTCGAGTTCTACTTGTGAGCCGACATCGCCAGGCAGATTTTCAACCTGGATCGTTGCCCCTGCTTCTACCCGATACTGCTTACCACCAGTTTCGATAATCGCGTACATATCTCTTCTCCAGTCTTGAGGAACGGTTCATTTAACATGTGAGTGTGAGAAGTGTCAAGCCATGGAGAGTGTCTCGCCTGGTCAGTGATCATGTAGTCCCCCTCTTTTGAGGGCTAGGATCACGTTCTAGGCACCACGTATTCTTGCATCACGAAAATTCAATCGTCGTCGACGTGATGGTGACTGCGATTCCACTGCGACAGGTGATGGAAACATGGCTCCTACCGGCAAGTTTGTGATTCGTACGTATCACCGAATTCCAGTTCGTTGTGAGGCCTACTACATGGGTGGTGACTTTCTCGGAAAGGGAACGATCGTGAACCTGTGTCGAAACGGATTTCGTGTGTTGGGCGATCATCAAGTCGTACCTGGAATGGATCTGACCGTTCGTCTTAGCCTCCCTGACAAAGAGGAGCCGGTAGAAATTCAGCGTGTTGTGGTTCGCTGGGTGCGCGGGCTGTTATTTGGTGCTAAAGTTGTGACGATGAGCCCGGTCGGAGAAGATCGAGTTGGCGCGTTCCTGAGTACTCGCCTTCGTGCCTATTGTGCCTCCTCCTAGACAACCCGCTGAGGGATGCAGAGAGCCTCAACCCTCGGGCAGCGGCGGACGTGCCATACACGCTTTGCCGGCGGAATTATTCGTGAACTGGCCGAGCCCCCGTTTGCTTGACCCGAGACCAACTGCACGCTATAGTCCCTCACGCTAATCAAAGCAGTGTCCTCATTATCCGTTACGGGAGCTTGCATTCCATATGTTGGAGCCGGTTGAAAAAATCTGGATGGACGGAAAGTTCGTGGCCTGGGGGGAGGCGAATGTCCATGTCCTCACCCATTCCTTGCACTATGGTCTGGCAGCCTTCGAAGGTGTGCGTTGTTACAAAGGCAAGTCGGGATCCGCTATCTTTCGGCTTCAGGAACATGTCGATCGATTGTTCGATTCGGCACACATCAGCATGATGACCATGCCGTACGATAAGAAACAGATGACCGAGGCCATTATCGAAACAGTTCGTGTCAATCGCCTGGATGCCTGTTACATCCGCCCGTTAGTCTTTATTGGGTATGGGGCGATGGGGGTCCATCCGGGGGACAATCCGATTCGAGTGGCTATCGCTGCGTGGAAGTGGGGGGCCTATTTAGGGGATGAAGCACTTGCGAATGGGATGCGCGCTTGTGTGTCTTCCTTTACGAGACACCATGTGAATGTGTCCATGACCAGAGGGAAGATCTCCGGGTATTATGTGAATTCTATCCTCGCGAAGCGACAAGCGAAGGCTGATGGGTATGACGAAGCGATTCTTCTCGATCCGGAGGGGTACGTCGCTGAAGGAACAGGGGAGAATGTGTTCATCATCCGCCGTGGTATTCTCAAGACGACGCCGCTGACGTCGGTGCTTGAAGGGATTACGAGAAATTCCGTCATTCAATTGGCGGAAGAGCGGCACATCGCGGTTGTCGAAGAACGGTTCACACGGGATGAAATGTATATTGCGGATGAAGTGTTTGTGACAGGCACGGCGGCTGAACTGACGCCGGTCCGAGAGATTGACAACCGCCGTATTGGCACCGGGACACCCGGGCCGATTACGCGCTCTCTCCAAGACACATTCTTCTCAATCGTACGAGGTGAGGATTCCACACACCAATCCTGGTTGACCAGGATCTAACAACACTGCCGGATGGGAGCAACCCATGCCCCTTCCGGCAGGTACCTATTTGTGGATAACCTAGGTTGTTTCCCGTGATCGATTAGTGACCAGTTGAGGAAGATTCACCAGAGGAGGAGTGCGACTCTCCAGATGGTTGAGCCGGTGGTGCAGCCGGAGGAGTTGCCTGTTCGCTCTTGTGCTCAAGGTCAATGACCGTCGAGGAGAAATTTCTTTGTTTTGCCAAAATGGCCAGGCTGAATGACGTCAGCATGAAAATGGCTGCAACGAACACAGTCAGCTTACTGAGGAAATTGGCCGGACCACGGCTCCCGAACACCGTTTGACTGGACCCACCAAAGGCAGCTCCAATCTCCGCGCCTTTCCCTGACTGGAGTAGAATCGCTCCAATCATCAGAAAACAGATGAACACGTGGACGACCACGATCAGCGTGTATAACATGGAAGTTCAAACTCCGATGGATCGAGTGGTAGAAGCAAGCTGGATGATTGTAGCAAAGGAGGTTACGTCTAGACAAGCGCCTCCGATAAGCGCGCCATCCACCTGGTCCGACGATAAGAGTGCAGCGATATTCTGCGTTGTTACGCTCCCTCCATACAGAATTTTCGTTCGTTCGGCAATAGTGGGAGAGGCTGTGGTGGCAAGAACCGCCCGAATCGTCTGATGTGCGGCAACGGCCTGCTCAGTGGTTGCTGATCGACCGGTACCGATTGCCCATATCGGCTCGTAGGCGATGGTGAGACTCGCCAGGGTCTCGGCAGTGAAGCTGGACAGGCTTTCGTGGATCTGTTGCGAGAGCACCTCGTTGGTTGAACCGGCTTCTCGCTGCGCGAGTGACTCACCGATACAGAGGATCGGGTGGAGGCCATGCGCGAAGGCCGCCTGAATTTTCCTGCGAATCCCGTCACCCCGTTCTCCAAAGAGTGTTCTCCGTTCGGAGTGGCCAATAATCACATAGCGGCAACCGAGATCCTTCAGCATGGGGGCGGAGATCTCTCCGGTGTACGCTCCCTGCGTTTCCCAAAACAGATTTTGGGCCCCGAGCTGGATCGGAGATTCTGAGCCCAATACTCTGCGGACCGATTCCAATGCCGTAAATGGGGGAGCAACAACCAGTTCCACGCTTGTGGGGGGCTTAGAAAGATGCCGGCTCAGCTCGCCAACAAACGTTGCCGCTTCGGACGCGGTCTTGTTCATCTTCCAATTGCCGACAATGAGCAGTGTGCGCACAGGGTTTCCTGAGGTTGAGATTGTATGGAGGAATAGTCGTTAATTCTGTCGATCCGGCAATGCTGCAAGGCCAGGCAACGTCTTGCCTTCCAGCAGTTCCAGAGCTGCGCCACCACCGGTCGAGATAAATGACATGTTCTCTGACACCCCGGCTCGATGAACGGCGAGGGCTGTTTCACCGCCACCGACGATCGTGAGGGCGTACGCATCGGCGATGGCATGGGCCATGGCTAAGGTCCCCCTTGCGTAGGCGTCGATTTCAAAGACACCCATCGGTCCGTTCCACAGGATGGTCTTGGCGTTTTGGACCGCCTCATTGAAGAGTTTGACGGAGGCCGGGCCAATGTCGAGGGCGTACCACCCTTTCGGAATCTCCTGAACAGGGACGATCTTGGTTTCTGCACCGACTTCTCGACTGGCCGCGACCACACAGTCGACGGGGAGATAAAATTTGACTCCACGGGAGAGGGCATGGTCCTCGATGCCTCGCGCGAAATCCAGCATGTCCATTTCGCAGAGAGAATTGCCGATCTCCATGCCTTTAGCCTTCAAGAAGGTGAAGGCCATACCACCGCCGATGATGACCTTGTCCACTTTCTTGCCGAGATTTTCAATAACTCCGATTTTCCCGGACACCTTGGCCCCTCCCAGGATGGCGGCAAATGGTCGTACGGGATTCGCAACGGCTCCTTCCAGGTACTCGATCTCCTTCTTGAGCAGGGCCCCTGCCGCGGCATCTTTGATGTATTTCGTAATGCCGACCGTCGAGGCGTGGGCACGGTGTGCTGCTCCAAAGGCGTCGTTGATGAACACATCCCCCAGCGAGGCCAGGGCCTTTGCGAAGCCATCGTCGTTTTTTTCTTCGCCGGCATGAAACCGGAGGT
>JAHBWQ010000234.1 GCA_019636915.1 Nitrospira sp. | reverse complement strand
TTCCCATTGTCAGTACATCAACGACCCTCGGTAGGTTGGTGATGACACATTCCCCACCGCTGAGAATGGTCGAGGCCAAGATCGGAAGTGCGGAATTTTTTGCCCCGCTGATACGGACTTCCCCAACAAGGCGATTGCCCCCGTTGATGAGAATCTCATCCATGAGCCGGACCCTCACAAGCCCGTCGCGCGATCAACACGCGTTCAATACCCGCTTCGTCTTTCACGGTCTGAAGCCCCGTGTACCCCCCTACTTCCTCAGCCATCCGCCGCACAAGAGGCGCTTGCCCCTGACCAAGTTCCATGACCAGCAACCCACCTGGGACAAGGAATTCTTTGGAGTCATGGATCAGTCGTTCATGAAATTCGATCCCTTGCGGCCCTGCCAGCAAGGCATGTTGCGGCTCATAGTCTCGTACCTCCGGCTGCAACCCTGCCCACTCCGCTTCAGCGATGTACGGAGGATTGGAGATAATTGCGTCCACGGCTCCGGCCACAGCATATTCTCTCAGCGGAGAGAGGAGGTCCCCTTGCAGCCAGATAATCTTGTCGCGAACTCCATGTCGTTCCGCATTCCCCCTTGCCACGCTCAACGCATCGTGAGCGCAGTCCAGCGCAAAAATTCGCATACCACTGAGAATGGTCGCCAGCGTCACCGCCACACAACCCGAGCCGGTCCCTATATCCACCAGCACAGCACCTTCCCCAAATCCTCCCTCTCTCAGCGCTTCTTGGATCAGGAGTTCTGTCTCAGGACGGGGAATCAACACGGCTGGGGTCACAGAAAAATCGAGCCCACAAAACTCTTGCGAGCCTAAAATATACTGAAGCGGCTCTCGCGACTCCCGCCTTCGCACAACCGACAGGACCCGTGCCAGCCGCTCGTCCCTCACCGGCTGTTCAGACTGACTTGCCAACTCATGGGGCTTCATCTCTAAGGCAGAGGCTAATAGCCACCGCGCCTCCTGTGCGGCATTTGTAATCCCTGCCTTTCCCAATATCTGCTGCGCACTAGCAAGTAGCTTCCCCAAAGACTGTGAGTCTGACATGACAGGACTCATTACTCCTTAGACCTTCGCAGTTTCAGTTTGCTGTTGATGCGCCTTCAAGGCCTGGACAATATCGTCGAGATCACCTTCCATCACCAATTCCAATTTGTGCAGCGTCAAACCAACTCGGTGATCCGTGACTCGATTCTGTGGAAAATTATAGGTTCGGATTTTTTCACTCCGTTCTCCACTCCCAACCTGTGACTTCCTGCTCTGCGCGATTTCCGCTTCTTGCTTTTCCCGTTCAGCCTCGACGATCCTGGCACGGAGGGTCCGCATGGCCTTTGTCCGATTTTTGAGCTGTGATCGTTCATCTTGGCATGAGACCACCACACCCGTCGGCAGATGGGTAATCCGAACGGCCGAGTAGGTTGTGTTCACACTTTGTCCACCAGCCCCAGATGAGCAAAAGGTGTCGATCCGTAAATCCTTCGGATCAATCTGTATATCAACTTCATCGACCTCTGGCATGACAGCAACCGTGACTGTAGACGTGTGAATGCGACCACTCGCTTCAGTCACAGGCACTCGCTGCACTCGGTGAACACCGGCCTCATACTTGAATTGGCTGTACGCGCCTTTACCTTCAATGAGTGCCACGATATTCTTATACCCGCCAATACCTGTCTCGGCCGCTTCAACCGTATCGACCTTCAGCCCTTTCTTCTCTGCAAACTTGGTATAGAGCCGAAATAGCTCGCCGGCAAAGAGCGCCGCCTCGTCCCCACCAGTCCCAGCTCGAACCTCCAGCACCAGACTCTTTTCATCCCGTGGATCCTTCGGAATCAAGAGTTCCCTGACCTGCGCCTCGATTTCCATCTGCCGCCGTTCCAGCTCAGCCCGCTCTTCAAACGCCATTTTCTGCAACTCGCCCCCTGCCGACGGGTCACCGAGGATCTGTAAGGCGTCATCGAGTTGTTTGGCATTTTCTTGATACGCCTCAAAGTGTGTGACCACGGGTTCAAGATCAGTCCGTTCCTTGCTCAACTTATGCAACAGCGTCGGTTGGCTAATGACGGCTGGATCCATGAGCTGATCGGTTAGCTCATGAAATCGTGACGCAAGGCTCTCCCACTTCTTGAGCAGTGTGGCTTCCATCATCGAACCCGTTCCCAGTTGGTCACAAAAAAAGGACCCTGCTTCACACACGAAGCAGGGTCCTTTGTATACCAGAGTGGTGCGCTACTTGCCCTTCTTCGCGTACTTCTTCTTAAACCGCTCCACTCGTCCTTCCGTATCGACGATCTTCTGCGTTCCGGTAAAGAACGGATGGCAATTAGAGCAAATGTCGACACTGATGTCACCGATCGTCGTACGGGTCTTGAACGAATTACCGCACGCGCAGTGAATGGTCGCTTCTCGATAAACTGGATGAATACCCTTCTGCATGACCTGCGACTCCTTACCGAAGAATTGCTAACCTGATTAACTAAGTAACAAAGGGCTACACTTTATCTGAAGACTGCACCAGATACAAGCGTATCCTTAGCGATTCATGGACTGCAGAAACTCTTGGTTGTTTTTGGTTCCGCTGATCTTGTCCATGAGAAACTCCATCGCTTCCATCGTGCCCAATGGACTCAAAACCTTGCGCAGAATCCACATCTTGTTCAGTCGATCTTTGTCCACCAACAGCTCTTCTTTCCTCGTCCCAGACTGACTGATATCAATTGCCGGGAAGAGTCGCTTGTCTGCCAAACGCCGATCCAAATGCACTTCCATATTGCCGGTTCCCTTGAATTCCTCGAAGATGACGTCGTCCATACGACTTCCTGTATCGACTAAGGCTGTCGCCATAATCGTCAAGCTGCCACCGTTCTCAATGTTTCTGGCTGCGCCAAAGAAACGTTTGGGCCGCTGCAACGCATTGGAATCTAACCCTCCAGAGAGCACCTTCCCGCTGGGAGGTGCAATGGTATTATAGGCACGAGCAAGCCTGGTAATGCTATCCAGTAAAATAACGACGTCTTTCTTGTGTTCAACCAGACGCTTGGCTTTCTCCAGCACCATTTCGGCAACCTGAGCATGCCGCTGAGCCGGTTCATCGAAAGTCGAGCTGATGACCTCAGCCTTGACCTGGCGCTGCCAGTCAGTCACCTCTTCTGGCCGTTCATCGATCAAAAGCACGATCAGCGTCACTTCCTTGTGGTTCCTCAGAATCGCGCGGGCAATCGCCTGCAGCAACATCGTCTTACCGGTACGAGGCGCGGCCACAATCAATCCGCGCTGCCCCTTCCCGATCGGAGTCGTCAGATCCATCACACGGGTGCAGTATTCCTCTCGATCAAACTCCAGATTGATCCGCTCCTCCGGATACAACGGAGTCAGGTTATCGAATAAGATCTTATCCCGTGCAACCTCAGGATCTTCATAGTTGACCTTTTCAACCTTGAGCAATGCAAAATACCGCTCACTCTCCTTGGGGGGACGGATTTGACCCGAGACGATATCACCGGTACGAAGATTAAATCGTCGAATCTGCGATGGGGAGATATAAATGTCGTCAGGCCCAGGGAGATAATTAGAATCTGGTGCGCGAAGAAAGCCGAACCCGTCAGGTAACGTTTCTAACACTCCCTCTCCAAAGACCACGCCATTTTTTTCGGTTTGGGCCTGGAGGATCGCAAAAATGAGCTCCTGCTTTCGTAAATTCGCAGCTCCTTCAATCTTCAATTCTCGAGCCACGTCATTCAGATCGGCGATAGATTTCTGCTTCAGTTCGGCAAGATGCATTACTTCCCCCCTAGCTACTGACATACGACTCCTCTCGAGCCTCGGCTCGGTTATCGTTTAGATGGAAGAATTCGCGTAACCTGATTTGGCCATGCAAACGTGTTGTTATCTTTAAATTGATTCGCTTTAGGTCTTGAGTCTGTTTTGGGTGGAGAAACTTGCGGAAGTCCGCTTCTTACTCGTGATGGGAAAACACTGTCATTATCATTCCCATGCGATACCACTCAGGCACTATGTTTGATTAGCAACTGAACTCCACCGCACCAAACTGACGCTAGGTTTGAATCGAGACAGGTTCCAGAATTGAATTACCCGATGGAGAGATTCAGCCCAACCCCGACACTGGTGTGATGATACCTATGCACCTGCTACTTGTCAACTGGCCTCAGAAATTTTGTCGTCGGAAACACATCCTTACCCTGAACACGTCATCTGCACCGGGTTGTTCACACGATCAGAAGTATGTTACACAGGAAATACAACTACGTTATGGCACATGGAGAAAACGAGATCACTCCGGAACGGGTCTTCTCCCTCTCAGAAGCCAATCACCTCCTCCCTCAACTCCAGAAGCACCTCTCGACCGTCCAAGAGGGGAAAGCAGTGCTTGTACGAACTCGGGAGGAAGTGGGTAAGGCCTCAGCCAATGCTGCGCTCGGAGGTGGGACGTCGGCGGGAGGACCTTATGTGAAAAGCCTTCTGGACATCAGCACGCATCTCCAGGCCATCCATGAGCTAGGAATCGTTGTAAAGGACATTGACCTAGGGCTCTGCGACTTCCCGCATATCCGAAACGGCCGAGTTGTCTACCTATGCTGGAAACTGGGCGAAAAGGAAATCCGCTGGTGGCACGAAGTCACCACCGGCTACAAAGATCGTTGTCCCATAGAAGAAGAGCCCTCCGAAAGCTGAATTCTTTTCTTCCACCCAATTCACCATGAAATTTGTCATTATTGGGCATGATGGACCAGACGGAGAAGTAAAGAGGAAAATGCATCGAGCTGCCCACCTTGCCAACCTTGAACGGCTTGATAAACAAGGGCGAGTGATCCTGGCCGGCCCTCTCACCGATAAGACGGGAAGCTTGCTCGTCTTAGAATTCGACACAAAGGAGGAAGCTGAGGAATTTGCGCGGCAGGATCCTTATACCATTCATGGAGTCTTCGCAAGTCTAGACATTCATCCGTTTATGCAGGTTTTTCCCACCTCTCACTAATCCCCTTCCTCTCCCTTAAGTAGATCGCTTCCCCAAAATTGACCGTCGCCCTCCCCTTTTGGGTGCATTGTCCGGCTGGGCAATCGAGCTGTATAGTTTGCATATGAATTTTGAAAGGATACTGAACCTTCCTTTTCTCATCACTATCTCCCTATTGGTATGGTCCCTTCCAACATTCGCCTCGGAAACCATTGTCATAGCCGAAGGACATTATGTGATGGGCGATAGCGACACCCTTACCGTCGCTGAGGAGCAAGTGCTCCAGCGAGCCCAACGCAGGGCCGTGGAGGAGGCTGGACTGTATATCGAATCTACCTTCTTAGATAGAGAAAAAATCGCGGGTGGTACGAGTCTCCAGATAAGCTCGTTAGAAATCCGGACCATTGCCGGAGCGATCACAAAAACTGAAATCCTTGAGTCTCGTCGCACGTTCACAAATGACCGTCCAAGCTTTTATGTCAGGATCCGCGCAGTCGTCGACCTGGAGAGCCTACGGATGGCAGTTCGAAAATGGCACTCAGAGCAGCCATTGGCCGAACCCTATCACCGCCTCCAAAAAGAGAATGCTGCGCTCAAAACCCAGCTGGAAACCCTCAAGTCCTCTCCGGCTGGGGTGAGAACCCTTACGATTGAACCGATCAGCCGTACCAGTAGAACTCAAAAGCAAGCTCAAGCGTTGCTCGAAAAAGCAATGGCGCTTCAAGATCTTTCCATGAAACTCAAGTTGACCGCTCAAGCAGCTGTATTGGCCCCTCACTCCATTGATCCACTCATCCTCCGCGGTCAAACCTATCTAGGCCTCGCATCCGCCGCATATTCGAATAGGACAAGACCAAGTGAATATTCCGAGTATGTCGACAATGCCCGAATGGATTTTGACCGCGCACTCCTTATCGACCCTCAAAACACCTGGGCCCTTTTAGGGAAAGGCGACGTCGATACCTGGCTCAATCGCCCACAAGAGGCTGTCCTTTCGTACGAACGAGCACTGGAACTAGCCCCCTTCTTTGATCCCGCACGACTCCACCTTATTACCTTGTATACTGCGGAGGCCAGAAAACTAGCGGCTCTCGGGCAATGGGTCCCTGCCCTTTCCGCTTTACAAAAGTGCCTCTCCCCCCATCTTCACGACAGCTGGATTCCCTATCAAAAGGATGCGTACTTACTCAGGAGCAAAATCTATCAGCGGTTGAAGCAGCCGATCCTGGCGATTGAAGACCTGAGCACTGTTCTGAGGAGTGACCCAACAGAGAAGCGAGCCTTACTTGCAAGAGCACAGCTCTACCAAGATGAGCTCCAAGGAGATTCTGCCAAGAACGACTTTCAACGCGCCTGCAGACTTGGATCGATGCCTGCCTGCAAACAACTTCCATAAGACAATACATCTTGAGGTGGATCATTTTCATTCTCGAGAAGCAGTC
>JAHBWQ010000233.1 GCA_019636915.1 Nitrospira sp. | reverse complement strand
AAAACGGCGGAGGCGCACCGGACGCGCTGAGCATCAATCGATTCAGCCGATGTCGCACAATTCCGGTTGCAGCAGAATGACTTCTCTGGAAAGCGGCTGGCGGAAATTCATGCGGCTGTAACAGGCATAGGTCACGTAGGTATCTTGTAAGCAATACTGCGCCAGTTCACGTCCTTGCCGCTTCCCCCACATTTCGGCGACCTGTTCCCCGCTACCTGACTTCGTGTCGACCTGTAGTGCTCGGGCCAACACATCGAGCTTGACCCAGCCTCTCGTATCCCAATTGCTCCAAATGGCCATCGTGTCATACACCGGCTCGGTCCGAAATTTTGCGAGATTGATTTCAACACTGGGTTTCACCTGATTGATGATCGATCGTTTCTTGATAAAAGGAAGATCAAAACCCAGCCCGTTGTGCGTGATGTATAAAGTCGGCCGGTCCTGAGCCAACCTGGCCCAAAACTGCCGCAACAACTCGCGTTCATTCGCCCCGTACCACGCGATGGCGCTACGCGCTTCCATCTGGTCGGAAAATTCTAACAGGCCGATACAGACAATGCGGCTGAACGTCCCATCGAATGCAGATTTCGCGTACGATTCGTCGTCCGCACGACGTGCTTCCTCCACCGCACTCGCCGTAAAGAGATCGTAACCCGCTTCCCCTGGAGCCAGGCCAAGCCCCTCTGTAGGCTTCCCGACAAGACGAGCCCACTCCGCACGAGGCGCCTGAACTGTTTCGATATCGAGAACAACTTTCATGGTGCTGCTCCAATTGCATCGCGCTGTAATGCTTCAATGACGGCATGGTCCGCAGGCGGGAAGGCAAATTGCAAAAGTTCTTCAGGGGACACCCAGCGTATTTCTTCACAACCGATCGGTACCGCGTCGCCTTGTTCGATTTTGCAGCGGAAGAAATGTAGCTCGACAATCTTTTCTGGATATTCGTGCCGGACGATCTGATATGGAATGGGGCAACCGATCTGGATATGCAGCTCTTCGAACAACTCACGCTGTAAACACTCTGCGAACGATTCCCCTGCCTCCTTTTTCCCCCCAGGAAACTCCCAGAAGCCCGCCAAATGGGCACCGGGCTTCCGGCGTCCGATCAAATATCGACCGTCTCGATAAATGAGCCCTGCCGCCACTTCGATTACCGTCTTCTGCACGCTAAGCCCTTTCACGCGGCGGTGGACTGAACGGATAGGTCTTGCAAAACGACTTCATCGGACAGAGGAGGCAATAGGGATCGCGCGCCGTGCACACCATTGCCCCAAAATCCATGATCGCCTGGTTGAAGTCGTACCCCTTCTTGGGAGGAATCAGAGCTTCCGATAGTTCCCAGAGCATCGCCTTCTGTGTTTTTGGATCCCCTTCGGCAACGAACACCCGGTGAAGAACTCGTATCACATTTGTGTCAAGAATAGGTGCGTCTTCATTGAACGCGAAGGAGCGGATCGCTCCGGCGGTATACCGCCCAATCCCTTTGAATGAAAGCAGTTCCTCTGCATCGCTGGGAAGCTTTCCCCCATACCGTTCCACCGTTTCACAGGCAATCCCGTGCAACCGTTCCGGACGAACGTTGTATCCCAGCGGATACCACGTCTTCTTCACCTCAGTCATCGGTGCCTCGGCCAAGTCTTCAAAGCTCGGATATCGTTTAAGAAACTCGTGGTACTTGGGTATGACTCGATCAACCTGCGTCTGTTGCAGCATCACCTCGGACACGAGAATATGATAGGGATCCGATGTTTTCCGCCATGGCAAATCACGGCCATACTCCCCATACCATTTCAAGAGTCGTTGCTGGAATCGACGCTTGGCGGAAAGATCCGGGAGATTTGCCTTTCGAGATTTTTTCTTATTGGAAGTACGTTGCCCGGGCATGTGCCGAACCTATGTCCACACTCACGTGACCGGTGGCATTGTAGAAGTCCCTTTCTAAAAAAATCAAACAGCCCATTCGATCCCTGGCCATCCAATCGACGCCCCACATGGAACGGAGGCTGCCTGTTCAAAGTGACATTCGCATGATAATCTCTACACAGCTGTACGGGAAGAAGGCTATGAAATGGGAAACCTTCCGAGACCAATGGTTGCAAGCATCGATCTTGGCCGGAAGTTTGGCCTGCATCCTTACCCCATTCCCATCCGCAGCTGAAACCCTCCAAGTACCATGGGAGTGCTCGAACTATGCGGGCGACGCACAGACCCGCTGTGTGAATGCCTTCATGGAAGCACAGCAGAAGAGAATCGCCGAGCTGGAAGGAAAACTCCAGGCCCAAGAGGGCGCTGTCAGCCAACTCAAAAACCAGCTCGATCGACAATCCACGACGACAGCAGACTTGCAACGACAACTTGCCGAGCGACCCACAACCAGCGTCGTTCCATTCTCATATGGCTATCCCTACGGCTACGCCTTGCCACCGGCCCTTGGGCTTGGACTCGGATTAGGCCTCTATTTTGGAAACGCCGGGTTCTATGCCTCACCTTATTACCGCCCATATTGGGGGCACCGGCATTTCGATTATTGGGGCTACCGCTGGTGACGTCAGGGGCCAACAGCACCGGAAAAATCTCCGGAGGCCCCACTGGTGCACTGCTGTTTAGATCGGGCTTTTCATTGACAAGATCGCCTTCACCACATAGCCTGCTCTATGGAACACGATCAAACTGATTTCCATCCGCCCAAGTAATGGTCCCAGCACACTCCTCGAGGCCGTTTATTAGCAGACGACGCGACCGCTCAAAGGAATATTAGATGGTTGTTCGGAAGTTTCCGCGATTCCCGGTTTCAGCCCCCAGTACCCTGGTACAGCAGGATAAGTTGAGGTACAATGCCTTAGTGAAAGATCTTTCCCTCAAAGGCTGTCGGCTTGAAAGCACCCTTCGTCCTTTCACCGGCATGCAGGTAGAAGTGTTCCTCCAAGTTGAGGCAGATGCCACCCCGATCCATGTCAGTAAGGCAACCGTTCGATGGTCCGGAGCGCAAGGTATTGGAGTTGAATTTCTAGCAATAGAAGCCCCCGAACACGAACGCCTCAAAAAAATGGTCGAGCAGCTCTCGATCACAGCGGGACAGGCCCTCATCGTGCCGAAAGGCGAGCTGCCGAAGAAGTGACCAGTGCTCTCTGGCACACCCCTCGCCAGCACCGTCTCCACACTGATAGCTTGCCGAAGTTTCTTGTCAGCCAAGACCTCCCGTTTACAAGATTGAGTTCGGCTTTGGATATGCATGATGGACATCCCCCATCTGGTTGCACATCCCTCTCCCGAAGAAGCGCGAATCAATCCATCCTCACGCCCCTCAGGTTATGCCATCTGACTACCGATCGTGACTGTTTGCAGACTGAGAATAACCGGTGAAAAGGTGGGACTGTTGTATCCCAGTGAGCAGAAAAGCTACGAGGTTCTCAGTAATCTAATCAAACGCAGGCCGATCCGGCAGGCTGACAAGGTGGACGGGGAACTCCCCGTTCTTCGCATCGGCAACATAGCGCCTGAGGGCTTCGCTGACTACTGGGAAGGCCATCGTCTCCCAAGGGATGATAGAGAGGGGAAACAGTCTGACGTCCAAACTTTCCGGTCCAGCCATGAAAGTCGGTGCCTTCATTCGTCCACGAAACACGAGGTAGACCTGTCCGATATGAGGTAGACTGAGCACCGCATAGAGTCCAGTGATCGTGACATCAGCCTGCGCCTCTTCCATCGTCTCACGCACCGCTGCCTCTTCAGTGCTTTCGCCCAACTCCATAAAGCCCGCTGGGAACGTCCAGAGTCCAAGCCGTGGCTCGATTGCACGACGACAGAGGAGGACTTGACCTTCCCATTCTGGAATACAGCCCGCCACAATCTTAGGATTGTGATAATGAATGCGCTCGCACTGGTCACACACATGTCTGGGAAGGTTATCACCCACCGGAACTTTGTGTGTGACGGTTGCGCCACAGTGACTGCAATAGTTCATAGCCGATGCATTTCCGAATCGGATCGACCAAGGACGACACGTTGATCACACAACCACACGGATTGGCATGGATAACACAATCACCAACGCTTTGCACGTCGGTACAGCTCTTCGGTCGCAGCAACAATTGCTCATTACTACAGACAACAAATGCCTCGGCACGTATGGGTCTAGACCAATAGACTTCTGGACCACAGTCCAAGCAGTAGGTCAAAGACCTTATCTTTCGACGAGTTATCACCCATTGCACGTTTACCCCCTTGACTTCTGTACAGAGCAACCTATTGGGTTGTTATAATGCGCTGAACGTTCAGCAAGGATGGTTACTCATGGAAGAGAATATTTTGTCGATACTGCCGATACTCCCCGTCAAACGCACGGTTCTATTTCCGGGAGTCATGATGCCGCTGACGATTGGGCGCGAACGATCCGTCGCTGCCGTCAATGCTGCGATGAAAACGGAAGAAAAGACGATCGTCGTGGTGGCTCAACGAGATCCTCAAACCGAGGAACCTCGCCTGGCTGATCTGTACTCCATCGGAACGAAAGCCACCATCAAGCAAATCGGACAAGCGTCAGAGGGAGCCATCCATGCCCTCGTCCAGGGCCTGGATCGTGTCGTCCTGCTGAAAGAGGAACAGTCGGCTCCTTACTCCACCGTGCGCGTTCGACCTCTTGGTCGCCCGTCGGACGATGGACCGGAAGTGCAAGCCCTACACCGAGCCATTCAAGAACTCGTTTCCGAACTACCCAGACTGATTCAGGCTCCTGCCATTCAAGAAGTCGGTGCGGTGTTGAGTAACGAAGAAGACTCCGTCGCGCTGGCCTATCGTATTGCCTCGTTAGTGAATCTCAACGTAGTGGAAGAACAGCGCTTGCTCGAGTGTGCGTCGACCCTCGACCTGCTGCGCAGCCTCTACGCCGCCCTGTCGAAAGAAATCCAAATCTTGCAACTTCGAGAAAAGATCACCCGAGATGCACAGACGAAAATCGGGAAAAACCAGCGCGAGTACATCTTGCGCGAACAATTGAAAGCCATCCAAGAAGAACTGGGTGAAGGCGAGAGCGATGAGAACGAAGTGGCTCGTCTGAAGCGACAAATCGCTGAGGCAGACCTCCCCGATCACATCCGAAAAGAAGTCGAGCGAGAAATCACCCGATTAGGCAAAGTACCGCCGACATCACCGGATCATCAGGTACTTCGAACCTACCTTGAGCTGGTCCTTGAACTTCCCTGGCGGAAATCGTCTGAAGAGCACCTTAATCTCTCCACCGTCCGCGAGGTGCTTGAGGAAGATCACTATGGCATCAAGGAAGTCAAAGAACGGATCGTCGAACATTTGGCGGTCTTGAAGCTCAACCCAAAGGCCAAGGCCCCGATCCTCTGTCTGGTCGGACCTCCTGGCGTCGGCAAGACCAGCCTCGGCCAATCGATTGCAAGGGCCATGAGCCGAACCTTCGAGCGATTCAGTCTGGGCGGCGTTCATGACGAGGCTGAACTACGAGGCCATCGCCGTACCTATGTCGGCTCGCTGCCTGGCCGTATTATTCAGGCAATCCGTCGGGCAGGGGTCAACAATCCGGTCTTGATGCTCGATGAGGTCGACAAGATGGGACGCGATTTCCGAGGCGACCCTGCGGCGGCGCTGCTCGAAGTTCTGGACCCGGCACAGAATCATACGTTCCGTGATCACTACTTGGATCTTCCCTTCGACCTGTCGAAGGTGTTTTTCATCACCACGGCCAACACGCTCGACACTATCAGCCAACCCCTGTTGGATCGGATGGAAGTGATTCGCCTTCAAGGGTATAGCGAGCGAGAGAAAGCCGAAATCGCTCGCCGTTACCTCTGGCCCAGGCGGCTGAAGGAAGCAGGCATTCAGGAAAGCCAGGTGATGCTCACGAATGAAGTACTGAATCTTGTGATCTCGCGCTACACACGAGAAGCCGGGGTGCGACAGCTCGAGCAAATGCTGGGACGGCTGACCAGAAAAGTCGCCTTAACATTCGCTGATCTCCCGGACGGTCATGAGCGCCAGCCCGTCGCTATACAGACCGACATGCTTGACCAGTGGCTGGGCTCCGAACGGTTTATGCCGGAAGAGGCGAGGAAGCATTTACCTCCCGGCGTCGCAACAGGCCTCGCCTGGACACCGACCGGAGGAGATGTGCTCTATATCGAAACAACTCTTCTGCCCGGTGGCCATGATCTGACCCTCACCGGACAATTAGGCGACGTCATGCAAGAATCCGCGCGGGCAGCGAGGAGTTACCTCTGGTCGCATGCCGAGAGCATGGGATTGGACATTTCGCGTTTTAAGCGGAACGGTATCCATATCCATGTGCCGTCCGGAGCGATTCCAAAGGATGGTCCGTCAGCCGGCATCACTATGGCCACTGCATTGGCTTCCGCTTACGAGAACAGAGCCGTACGAAGCGACACGGCGATGACGGGAGAAA
>JAHBWQ010000232.1 GCA_019636915.1 Nitrospira sp. | reverse complement strand
CCTTCAGTTCAAGGAACTTCGTCCCGATCAGCTTCCGTAATCGATGCAACGTGACGCTAAACGCCTCATGAGCCGCATCTCCTTCAGCATCCGGCCAAAGTGCGTCCGTTAAGGTCCCCTCGGCAACCTCCTGCCCTCCGAAGGCAATGAGAGCTTGGAGCAGGTCCAGGGGCCGCTGCTGCGCTTTTCGCGAGAACCGGACTGGTTTGCCATCAACGACGAGGTTGAAGTGCCCGAGCGTATAAATCTTTACGGCCCATGGCCAATCCGCCACTTCCACGGGTAGGGGATCGGGACAGAGCCGACGCTTCTTGATGAGGTACTGCACATACTCCGCCTCGATCCCCGCCTCCAAGGCTTTCGCACAGAGACGCGCCATCAGCGACGGGCTCCACCATGGAAAATTGACAAAACCTCGGGTACGGCCAAGCACCATGGCGTGTCTAAGAAATTGTAGTCCATTCTCCTCCTGCGCCTGCCCGAACGCGAGAGAAGCTTGGAGCAACGAACACATGTACTCCAGCAAGGAGCTGTTCATTTCTTCACTGACTTGTCTTGCCCGCGCAAGATGGTGTTCTGCCTCATCACGATTTCTCTGTTCGTATAGCACCTGTGCCAGAGCAAATCTGTTAAGCGCTTCCGGGAAGGAGGAGCCTTCCAGCGACTCCAACACATGCTTCAAGGCACTCTCCGCCTGTCTGCGTGCTTCGTAGATATCCCCTTTCACAAATGCCATCCACCCTGCAATATGGTTACACAGTCCCAGATGATCAGGCAGAAGTCGCAGCTTGTCGAGATACCCCTGCGCAGCATCAAGATCGTTTGTCAGCAGAGCGCCATAGGTGCCATTTGCCAGCAGTGAGAAGCTCCACGCCTCTAATCCATAATGCGTGGCGATATACCAGCCCTGCTCCATTTCTTCCAGACAATGATCGTGGTCGGCTGTCAAAAACGCATGCGTTGATTCCGCAGCCTTAAACCACATAATAGCCAAAGGGGGGAGCTGAGCCACTGGAATTGGTTTACGGAGGAGAGCGAGAAGATGAGTCACCTCATCGAAATGTCCAAGCCACGCCTTGTACGAAACCAGGAAGCAGCCTACGAGCATCCGTTGAATGGGCTCTGTACTCCTCTGGAGAAGAGTCTCGACTCGGCCCATGAGCCTGAGCATCGAGGCTGCTTTCGGTCGTCTCCACATTTCTGCCATAAACGTGGCAAAGGTGATCCGAGCTTCGAGTTCAGGAGAAGGAATGCGAAAACCATCGGATAGGATACCTTGTAAGCGATCGACCCAGGTTCCCAACTGCGCCATATTCGCCCAACCGACCATGATCGATTCCACGATCGCACAGCCCGCCGAGAGCATGCCCACCTGATCCCCTTGTGCTTCAAAGCCCGCAAACGCACGTTCTAACAACTGCTGCCCGTGATAATGGTTGACCAGGCTAGTGCAGGCCCCCAGCCAAAACAACGCCCACGGCATCTGTTCGAGCAGCGGTGAGGGAATTGTGCTCAACCATCGAGTGAGTGTTTGGCTGCGCCCTTGCTGGAAGAGTTCCGGTGCGTTCTGGAGCAGAACGCGCAACAGGTTACCCGTGTCCCCGGCTATCTGAAGCAACTCCATGGCCGACTCGATCTGGCCGGTTTCTTCCAACAAGAGCGCGGCCGTACACTGCAAGCTTTTGAGCTGTTCAGGGTTGAACGTTTCACGAGCCTGTCGGAGGAGGAATTGGCGGAAGAGGGGATGGTATTGATACAGCACTCGGTCGTCTTGAAGCCGGCGTTCGGTAAACTGCCGCGCCTCATACAGTTGCTTAAGAATTCGCTCAGCAGTCGGCAGACCGGTCAACCGTCCCGCTACAGCGGCCGTCATGGTCGGCAGCGAAGCCGTCTTGAACAGGAAATCTTGGATTTCCTGAGGGATACCTCTCATCGCTTCTCGAGCCAAATAATCAAAGATGATTTCCGGCGTCTCGACTTCCCGGACGCTATTCGCAAGCTCGTCCATCCGATCGCTCTTCAGCATGAGGATCAAGCCTGCCACCCATCCGCCGGTCTTGGCATGGATTCGCTCGATCAGCTCAGCGGAAGGTTGGTCTCGTTGGGATTGAGTCTGAAGCCTGACTAACTGGGTGGCTTCTTCAGGTGTAAGCCGTAGCGCATCAGGTTCAAATACATGGAGTACCTGCCGGGCCTGCAGCCGGGCAACTGCGGTGGGAGGGTGCGCTCGGCTGATAAATATCCATGTGATGCCGTCTGGGACTGTATCGAGGGCAACCGACAGCACGTCATGCAGTTGTGATTCTATAGGAACCTCATGGTAGTGATCGAAGACTAACACAAATGGGGGCTTCAGCCGTGAGAACAGCTCGTCGAAGAAGCGCCTGGTGAAGGTCATGAGGGACGCGCGATATTCCGGGGTGAGATGGGGCAGCGGGCGTCGGTATCGCGGAGCGGCTCGTTTGACGGCAAGACCAAGGTAGTGAAAGAAGCTGCCGATGTCGGCATCGCCCTCGTCGAGTTGATACCAAAGGCTGGGGAGTTTCCGGAGTTGCAGGTAGCTGGCGACGAGCGTCGTCTTGCCCGCGCCCGGCGGCCCCATCAACCAGATAATCGGCTTTGCACGGGCCTGGTCGAGCTGGCGCAGCAGGCGGGGTCGTTTCAGGATATTTGGCAACACAGGGGCAGCCAGTTTCCCATAGAAGAACTGCGGTGAAGCTCTTCGAGATCCCGGCATCTCTACCCCGAAGGACATGTGACTGTGTCGGCGGAGGATCTTAGCGCAAGGGTTACAGGGAAACAACCTCAAAAATGACCGTAAGTCCACATCTTCTCGGTAGGAAAACGACGATTGTCTCGTCTATCACTCCCCCCAACAATAATTACAACTGCCTTATCTGTAACCAATCTGTACCCTTCCTCGTGGCACAAGTCCTCTCGCGGGGAAGGATTCTAGATTTTCCTGCTGGATCGGGGATTGGTCATCTAACCAAGAATTCAATCAAGGAGGGATGCACCGTGCGCAACACAACCGTTCGATTGGGAATGAGTATCTCGTTGGCGATCTTAATTGGTGGCATGACCTTGGCGAACAATAGTAACCAGGCTTTCGCAGCAGCACCAGCAAAAGATGATCCACATGTCGGCCTGGCGCAGAATTGGGATAAGGTTATCACAGGAACCACTCGGTTCACGCTTTTGGCAGACTTTGCCAACGCTGCGGTGCGGGATAATGAGACGGGGCTGGTATGGGAACAGGCGCCGGATAGCAGCACCATCCGCACATGGCAAAGCGCGCGCGATCACTTTGGCTCTTGTCTCAACAAGTTTGTGGGAGGCAGGAAGGGCTGGCGGCTGCCCTCGGTGGTGGAGCTGACCAGTCTAGTGGATGCGGTCAACTTGAATCCGGCCTTACCGACAAACCATCCGTTTACCGTCGTCCCGTCGGGTATCTATTGGACGGCTACAACGTACAGCGATCGTCCGACCTTGGCGTGGGTCGTGACCTTCGTCAATGGCCAGCTGGGCGCCGTCGATAAGGTGGCCAACTCCTTTTTTGTCTGGTGTGTCCGTGGTGGTATGAACGCGGATCAGTATTAGTTTGTAACTCTCATGAAACACTCCGTGAATTGGGCATTGATGTACCATCTGGCGTTCGAGTGTCAGTCCGATGGACACATCGCGAATGAGGTTGACCCGTTTTGGGATAAACACTTAACCACAACACAGATCGAAAGGAGACGCTGATGGCAATTGTTAATGGTACACCTTTTAATGACATCCTTTTGGGAACTACCGGAAACGATACCATATCGGGCCTGGCAGGGAATGACACCCTCATCGGTCTGGATGGCAACGACCTCCTAGATGGTGGAATAGGGAACGACATCATGGATGGCGGGTTTGGTGACGACACCTACGTGGTCAACCAGGTTGGAGATGTCGTCATCGATCAAGACGCACACATTGGTGCCGGCGGGGGAATAGATACGGTCAGGAGCAGCGTCACCTACACACTGGGTACGACCATTGAGCATCTGACCTTGATAGGCACGGCCGCGATTAATGGCACAGGCAACGCAAAGAACAATAATATTACCGGCAATGACGCCACAAACGTCCTCTCGGGTCTGAATGGTAACGATATAATTGATGGCCGCGGGGGCAACGACAGGATCATAGGCGGCAGCGGCAACGACCGCTTGGACGGCGGATTTGGTCAAGACATCCTGTACGGAGGTGATGGGAACGATACCTATTTGAATTGGAACAGCGACTGGTTAGACCAGTTGGTGGAAGATCATGAAGATCCAGCGATCGGCGGGCAAGACCTAGTAGTGTCGACTATGAGCACAATCCTCGGTGTCGGATTGGACGACCTCACTCTGGTGGCTCCCTTTGAATCTGCTCCCATCCCTATTAACGGTACGGGCAATCTGCTTAGCAATATTATCACCGGCAATGACGCCACCAACGTCCTCTCGGGTCTGGATGGCAATGATACCCTCAAGGGGGTGGGTGGCAACGATACGCTGAATGGCGGCAATGGCAATGACCGCCTAGACGGGGGAGCCGGTGCCGACACGATGAAAGGTGGGTTCGGCAACGACACGTATGTAGTGGACAATGCTGGGGATGTCGTCAATGATCCGAACCAGCTGCTCCCGTTTTTTGCCAGCGGGGGCACGGACACGGTTGAAAGCAGTATCACCTATACGCTAGGTCTGTTTATCGAAAATCTTACCCTTACCGGAGCCGCCGCGATCAATGGCACAGGTAATGGGAATAACAACATCATCATCGGCAACCGCGCAAACAACACACTTTCCGGCCAGGAAGGAAATGACTGGCTCAATGGCGGCGGCGGCAATGACACACTCAGCGGTGGCCTTGGCGACGACACTCTCAACGGTGGGACTGGGCAGGACACTGCTTCGTACAGTACGGCGACGGCTGGCGTCGTGGTCAACCTTAATAACGGAGCGGCGCAGAACACAGGGGCAGCCGGCATCGATACGCTCGTGCTCGGGACGATAGAGAACCTTATTGGCTCAAACTTCAACGATAGCCTTGTAGGCGATGCCGCCAACAACGTGCTTTCCGGCTTGGCGGGCAATGATACACTCAATGGTGGTAGCGGGAACGATACGCTGATCGGAGGGCTCGGCAGAGACTTGCTGAACGGCGGTGTGGGGAACGATCTTTTTGATTACAATACGGTCGGCGATAGTCCAGGCGGTGCAGGTAGGGATGTCATCACCGGGTTTATAGGCAACGGCACGCTCGCGGGCGACCAGATCGATCTGCGCGATATCGATGCCAATACCACTTTGCTCGCCATCGGCAACCAGGCCTTTACCTACATCGGTGGCGCAACATTTACGGCGGCTGGACAGCTCCGGTATGCCGGGGGGGGCCTGCAGGGCAACACGGATGCGAATCTGGCAACGGTCGAAATCGAGATTCAGCTCGTCGGTGCTCCGGCGCTCTCTATTGGAGGGATGGGTACCGACATCCTATTGTAGAGAGTGTGCCCCTGTGCTGACGCGATTGCTTGCCGTTGAAGAGAAGAACGCGGAAGCCAAGTTTAAGGATGGGGTGCTGAACCTCCATCTGGCGAAGTCGGAGCAAGCCAAATCAAAGGCCATTGAAGTGAGGGTGGCGTAAACTAGTTGAAAGAGGTCTTCTGCAGTAACGGCCCGCCTCCTCAGGCGGGCCGTTTTCGTTTTACCTCTCAATGACGTCATCCTCGTCGAAAAGACGCGGTTCCCTGATTTGCTGTGGGAACCCCCCGTCTCTTCGGATGCGCTGTCGTTGGGAGTAACCGGAACAGTTGCCCGTCCGGCTGTCCTCATCGCTCGGTAGTCTGTCCCTCATGAACAACGTGGGTCGGAACCGGCACAGGCGTTGTTGACTAAGGTCACGATATTCGAGCTCGTGAACGGACTAGCTCCCTGCTGCTTGATCGTGATATCAGTGTAGGCCCAACTGGTCACTCCTACCACGATGTTGGGAGTGGCATAGATGCCTACTGTCTCGCTGCCTACCGGCAGAATCCCAAAATTGTTGAGCCATGGTCCACCGCTTGATCCGCCTGTCATCAGTGACCCAATGATCGTATTGCTCATGAGTGTGGCCGATGCGACAAACCCCTGTGAGTCAGTTCTCTGCATCAAGAGTCCCCCATCAAGTGCGACGGGGTAGCCGAGTTGAGTCACTTGCGTGAGGCCCCGATTAGTGACTCCCCACTGGTTCCACCTGTAGCCATACCACCCAGTACAAGTGCCAGGATAGGTGGGATTCGTCTGAGGAGCCAATTCGATGACAGCGACGTCATCCTTACAGACCACACCGGGAGCAGTAGGGGCACATTGAGTCGCCGCTCCGTTGAAGTATCCAGTTGGGATCCATACCCGTGATGCCGTCCATACGCGGTAGGGAGCTTGTCCCTGCCGGTACCCCGGGACAAATTTAAAGTTCGTAAAG
>JAHBWQ010000231.1 GCA_019636915.1 Nitrospira sp. | reverse complement strand
ATTCAAGCGGGCTACGAGACGCTGGTTGAAGCGGGGTACTCACCAGAGATGGCCTACTTTGAGTGCTTGCACGAGGTGAAACTCATCGTCGATCTGATTTATCAGGGGGGTATTGCCAATATGCGCTACTCCATCAGTACGACGGCGAAGTACGGCGATGTGACCCGCGGCCCACGCGTGGTGACCGAACAAACCAAACAGGAGATGAAAAAGATTCTCGACGAGATTCAGACCGGGCGGTTCGCTAAGGAATGGGTGCTTGAGAACCAAGCCAATCGGCCGGTCTATCATGCCTTGCTCGCGAAAGGGGAGGCGCATCCTATCGAAGCAGTCGGGGACAAGTTGCGGGGAATGATGCCGTGGCTCAAAAAAGATCAGCTGGTCGATAAGACGAAGAACTGAGGCGGCTCCATGGCGGATCGTGCAGTCGGTATCCCATTTGCGAAAGAGGGAATTCCCTTCATTGCGGTTCCTGCTGGCGTTACACTGTTGACGGGATTGGTGGGGTGGTCTTTCGTCGCGTTCTTCAGTGGCATTGCGACGCTGTTTTCAGCGTGGTTTTTCAGGAACCCAACCAGAGTCATCCCGCAAGGTCCGAACCTCATCGTGGCTCCAGGCGATGGCAAAATCATTGCTGTCGAGGAAGAGTTTGAACCGAGGTATCTAAAAGAGCGCAGCATCCGGGTGACGATCTTTTTGAATGTATTCGACGTCCATATCAATCGATTGCCCTGCGACGGGATGGTTGAAAATGTGCAGTATCAGCCTGGGCTGTTCATGGTGGCGAGTAAGCCGGAAGCCACATTCATGAACGAACAGAATGCACTGATGATCAAGACAGACGAGGGAATTAAAGTCTTGTGCGTGCAAGTGGCCGGGCTGATTGCTCGGCGCATCGTGTGTTGGATTTCACCACATGATCGAGCCGTTCGGGGTGAACGATATGGCCTGATTCGTTTCGGGTCGCGCATGGATACCTTTCTTCCCGTCGGCACCACACTGCGGGTGGCAGTGGGGCAACGGGTGAAGGGTGGAGAAACCATCCTAGGAGAGTTGCCATGAAAACTGCGAGCTTCAGAAGTTCGTTTGGAAAAGGAGGGAAGCGGAGGAAGGCTGCGATGCACCTGATCCCGAACCTCTTCACGACGGGCAACTTGTTTTGTGGGGTGTTTGCCATCCTGTCGGTCTTCAATGCCAACTATCTGGAAGCCGCGATTGCAGTGCTGGTCGCCATGATCTTTGATGTTCTGGATGGGAAGTCGGCCCGGTTGACCAACAGCACGAGCCAGTTCGGGTTGGAGTATGATTCGCTTTCTGATGTGGTATCGTTTGGTGTGGCTCCAGGGATCTTGATCTATTCCTGGGCGTTAAACGGGCATGGGACGTTCGGTATTGCCGTGATGTTTGCCTATGTGGCGATGGGAGCTGTCCGACTGGCGAGGTTCAATTCCACTGTGGCTGTGTCGGACGGGAAATACTTTACCGGTTTAGCCATTCCCGCTGCGGCAGGGGTTGTGGCGTCCTTGGTCGTCCTGGATCATTACATCATGAAGATGGGAACCGATGTGCGGTCGATTGTGGTCTTGCTCATGACGTTAGGGCTGTCGTTTCTCATGGTCAGCACGATCAAGTATCGCAGCTTTAAGGATTTGAAGTTCAAAGGACATCGTCAGATCACCTACCTGGTCTGGGGTATTCTTGCGCTGATGATGGTCGCAGCCTGGCCGGCGGTCATGTTGTTCGTTGTGTTCGCCGGCTATGCACTGATGGGACCGGTCGAAAAGATTGCAGGGCTGCTCGTTCCGGCCTCTGGGAAACGAAGTGTCGGAAAAGTTGATCTGCCACCGGTTGAATCGAACCCGTAGTAATAGAAGGAGAAATCAAGAGGGGTGTGAACGGCTAGGATGAGGAGTAGTAGGCGAACAGTCTAGATACAGGGTGGAACACGCTCTGGAGAGAGCTGGTGGATGGTGCAAACCAGCCTGGATGTCGCTGAACTCGCCTTTGAGCTGGGTCTCCGAACAGGAAGTAAGAGACTCCGTCTTGCCTCCGTAAGGGGCAGAAAGAAGGGTCTGAGGATCAGAAATTCCTCAGGCTGAATCAGGGTGGTACCACGGAGTGCTTCAAGCCTTCGTCCCTGGGTCTTATGGGATGAGGGCTTTTCTATTTTCAAGCCGCTGAAAAAGTCTTCATTCTGTGTTCTCAGTCGTTCGAACTCCTCAACGTACCAATTCGTACGCCTCGGGGTTCTCGCTCCTTGCGGCCTTGCCGGAAGGACTTTTTGAGCGGCTTGTATTGGAGGTCGGACATGGCACGCATGATCAGAATTTTTGACACGACGTTGCGGGACGGCGAGCAATCGCCTGGGGCCAGCATGAATGTGGAAGAAAAGGTCATGGTGGCGAAACAACTGGCACGGCTTGGGGTCGATATTATTGAGGCGGGATTTGCGTATAGTTCGCCAGGAGATTTCGACGCGGTGCGACGGATTGCACAGGAGGTGGAGGGGCCGACGATCTGCAGCCTGGCGAGGGCTCGTCCTGAAGACATTGATCGGGCATGGGAAGCCTTAAAGGGTGCACCAAGGGTCCGTATCCATACGTTTTTATCGACGTCCGATATTCATCTCAAACACCAATTTCGGATGACGCGGGAACAGGCCAAGCAGCGGGCGGTTGAGATGGTTCAGCGCGCGCGCGGGTATGTCGAGGATGTTGAATTCTCTCCCATGGATGCGAGCCGGTCCGACCCGTCGTTTCTCTACGAAGTGATCGAGGCTGTGATTGCTGCGGGAGCCGGGACTGTGAACATCCCTGACACGGTGGGCTATGCGGTTCCACAAGAATTCGGCGCACTGATTAAAGGAATTTGCGACAAGGTTCCCAATGCCAAGCAAGCCGTGATTTCCGTCCATTGCCACAATGATCTGGGGGTTGCGGTGTCGAACAGCTTGGCGGCCATTATGAACGGGGCCGGACAAGTTGAATGTACGATCAACGGTATCGGTGAGCGTGCGGGGAATACTTCGTTAGAGGAGATCGTGATGGGACTCCGAACGAGGAAAGATTTTTACCATGCCGATACCGGGATTCGGACAGAGGAGATTGCGAAGACCAGTCGTTTGGTGAGCAAGATTACCGGCATGGTGGTGCAACCCAATAAGGCGATCGTGGGGGCTAATGCCTTTGCCCACACCTCGGGTATCCATCAAGACGGCTTGCTGAAGGAAAAGGCGACCTACGAAATCATGCGTCCGGAATCGATCGGTTTGGTCGAGAGCCAGATGGTTATGGGCAAGTTGTCCGGGCGGCATGCCTTTCGGCAGCGGTTGGAAGAGTTGGGGTACAAGCTCGGTGAGGCGGAAGTGAATCATGCCTTCGAACGGTTTAAAAAACTTGCCGACCACAAAAAAGAGATTTTTGAGGAAGATCTCGAAGTCATCGTCTCGGAAGAGCTCTCAAAGATGGCTGAGCGTCTCGTCTTAAGGTCGCTTCATGTGACCAGTGGAACAGATCGAGTCCCAACGGCCACGGTTGAACTGGAGATCGATGGTAAGCCTGTCTCACAAACCGGGACCGGTGATGGACCGGTGGATGCCGTGTATCGAACCATTGCAACCCTGACGCAGACCAAGAGCCAATTATTGATGTACGTCGTCAAAGCCATCACCGGCGGGACCGATGCTCAGGGGGAAGTCTCCGTGCGGGTCGAGGAAGACGGACGGACGGTGTCAGGGCATGGGGCCGATACTGATATCATCACGGCATCCGCTCGAGCCTATATCAGTGCGCTGAATAAGTTGTCCTATTTGGCGGCAAGGCAAGCACAAGGTGAGCAGAAGGTGAACTTGATTTGACGCGGAGCTCCACGGTACAGTTTATTTTTCTTGAAGTGCTGTTGATTCGATCGAGGGAGCTTGTCCTTGTTCAAGGTGACCCTAGCGGATCGCCCCGAGTTTCTAGCCGGGGACGAGACCCGTTTGCGGGAGATTTTTCATCCTGCCAAACATCAGTTGTCGCTGAACTATAGCCTCGCCCACGGAACCTTGCCGCCCGGTCACTGCTCGAAACGACATGCCTTGGTCTCGTCTGAAGTCTATTACTTCATTTCCGGGATGGGCCGATTGACGGTTAACGATCAAGTGACACAGGTTGAGCCGGGAACGACGATCTATGTGCCGCCAGGCGGGCAACAGTTTCTCGACAATACCGGAGACACCGACATTGAGTTTTTATGTTTTGTTGATCCGGCCTGGCGGATGGAAGACGAAACGATACTGGAGTAGGCCATGAGCCAAGCACGGGCTCGAAAGGAGTAGCAGTGAAGGCAAAGATTGCAGTGTTGGCTGGAGACGGGGTCGGGCGAGAAATCGTCCCTGAAGCCGTCAAGGTATTGAAGGTGATCGCTGAGAAATTCGGACATGCATTCGAGTTTGTTCCTGGTGATATCGGCGGGCAGGCGATTGACAAGCTTGGTGTTCCCCTGCCGAAGGATACATTGGCCCTGGCCAAGCAGAGTGATGCGGTCCTCTTGGGGGCCGTCGGCGGGCCCAGGTGGGAAGGGCTGGAGTACAGCCTTCGCCCTGAACGCGCGCTGCTCGGAATCCGAGAGGCCCTCGGACTCTATGCCAACTTGCGGCCGGCTAAACTCTACTCGACCCTCGTGGATGCTTCTACGTTGAAGCGCGAGGTAGTCGAGGGGATCGATATCCTCGTGATCCGTGAGCTGACCGGCGGCATCTATTTCGGCAAACCGAAAGGGATCGAGAAGTTACCGAATGGGGATGAGCGGGGAGTCAATACGGAAGTCTATACGACGGAAGAAGTGCGACGAATTGCTAAAGTCGCATTCGAGGCGGCACGAAAGCGGCGTAAGAAAGTGACATCGGTCGATAAAGCGAATGTCTTAGAGTCCTCGGAGCTTTGGCGGAAAGTCGTGATCGACGTCCATGCCTCCTATCCGGACGTGGAGCTCAGCCATATCTATGTTGATAATGCCGCGATGCAATTGGTGAGAAACCCTCGTCAGTTTGACGTGTTGCTCTGTAACAACATGTTCGGTGATATTCTTAGCGATGAGGCGGCGATGTTGACCGGATCAATCGGGATGTTACCGTCGGCCAGCATCGGTGCCAAGGTCGGCCTCTTTGAACCGATTCACGGGAGTGCCCCGGACATTGCCGGGAAGAACATCGCCAATCCCATCGCGACGATTGCCTCTGCCGCCATGATGCTGTCGTACGCCTTTCAGCTCGATAAAGAGGCAGAAGCCATTGAGCAGGCCATCGTCAAAACGCTCGATCTTGGATATCGCACGAAAGATATTCAGAGCCCGGGTGCGAAGGTCGTCGGTACGCTAGAGATGGGCGAAGCCGTCGTTCGCAATCTGAGCTAGGTATCACTGTTCAAGCTATGGCAGCCATTCTGTCCACATGGATGATCCGCACGCTCGCCGGGAACGGTGAGCCAGGCTTCACGGGCGATGGTGGGCCTTCGGCATCCGCATGTGTGAATGAGCCCAAGGGTGTGACGGTCGATTCCCATGGTAATGTGTATGTGGCCGATTCAGAAAATCATGTGATTCGAAAAATAGAGCGTGCCACTGGTCTTATCTCGACGGTGGCCGGTATACCTGTCGTTGAGCATGGGCTTTCGGTCGTACAACCCGAACCGGCGGCATCTCTTGAGTACGAAGACCCCTTGGCTGAAGGGAGTGACGTGCCGGGAACGAGTGCGTACACTCAGCAAGCTGACTTGAGCGGGACCGTCCGGTATTGGACCCAAGGGCCATCTACATCGACTCGATATGGTGGAGACGGTGAGGTCGCGATCCGTGCTCAGCTCAACTTCCCCACGGCTGTTGCGGTTGATCGGACCGGCAATCTGTACATTGCCGATACCATGAACCATCGTGTGCGGATGGTGGATGCAGTGACGGGTATCATCACAACCTTGGCTGGGACTGGTCACGCTCGATTCTCAGGAGATGAGGGGCCTGCCCATCAGGCGGCGCTCAATGAACCTGCGGCATTAGCCATGAGTGACGACGATACTCGGCTGTACATCGCTGATCAGAGCAACCATCGTGTACGGATGATCGATCTGAGGACCGGTGTGATTCAGACTGTTGCCGGAACCGGAGCAGCGATCTACGATGGGGATGGGAAGCTTGGGGTTGAGACAGCCCTTGCGGGTCCAAGTGGTTTGGCGCTCGCTGGTGACCAACTCTACATCGCTGATACCTTCAATGGTCGGGTTCGCTGTCTCCATCTCTCGACAGGGCTGCTCGTTACCGTCGCGGGGGATGGTGGACCCTATCGATATGAGTCGGCGTTGGACGCATCATCAGCGAGTCTTGCACGTCCGACCGGAATTGCCATTGATCACCAGGGGCGGCTCTTTCTGACGGACTCTGACAATCACCTGATCCGAGAATGGGACCAGGAGTCGGGAATGGCGGTCTGTGTGGCCGGGCAAGGAAGTCCTTGTTATTCGGGCGATGGCGGTCTCGCACGAGAA
>JAHBWQ010000230.1 GCA_019636915.1 Nitrospira sp. | reverse complement strand
GGCGGCGGGCGGAGTCGCGGCGCAGATCGTGAGCCGGATGTCGAATCTGGCGGACGTGATCTGGAACAACGCGCCGAAGAGCATCCTGGATCCGTTCCCCAGTCAGGTGCAGGGCGCCAAGAGCGTGTACTAAGTAAGTAGGGTGAGGAGTCGTATGGATGCGGCCCGGTACTCCGGAGGGGGTGCCGGGCCGTGTCGTTTCTTGGTGCAAGGAGTTGATGAGTCTAGGTTATCGGGTCGTCGATCAGAACTAGACTGTTACGTGTGGGTTGAGGTTTTGAATTGTGGAGAGAGGAGAGGGTTGATGTCTACCGAGCGAATCTGTCCAAGCTGTAGTGCAGAGAATGTTCAACGAGTGGGGGATATCTTCCGAATGGCTACCTCGAACAAGGCTCTCAATGATCTTCCTAGGGCCTATCACCCACCGAGGGCGCCGTGGGCCTACCTCCAAGGGTTTCTGCTGGGTATTCCCGCAAATGCGGCAGTCATGCTCAGCATGGGCCCTCCCCAAGGATCAGAATCCCAGATGGCTGTTGGGGAACTTGCTTCATCGCTGGCTTTTCTAGGGGTGTGGGTGGGGTATGGGCGGTTGAAGACAAAGAACTATAGTAAGAAGCTCGATGAATGGAAGGAGACAATTGCCTCGAAATTTCTTTGCCAGAAGTGTAGTCACGCGTTTGAAGCGTAAGGAGTCTTCAGGAGCGCTTGTGTTATTGGTGTAAAAAGCGGCAGGGCGCTCTAGAGGGCGCCCTGCGTGAAGTTGTTCTACTTACAGGAGGATGTCGGTGCCGGTAGCTGCCGGATTGACGAAGAGCACTGGGCCGCCCAATAGTTGAATCTCAAATTCAGCAGTTGAATCCGTATCGGTGTTGCCCTGTACAACCCCGCCGGCATATCGGAGTTGGCCTGCTCCCGTAAAAGCACCCCCTCCAATCCACGTGAAGGTTTGATTCCCAGCTAGTAAAGCATTGGCATCGATATCGGCGAGGTCAATCTGGTCGCCGATCCCACTGCCTGCGTGAAAATTAATGATGGCATCTTTCCCACCACCAGCTAGGCTGTCGGTGACTGATTTGTACTTGAAGCGATCGGCACCCAAGCCACCAATGAGAGCATCTGCCCCAGCTCCACCGATCAACAGGTCATCTCCGTTGCCGCCCTCGAGCTGATCAGTGCCATCTCCGCCGTTTAAGGTGTCATTGCCATCTAGACCAGAGAGTACGTTGCTAGAACCATTCCCAGTGACGACATTATTTTTCTCATTGCCTGTGCCATTAACTGCAGCGGTGCCGGTCAGAGTGAGGAGCTCGATGCTGCTACCCAGGGTATAGGTCACGGATGCTCGAACAAGATCCAGTCCGCCAAGCGCATCATCAAATGAGAACTCCTGCACCACATCGTTCGTGTTGTCCACAATATAGATATCGTTCCCATCCTCACCGTTCATGGTATCGGCCCCAGTCCCACCGTTCAAAACATCGTTTCCGCTTCCACCATTGAGGAAGTCGTCACCAGCCCCTCCGCTCAACCGATCTGTACCGCCGCCGCCGGCGATGGTATCGTTGCCATCCAACCCTGCGAGTATGTTGTTGTTGTCATTACCACTGATGAAATTGTTCCGTGCGTTGCCGGTACCATTAATAGCGGCAGAGCCGGTCAGGGAGAGGTTTTCGATCCCAAAGCCAAGCGTATGGGTGACGGAGGCCTGCACGTTGTCAAACATCCCACCCAGGTCATCGTCAAAGGACTCCTTCGCAACGTCACCTACGTTGTCTACAATATACGTGTCGCTCCCGTCTCCACCGTTCATGACATCGGCATCGAGCCCTCCATCCAGTGTATCGCTCCCATCGCCGCCGTTCAGGGTGTCAGCTCCGGCTCCCCCGTTCAATTGATCGAAGCCGTCGCCACCGTTCAACGTGTCAACCCCCGTGTCACCGTTCAGTTGATCGTCCCCGTTTCCGCCTTCCATGAGATCATCCCCGGCGCCTCCGTTCAGGATATCGTTGCCACTTCCGCCATCAAGCTTGTCGTTGCCATCGCCACCATTGAGGACGTCATCGTGCCTTCCGCCAAAGAGCTGGTCATCCCCACCAAATCCGTTCAGCTCGTCAGCATTGGATGTACCAATGAGGACGTTATTACCGGATGTTCCGTTGATGATTGCCATCTTAACCTCCTAATCAGTGGGTTGTTCTCTTGCCTCGAGCCTTTTCACTGGTTTGATGAGAGGGAATGGTTCCTATGGAGACGTCACCCTTCGTCATGACTCATCACCGGTTCCCAGCGTGCCTCGATGCGTTCTCTGCATCTCGGGATTCACCTTATGTTGTTCCGTGCGGCGGATCCCCATCGAGGGAAGGCGTGAAGTCCCGAGAGCTTGCAGGACGGAGTAATGCGTTGACATTCTACTCACCTGCCGCGGTGCCTGCCCTGAACGTCATCTACCTCTCTGTCGTTTCTGTGAAATGGAATGGGTGATATTATCTACGTGAATATCAGCTCGTCAGGTAGATGCATTCCGCCCTAGATGGACTAGGACATTTGCCATGGCCATCTTTGACGAGTCGACTGAGAGGAATGGATTTGTAGTCCTTACTTCTTCAGCTGTGATTGGGTTGAAGACGAACCCTTATTTGCAGTACCGGCGTGCGCACCCCTGAGGAAGTCATTCGAGTGTTCTGGAGGAGAAGTCAGCGGTCATGTGTCTCAAGAATAATCAAGCATTCGATTGAGAATGGTGTAGGCAAGATGGATTTCTCACAACGGCCTATTGTCAGGAGCAGGTGGTGTTCCCAATCGGAATGTGAGCCTTTCAATATCGTCTCTGGCTCATCTGAGCATTCCGTTTTCTGGAGAAATTCCGGCCCGCGCCGCGTACTGCCCTCGAGGAGGAGATTCGGAGCGGTCTGGGCCGGAGATTCTGTTGGCGTTTCGATCAGCGCGAGCCGGTTACCAGCGATCGCGCTTTCCACCACGGCCACCGCCGCCACCGAATCCACCGCCTCCGCCAGAACGCTCCATTGGTTTCGCTTCATTGACCGTTAACGTGCGGCCACCCATCTCCGTGCCATGAAGCGCCGTGATCGCGGCTTGCGCCTCAGCATCCGAGGACATCTCCACGAAACCAAATCCACGCGACTGTCCCGTAAACTTGTCTGCAATGATCTTCACCGAGGCCACTGTGCCATGTGCCCCGAATGTTTCATTCAATTGCTGCTCGGTTGCCGCATAGGGCAACCCACCGACGTAAAGCTTCGAACCCATGTTGGGGTCCTCCTGTAATGAAGACATTGTCCATGACGCGAGAGGACTTCGCAAAAGGAAGGAGAGACCCAAGAAAGTAATGAGTAAATGGGCTCAGGTCAGACTTCCGATCACAGTCTCGGTAGGAACAACATCGGTAATAGGCCGTCTTTCGCTCGTTTCATGCGAGGCCCGACGCGATGAAACAGCCCTAGTGTATCAAGCTGCAACAGCAATAGCTAGCGTTCCTTATCCCTTGGTCCTTCAGTCTCCGTTAGCATGGGGAATCCTGGCGCTTCGACTGAAAGCATGAACAAGCGGTCAAAAACCTCTGGCTAAGGCCTCCGGTCAGGCCTTACCGTAATTGGTCCCATGAGCGAACGGTTTGAGATGCGAGTTGATGAGGAAGTGCTATCGCGGGTTGAATAAGTGGCATGGTAAGCAAAACGATGCGCCGACACGGGCAGAGTCTGTGAGACGATTGCTCGAGTTGGGCTGGCAAAATCGAGTGATGAAGCTGTCCACTTCACTGACGGAGAAAAGCTCTTATTCTTCACGATGAAAGATCTTTACAAGCCTCTCAAGGTACAAGGCGAGATTGATGCTGATTTCATTAGTGTCCATGATACTAGGAGGACAGTATTGGACGGCTAAGTGGGACCTTCAACACACTTTCAATAATCATCATGATGACCCTTGGGACGTCCGATTCGTTGTCGATGTTCTTGATGTGTGGAACTTCATAGAAAGCAGCTATGGAAAGCTATCGACAATTAGACGCATTGACGTGAGAAGCAGGTGTGTCATGTGAATGCCCCATAAGATCCAATCACGCAGCGGGCGACATTCTAAGGGTTATTCCAGTTAGGACGAAAATTTGGTCAAGACCGGTATGTACATCGCAACCGGTCTCAGGGTACGGTTGCCCCCACGTCGAGCATCTGACTTGGAAGACCCAAGCGCGGGGCTGATCCCCTCGCGTGACTCCACTGGTGTTCTTCTCCGGCGGCGGATCTTCCTTTTTTCTCAGAGGACCTGTGGAGGACAGCGGAGAAATGAGAAATCTTATAGAAGCTGTTCCCGAATTCAATTCGGGTGTGGAGTGAAGTAGGAGGAGGCGAGAAGGTCTGCTGCTTCGAAGGGGAAGCTGCTGTTGGCAAGCTTTTCAACGGCTTAGTCTGCATTGAAAGGTCTGGTGTCCCCAACGGGATTTGAACCCGTGTTACTGCCTTGAAAGGGCAATGTCCTAGGCCAGGCTAGACGATGGGGACGTGACCGCAAAAGCCAAGGAGCAATGGATACCACACTGAGAGCGGTGCTGTCACTAGGAGACATGGCCACCTTGCTGTGGTGATTGGACTGGCGAGAGTTGATCTCGTTCGTCGGTGTTCTGAAGCTGGATATGTGAGTATGGGATTCTCAGTCTTCCGAATGATTATAGGATGGCAGTTCTCCCTCCATAGCGGCAAGAGGACGGTGGTTTTGGTCCTTTGGGGAGAGGATCGGTTGAGTGACCGGCCAGGAAATTCCTAAGGCTGGATCATTCCAGAGGATGCCGCGATCATCTTTGGGGGAATAATAAGCCGTACATTTGTAGAGAAAGCAGGCGGTGTCGCTGGTGACGCAAAAGCCATGGGCGCATCCAGGGGGGATGTACAATTGCTGAAGGGTTGACCCGGATAAAGCCATTCCATACCATCTGCCGAACGTCGGTGAGCCTTTCCGGATATCGAGCACAACGTCGTACACCGTGCCTGCCAGGGCCATAACGAGTTTTCCTTGAGCGTTGGGGTGCTGGAAATGAAGGCCTCGTAGGGTATTCCGAACAGACAGGGAATAGTTATCCTGCACGAAGTGTTCTGTAATGCCCATCTCGCGGTATCGCTCCTCGTGATAGGTTTCTGCAAAAACACCACGATGATCCGTCAGGACGGCGGGCTCAAGTACAAGGACGCCGGGGATGTCGATAGGAGTCACACGCATGAGCTCGCCTATTCCGGCTCAGGGTTTTGCTTCGGGTCAAGGCGCACGGCAGGATCGACGCTTTGTGGTGGATCAGGGTACAATCGTTCAAATCGGTCTATTAAAGGTAGTGCCTCGGGTGTGCTATTCATCCGAGGAGCACTGACAGGATGATCCCAGACCAAGGTGGAGATATGAGCTTCCTGGAGCAGGGAACGGATTGTGGATGCGCAGGCTTCAAGCGTGAGTTCAGTACCTCCACGGAGATCAAGCACACGTTCTTGAGGGCTGGTTGGGGGTGGCTCCGTATGAATTAACCTCCAACAGCGATCGAAAATTGTTTGCCGAAGCTCTTTAGAGGCGTTGATGGTTGTCAGATCCGCTGTGCAAAGAGCCGACACGAATAAGACAAACTGCAGTTCAGGCATCCCAGGATGTTCGACATTGAGAGAAGGCATCCTTTCATTATCCGTATCAATGCCAAGGGAGTCAACTGTTGGGTCCTAGAGGGTGCGCTGTTGAGTGACATAGGAGGGAGTACCGGGCAATGGTGACGATTGTTCTGACTGGACAGCTCCAAACCGCGGACGGGGAATGTGATCTCGCCTGTGAAATTGATCAGGCGCTATCAGTTCGACAAGTGATCCAGCGACAGGGTATTCGATTGCGTCATCTTCTGCAGCTATTACGTGAGAAAAAAGTGCTCGTGACCATCAACAAGAGAATCGCGAGTGAAGATTCGCTTGTTCATGATGGAGACGCCATCCGGCTCATCGGGCATGACGGGATGGGTGGGAGCGGCCTTGGCCCCACGCATCTGTAGGGGCAGGAGGCTTCAAAAGGCGAGGGGACCGAAACCCACAGGGTTTCGGTCCCCTCATGAAACTTGGCGAGTTGCAGCGGATGACCAGATTGGTTGTAGATCAAGCGCTGCAGCAAAGCCAGGACAGGAGTTCGTGTTATTTCTTGCCGAGAATCGCGTCCTTGGCTGCCTTGGCTACCCGGAATTTCACCACGCGCTTTGCGGGGATCTTGATCTCTTCGCCCGTTTGAGGATTACGCCCGATCCGCGCTTTTCGGTTAGCCAGCTTGAGTTTGCCGATCCCAGGGACGGTGAAGACATTCTTGGCCTCACGATACGCCAAGGCTGCCAGATCATCGAGAATCTGCACGGCTCCCTTTTTCGTGATGCCAGCTTTCCCGGCGAGGTAATCCGCGATCTGAGACTTGGTCATTGATTTTGCCATTCGTAAACCTCCTTGAGGGTAAGGAATGAAAGAAATTTATGTTTCGTGTGACGCGCCTTGCACAGTAACATTCCGCCAGAGAAATTGGGAGTGCCCGAATGTTCGCTCGTGCTCGCCTCGTGAAAGTCCGCGAGAGTGTAGCCAAGAGTCGAAGGA
>JAHBWQ010000023.1 GCA_019636915.1 Nitrospira sp. | reverse complement strand
TCGATTTCCGTATAAATCTTCATAGGTTTGGTGATCATAATTTTGCTCGACCCGCATCACCACTCCGTTTCGCACGAAGGCTCGAATACGGCAGGCATGGGTGTCATTAGGAGAACAGACCCAGGTAAAGGACGAGTCGTAACGATACTGATCGTGGTAGACACGCTCCCATGACCGATCCGGATAATCACCCAATGGATTCCCGACCTCGATTACCGGCTGAAGCGCCGTCAAGGCCAGGACTTTGTCCGCCACGGCTGCAGCAGCAACCGTACCGACAGAGACCTTTAAAAATTGTCGACGTGACAAAAACATTGTGAATACCTCCTCACATGACGTGAACTTGAACGAAGCTTTTCTTCTTGTTGATTTCCTTCTTACCTAATTCAAGAGCCCTTTCAGAGCGTTCGTCACGAACAGGGAACTGACAAGACAGGCAATACATATACCCCCGTGACACAACCGTCTCAGCAGAAGGCTATTCGCAAGATTCAAACCATCTACACTCAGACCTGCCTCAATTGAGAATTTTGACTTATAACTCATTAATAGTATGGATATTTATTGGTTTTACCAAGTGACCATGCTCGAGCTATTCCTCGCCAACCGTTTGAGTAGTCTACGTATCACAGCAGTTGTCATCAAGCAGATGGTCTAGAAATTTACATTCGATCACTTGATGTAAATTGATATTAAGATTGATGTTTTTATTAATTAATAGAATCAGAACTTATCATGTTACCAATTGGTATCATATGTCGTTGAGGTGACGATGGAAGGAACGTTGCTCGACTGCAGATGTGGGAAGAATCGTAGCTTGACAGTAAGTTGAGAGGTCAGTACACTCCGCCCCTGATCTTTGGGGAGCGGGAATAGCTCAGTGGTAGAGCATCGCCTTGCCAAGGCGAGGGTCGAGGGTTCAAATCCCTTTTCCCGCTCCAATATCTGCCTCGCAACTCTTCATTTTCTCGGCTTTGCGCGCGGTAACTATTTGATTGGGGTCTAGACCTGGTCAGTCTCACGACATCAGGCCGGTGGCTTCCTTAATTCGAGGAGACGACGGAGGTGGGCTTCCGCATGTTTCAAATCCTCTTGATTGACCGGAAGATGGCCAAATCGGCTCCGACAATAGAGTTCCGTGATAGAGGCCACCGCTGAATGGGCTTCCTTCCACCGCACCTGAGTGATCTCGACCAACTCGAGTGGTGTGAGCGCTATCGATCTTGAAAGTCCTTGCCCAGACAGGTAGGTGTGCATACGACGATAGAGTTGTGTGATAACCAGCTCGTTACTGTAGTCCTTTCTCGAGAAACTCCAGGCCGCCCATGGCCTCTTCCGCCCCAGCCAGAAGAGGACAGCCAGACTCATCAGGGCGAAGCCGATGATCTCTCCAAAGAGCCCAATCCGAATCTGTGACACATCATGAGTCACGATCCCACTCAGGACCGCCATAAAAGTGCCGAACAGCGCGCTCATCGAATCCAAGGCCTTATTGCGAACCGACATCCCTTCAGCCTTCAATTCTTGAACAACGGCCAATTGGTCCGCCGCGCTATACTGGACAAACAATCGGTTCCATTGGAGCCTGAGGTTGTCCATGATAGGCCCGAACACCTGCCATACCGTACCTCCAATGCCCGGACTGTCCTCGGCGGTGGGAGTGGGATCCATCCTGATCCAGCCGGAATGAGGCAGATACACTTCGACCCACGCATGGGCATCCTGCTGCCTCACAACGTAGTAACTTCCGTAGCTGTTCCATTCCGTGGCCAAAAACCCTGTCACCAGGCGAGCGGGAATCCCAACGGTCCGGAGCATCATGACCATCGCGGTGGCATAGTGTTCGCAGTAGCCGGTTTTTCTTGAGAAGAGGAATTCTTCGAGCGGTTGATCCTGCTCGGCAAGCGGGGCATCCAGACTGTACCGATAGTTCTGGGTTAAATACGCTTGAATCGCGCCAGCCTTTTCATATGGATTGTGTTGCTCCCGCGTCACATCTCTTGCCAATGCGCTGATCCGGTCTGTCTGACGAGGGAGCTGCAGGTATTGTCTGACCACCCATTCAGGATAGAGCCCTGGCTCGGGCCCAAGATCCGCAGGCACCAGCCTATTGGAACGGGAGACGACCGTATATTCAATTCGGGACGAACTCGGGAAGGGCAAATACACGGCACCGGTGGCGTCGAAGAAGAGACTGGGGAATGCTCCGCTGACTCGTTCGATGAACGGCGCGGCAAACAATACCGGAGTATCCAGTGGCTCAAGCAAGATTTTCTGTTGCATTGCTTCACCGGGCTCGGACTGCGGGGCAACTCGCTTCCTTCGAAACGCAAACGTGCCAGGACTCTCTTCGAGAAGACTCCGTCGATAGCTCAGTTGATTCGTCCAGACTTTGCCATCATAGCGATCGAAGGACACCCCTCGGATATACAACGGCCTGACATCGCGTTGCGTGCTCCTGGGCAGCTCAACGCGCATAACGATGCTGGGGTCACGCTTTATCGATCCGATGGAACCTAAGTTCACCGTATCGGAAAATCCTGACGTACGTATATTCTCCCCAAATCCCTTTTGATATATCCCCGCACTGACCCGCGGGATGGTGAAGAAAATGACCACGGTGATGAGGAACGCCCCAAAGGCCAGTCCATTCGCCATCCAAAAAAAACGAGACGAGACCCGGTCGCTCACGTTGTAACCCTCCTGTCGGATGGGTTGAGCCATTCCGGCATCGTCGCTGACCTCCGACGTCCTGGTCAACTGAAACAGCAGCAGGGTCCACACGCCCGCGAGCAGGTAGACCGAGAAGATCGGGACGAACCAGAGCTCCGTCGTGAGCGATCCCGAAGCGAGAATGGCGACGAGACTGATCGCGTAGAGGTGCAAATAGTCGCGGCGGAGTCGGAGATTGAAGAGCTTGATGACCATCAGAATCATCAGGAAGTGGAGTCCAGCTGGAAGCAACTCACCGGAGACCCACAAGAGATCGATCCAAAACCCTACAAAGCCGCCAAGGACGATCAGATTCCATCCAATGGCTGACACGGGCATCTGCGTCGTGAATTGTTCGACGGGCTTGATTCCCATGTTTCGCAGGAGCACCGCGATCAGCATCGCACCGGTCAGTGCGGCCAGCCATTCCGGCAGACCAGCTCCCAACGTGAGTCCAATGAAGGACGCTGATGCCAGCAACAGGGAGGTCAGGTGAAGGGCCTGACTAAGTGGCATAGGCCGCTCCAGGGATAACTTCTCCATCGATGAAGACACGAGGGAATTCAGTTTCTCCGCTTTCGGAATCGCACCAAGCCTGTACGACCACCACCGTTCCCCCGCCATCGAGATCGGAAGGACCGTCCGACCATTCGTCTTGCTCCATAGACTTTGCCGTGGGGGTGCTTCGCTGACAGAGGGCCAGCATTCGGAAGAGCTCAAGGCGATGCGCTGCCCCCTGCCCAAAGGAAGAGCGCTCTGATCCTACACGCAATTGGATGGAGTAGCCGTGCTGCATCAGATGCTGAACCAGCGAGGCAGCCAACGAGACTGCACGCTCAAACAGGGCGTCATGGCTTGCCGGGACGCTCGTTGTGAGATGGATGATCGCTCGGCGTTGTTCTTCTGTTTCGGTTTCCCGAATCGTCAGTTGAGACGTCCGAGCTGTCGTGAGCCAATGAATGCTCCGTGAGTCATCGCCTGCTTGGTACAGACGAAGATTGTACAGCTCACTGCCGTGCCCTCGTCGATGGACGGCCTGCTCATACCCCGCCGCGAACAAACCCTGAAGGAGACGCTCGCTCATCGGCCGGAGCTCCGGGCATACTACGGTCACATCCTCCATCGGGTAGAAGGCCCGTTTCGTGAAAAGTCCGAATGGAAACTCCGTGCTGATTCGAACACCGCTCAAGTGCAATTTACCACGGCGTGTAGGGGTCAATTGGTAGGAGAGTAGTCGACTGGCACCCGGGGGGAGGGCGTGAATCTCCACCTGAGGGAAAACAGCTTGACCCTCGCCAACATCGCACAGGGTCAACGAAAAACTGGTCAGTCGCGATTTTCGGTTCTTGACTGCCAGAACCGTGGTGACTGAGGTGTTCAAGAAGAGGAGGTCCGGCACATGACGGCGAAGCTCAAGTCGCCGCAGACAGTATTCCGCCGCAACGCCTGAGACCAGGATGAGGCTCAACATCATGGCCAGGAGGAGATAAAACAGATTGTTCCCTGTATTAATGGCCGCGATACCGATCGCCAATGCAAAGATCAGGAATTGAAGCCCCTCCGATGTGATCCGTGTGGAGCGGTAACGAAAGACCCGATGAGCGAACGACGGCAACTGAAACGGCATATCTCACCAATGTGTGAGGGCTGCCCGACGCCAGAACGGAACTAGACAGGGACAGGAATCGTGTCGATCAAATCGCGGATGATGCGCTCGGCCTGCTCAAAGCTTCGTTGGTGAAGACCAGCCTGACGAGCCACCATGATGCGGTGAGACAGCACGATCGGGGCAAGCTCTTTAATATCGTCCGGCAGACAATAGGTCCGTCCCCGCACAAGGGCCAGGGCTTTCGCTGCGCGGCTCAATGCAAGTGCGCCCCTTGTGCTCACCCCAAGGGACAAGAGGTCTGACTCCCTGGTACTCCGGACAATGGCGAGGAGATACTCTGTCAGGCTTTCCTCCATAAAGACCTTGTCTACCTGATCCTGCAGCTGAACGACTTCTTGTGCGGTCAACAGCGGGAGCAACTCTTCCGCCGGGTGTAGGCACGAGACTCGTTCAAGAACCTTCTTCTCTTCTTCAGGCGCTGGATAACCGATGCGCAACCGCATCAGGAAACGATCGAGTTGTGACTCAGGAAGGGGAAAGGTCCCGTGATACTCAGCGGGGTTCTGTGTCGCAATGACCATAAAGGGCGGATTGAGCGGGTAGGTCTTATTATCAAATGAAATCTGCGCCTCGCTCATCGCTTCCAAGAGACTGCTCTGGGTTTTCGGCGTCGTGCGATTGATTTCATCCGCCAGTACGATGTTCGCGAAAATGGGTCCGGGAATGAACTCAAACGCTTGCTTCTGGCGATTGAAAATCGAGACCCCGACAATGTCGGACGGCAGCAGATCACTCGTAAACTGGATCCGTTTGAAGGAACAGTCAAGTGACCGTGCGAGGCTGTGGGCCAGCGTGGTTTTGCCAACCCCCGGAACATCTTCGAGCAGGAGATGCCCACGCGCGAGCAGCGCCACAAGGCTCATCTCGATGACATGGGGTTTCCCTTTGATCACCCGAGCAATGTTCTCCTGGATGGCTCGGATAGTCTCAGTAGAAGTCATGATGGGATTAGGCTCTGAGATACTGGAGACGTGCGTGGTGATCGGACACAAGTGAAGTCTAGCAAAGGGTCTGGAGACGGTCAATATCACGTGTTCTACACGTCGGCAATGTCACGTCTCAAGCCGCATCCGGCGTTCCTACGCCGGAACAAGCGTGACCATCCAGGGAGGAACCTCTTCGGTCATGGCTGAAAACTTGCGCGCGGTGCTGCTGGCGGGCATACCGGGAAACGTGGCGCCCCGGCTGATGCGGACATAGCGAAAGAGCCCCGTCGAGTGGTCCTCTGAAGAAGGGGAGTCAGCTGATGGCAACTGACGCCGAAGGATTCCTAGGTCAGCGAGGTCCGCTGACGCACCAATCGGTAGGTCAATGAGCTGATCGTAGATTCCACCGAAGATGGTGGGAAGGTTTGCGGAATGAAACGGTTCGCCCTGAGGGCGATAGCGTAGACCGTCAAGCAACTGGGCCAGGATTTCCCAGAACACCTGATCATCTACTGAGCCCAGCAGGCACAGGGAGCTCCGCTGAGCCAACAGACGTAACAGCGCCAGGGGGCCAATGATGTCAAACTTCCACGGTGGAAAGAGTAGGGCACGGGTCCCGTGCTGCACTTCCAGCGCCGGTTCTTTCCCAAACCGCGTCAGGTGAAAGGTACCCTTCGTCCGTTGCAGCTCCTCATGAATCACCGCTGGCGAGAGCCTACTCGGTTCGTACGCAAAGGTCGGTGTGGCCGGAGCCCAACAGGTAGCCACAGTATAGCGCGGCGCGAGGAGGTCCTGCCCGTCGAGATCACTCAGATCGAACATGTCCTGACGACCAAAGAAGGCAAAGGAGAGCCCCTGTTTCTGTTGCAACCTGCGCAATCTGCTTGGATCTGCGTGAAGGGGACCGCCTAATCGTGAGTGCGGATCAAGCCGATCCACACCATGGAAAATGAGCTGCCGATTGCGCTGATGGAGCTGCGGCCCATACTGATCGGCGAGCTCTTCGGCAAAAGACAGGTCCCCCGCTCCGATATCCAACACAGAGGCCACGTCGGTATGCATGAGAAGGTCGAACGGATTGGCCAGACCACGCACCAGTTGTTCCATCGCCTCGCTGGAGAGGCACGTCACCGGCCATTTCGATGTCGGGGCAGGAACCAATCCGAACACAATAGCGAGCGCCCGCATGGCTTTGGCCGGCGGAAGGCCGGTCGCCCGTTTGAGATGCTCTCCGTCGAGGTCCTGCACACACTGCGGCCGCCTCTCCTCGAACAACTGTAACAAGAGCGCTTTCACGCTGTCCGGGAGAGACTGTTCTTTGATCGCACAGACAAGTCGTTCGACGGTGGAGGGGAACCGGATTTTTTCGAGCAATGCCCGAGAGGCATCCCACTGCTTGGGAGCGCGGTGGGCCCGCTGGCTGATGTGACGGCGAAATGCTTCGAATGGGTCACTTGAGTTTATCGGGGAAGGTATCACGTGGTTTGCCGTGAGGACGCACACGTCAATTCGGATGAGCCAGCATAGTGGGCCGCCAACTTTGCCGTCAAGGCGGCTTGTTCGTTTGATCCGCAGTATGATAGGAGTGCGTTATGAATAAGTTGTTTTCCATGCGTCAGCGTGCACAGATTCTCCTGGCTCTGGGTCTCGTACTCTGCTTCCTCACCGCTTCTATCAGCGATGCGACACCCCCCCTTGACTCGCCGACGGGCGAATCGGAATTTGAATGGCAACCTTGGCAGATCCTGGACACCAGAACGAGCCGTGTTGTTGCGTTTCCCGAATGGATTAAATCTCTGGAACAGTCGGAGATCATCTATTTGGGCGAGGAACACCACAACCCCTACCATATCGAAGCAGCCTTGAAAGTCCTGAACCAGCTACTCGTGGATCGGATTGAACCCACCATCGGTATGGAAATGTTCGGATGGGACGGGCAGGAGGCATTGGACTCCTATGCCTCCGGCGCCCAGCCGATGTCGGACGAGTTTCTGGATGAGGTACGATGGAAGCAAAATTGGGGTGGAGAGTTTAGCGATTATGGGCCTCTCGTCACGTTTGCTCGCGAGGGAAAGCTGCCGGTCCGTGCCATGAATCCTCCGAAACCACTGATCCGCCGTGTTCTGAAATTGGGGTTGGAACCAGTGAAACAAGAACCTGAGTGGGCGTCATCGGGCATGGCGCAAGAAGAGATCGTCGATGATCCCGCGTACCACACTAAAATTATTGATCAACTGCGTCGGTGCCATGGGGGGACAGAGGAGCACTATCGGACAATGTACGAAGCCTCAATGGTCCGTGACGAAGGCATGGCCAAGACACTGGTCCAACGACAGCAAGAAATCCGCCGCGCTGAAGATGGTGTTCGCCGTCTCATCCTGAGCTATACGGGAGGCGGACACATCCAATATGGCCTCCCGGTCCCGAAACGCGTGGCGAGACGGCTGTCCGGTGTAATTACGCAAACAACCGTCTACATGATGTCATATGAACCAAGCCGAGCCGAAGACGTTCGAGCGCTGATGCAGGAGGCCATTGCCGATTATATCTGGCTCACCCCGATGGGAAAACAAAACCCTGCCAAACCCTGTCGGTAGGAGGATCTCGCCATACCTCGAACCCCTCTCCCATAAAGGAGCGCACACTATTGAAGGTTTCTTGACAGCCTCCGGTTCTGTCGTCAAACTGACGCCATTATGGCCTTCAGAGGAGCACCACGGATCCCATCCATGCCGAACAGAATTCCCTGCAGTGCTGAGCGACTCGATCTGTTGGTTCCACACATGATCCAAGCGATCTCTGAAGCGTCCGCTTTTCACCATGCCCGGCAATACATGACGGAAAAGCGGGTCCGCATTCTCGAAGCAACCGATTCCCAGATCTCCTCAACTGTCATTGGGAATGCCGGCCTCTACGAACAACAGATCAATCTGAAAGACGGCCATCTCGTTTCAGCATGTTCCTGCTCCACGCCAGAAGAACCCATGTGCCGCCACTGTATCGCCGTCTTACTGGAGTATCATCGCTGCACCACGCATCAAGCGGCTTCAAAAGCGAGTGCTCGGAAAGGATCCTCATCACAACCATCGACCAATCATTCCAAAGCACCGTCGTCTTTGACCTTGCAGTCGTCGCTCGCCGACATTAAACTCAGTGACATCTTGAAATTTGTTGAATGGTTGCAGCCGGCGATGAACGCTCTTGAAAATGAACAGCCGTTCCCTCCTCCGCCTGCCATCGAAGCAGGAGAAGTTTCCGCATGGATTCTCGCGATCAAGAGCTTAGAGGATCGCCGTCGGGAAACAGGGGATGTGTTAGCCACCCTCGAGGCAGAGTTACGAGATCGTAAAGCCTATGCTGGACGCCTTACACAACAGCTCCAGGTTGCCATGGAAGAGCTCAAGATCGCTCAGACGACCACACAAAGCCTTGAACGCGAAGTCAATACCTATCGAGCTACCCTCACGAAGCTCGGCGAATTGACCAACGATGTGGCCCAATACGATGAGCAGATCCGCATGGCAGCCCGTGAAATCCTAGAGAAAGGGTCCCACTTTGACAAGGTAGCCACGTCCTTTAAGGAAGTCGCGGAAGCACTACAAGCCGCAGCGAAGATCACCCCTCAGCCATGATCGGTTTTTGGCTTCCTCTCCTAACCACGCCGCCCCTGCAATACTCCCTCTTGCACCATCCAGCCGATGTCCAGTAGAATACGCCCTCTTTTTGTTTGTGGATTTAGAAGGGGGAAGAGATGAAGCAGTTATTTTCACGAACGGGACTCTTCACCGGGGCCTTACTGGTCCAGGCGTTACCAGCACTGGCGAACGTGTCGGAAGGGCCTCCGGACTATAGCGGGATCACCGGCCTGTATTATGTACTGATCGCGATCGTTCTCATCTACGGCGTCTACGACACATTTTTTAAGAAGTCCTAAAGCAACCCAGTTTACAGCTCTACCGTAAGGGATGCTGTTCTCATGTTGCTCAAGAGCCGGCCGAGCAACCTCTCACTCACCCATCATGTTGACGTGAGGGGTTGCGCTTCTGTTCTTTTTCGTTGAGCATCGGTCTGAGTACTTTAAGCAAGTGCTCGACGACGACTCTGTACCCTTCCCTGGTTGGATGAAGACCATCTGCCTGATTCAATGAGGAGGTCCCCCCAACCCCTTCGAGGAAAAAAGGGATGAAGGGAACCTGGTGCTCTCGTGCCAGGCTTCGATACATGGCTTCGAATCGAGTCGTGTAGTCCTGACCATAATTGGGCGGCAATTTCATCCCGGCCAAGATTACTGTAACCCGCGCTTCTTGCAGCCGGCGGACAATCTGACGAAGATTCAGTTGCGTTTCATCGACCGAAATTCCTCGAAGCCCGTCGTTCGCACCCAATTCAAGAATCACCAGCTCGGGCTTACTGTTCAGAACCCATGAAACACGGCGAAGCCCGCCTGCGGTCGTGTCGCCACTGACTCCAGCATTGATCACCCGATAGTGGTAGCCCAGACCATCAAGCCGACGTTGTAGCTGAGCAGGATAGGATTCGTTGATCTGTACACCCAATCCAGCCGTAAGACTGTCCCCAAACGCCACGATGCGGGGTCTGCTATCTGATATGGAAGCAGAGGTCATTTCTGCTGAACAGACTCCTAGAGGCGTCACAAGCAACGACGCAACAAGAGGAAAGATTCGGTTGGCTACCACTATAATCTGCCGCAACACTCGATCCATACCCTCGTTTACTATAATATCATCCTTTGCGCTGACATTTTGGACGATTGGCTAGGCATTCAATGATCACTGTGAACGATGTTTCGATGGAGCTGGCAGCGGGTGGTCGTTCCATCACAATTCTGGACCACCTGACCTTTGATATTCCGGCTCAACAGACGGTGGCGATCGTAGGACCATCAGGGAGTGGAAAGTCGACGTTGCTTGGGTTAATGGCCGGGCTCGATCGGCCCACCTCTGGTCGCATCGAGCTGGATGGAACGGACATTACCCGAATGTCCGAAAACCAGATCGCACAGTTTCGACGTGAAAAAGTGGGCTATATCTTCCAATCGTTTCATCTCATTCCGACACTCACCGCTCTCGAGAATGTGGCGATCCCGCTCGAGCTGAGTGGCGAGCGAGGTGCTACAGATCGTGCAGCGGAGCTGTTGACGGCGGTCGGTCTGTCCGGCCGCATGGAGCACTATCCCGTCCAACTCTCCGGAGGAGAACAGCAACGAGTCGCGGTGGCCCGCGCTTTTGCCTGCCGTCCCCCGATTTTGTTCGCCGATGAACCCACCGGGAATTTGGACAGTGTGACCGGCGCCCAGGTCGTCGAGCTCCTGCTCACACTCCACCGTAACCATGGAACCACCCTCGTGCTCGTAACACATGACACCAACCTGGCAGCCTCGATGCAACGGGTGCTGTCACTGAGAGATGGACGCCTCATCTCTGACATTCTGGCGACAGGCTCGGAGTGTCTCGATCACGCAGCGGACAACCCACTCTCTGCCGACCGGATCTTCCCGGCTCCAAGTATGTCAATCGAGAATGCCCCGGCTCCTCGCTCATGACCTCCTTCCTATTCAACATGGCCTGGCGAGAAACGCGCGGAGCCTGGCGGCACTTTGCCTATTTCTTGGTGTGTATCGCGATTGGCGTGGGTGCGTTGACTGGTGTCTCCCTGTTCGCTACCCAGGTAGAGCGAGCGGTGACCAAAGAAGCGCGTGGTCTCTTGGGAGGGGATCTCGAGATTCGGATGTCCCGACGCATCAGTCCAAGCGGTCAATCGGTGCTGGACAAGCTACACGAACGTGGAATCATGCTGACTCATGTCAGCGAACTTGTCGCGATGGCCACAAGAGTTGATGCATACAGCAGCGGACAGCCGACGCAAATCATCGAGCTCAAAGCTGTCGAGCCTCAGTATCCTCTGTACGGCACACTCAGACTTGAACCCCAACTCGCCTTACCTCAACTGCTGGGCACGCACAATCTCCAATGCCCTACCCGACCCTGTTTTGGAGTGCTCGTCCAGGAGTCCCTCCTCATCAGAATGGGGCTGACCGTCGGTAGTCGCCTCGCAATCGGTCGCGCCCAATTCATTATCACCGGCAGACTCAGGACGGAACCAGACCGCATGGCCAATGCGTTCAGTCTCGGGCCCCGAGTCCTGATGTCCCGCGAAGGGTTGCAGGCGACGGAACTCGTCAAGGTCGGAAGCAGGATACGGGAGCGGTATCTCCTCAAGCTGCCGAGTACGGTCCCCCCGGAACCACTGCTCTACGAATTGAGGGGTCTCCTTGTTGCTGACGCAGCCCGCGTGTCGAGTTATCGAGACGCCCAACCGCAACTGAAGCAGTCGTTAGAACAGTTGACCCGCTACATAGGCCTGATCGGATTGACGGCGTTGTTCATAGGCGGGTTAGGAGTTGCCACCTCGGTCCATGCATTTGTGCGGGAAAAGTTTCAGACGGTTGCGATCTTAAAAACGATCGGGGCGGATTCACTCACCATTATTAAAACCTATGGATTCCAAGCGATGCTGCTCGGACTGCTCGGGAGCCTTGCCGGCCTGATGCTTGGCATGGCATTGCACCAGGGACTCCCAAGAATGATCGCCGCCTGGATGACCTCGGATCTTCTCGACCAGCTAGGCTTTGCAAACGATGGGCTCGCCATCTCGCTTGGCCCCCTGGTGAAAGGCTTGTCGTTGGGCGTTCTCTCCACCCTGCTGTTTACACTGTGGCCACTGCTGACGATCCGTGATGTAAAACCAGCTCGAATATTCCGCCGGGAGGTAGCTCCCCTTGCACCCTCAGATAGCCTGGAGAAAAGCCGCTGGTGGAAGTGGAGGCCGAGGATCGATCGAGTTAAGATTTGCTCCTCTCTCGCAATCGGCTCCGGATTGGCTCTGCTTTCAGTGTGGCAAGCTGGGTCCTGGAGAGTGGGCATGCTGTTCATCTTTGCGTTCGCGGTCGCGGTGTTGTTATTAGGTGCGACAGCCCGTGGGATACTGGTCCTTCTCAAGAAGGCTCCCCGACCAGGCCCGTTTATCCTTCGCCAGGCGTTGGGCAATGTGATACGACCAGGAAGCCAGGCCGTAAGCATCACGATCGCCATCGGAATCGCCGTCATGGTTGTCACGACGGTATCTCTCGTGGAGCATGCGCTCCTTAAGCAAGTGGGCGAGAACCGGCCGAGCGACGCCCCTTCGTTCTTCTTTATCGATATCCAACCGGATCAGGCGGATGGAGTCCTAGCGCTCCTGCGCCGACACTCCAGCGATCCAAGCCCTCGACTGACCCCACTCGTGCGGTCTCGCTTATCGGCAATTAAAGGTGAGCCCGTGACGTTCGATGCGATGTCGGAGGAGGAAGAGCAGAAAGAGAAGTCCGCACAGAAGGAAGAACGCCGGAAGAAATGGTACCTGACACGGGAATATGTGCTGACCTTCCTCCAGGATCTTCCCAAAGATAATAAGCTTGTTCAGGGGGTGTGGTGGAAACCCGGACAAGTTTTTCCACAGCCGCTGATTTCGATCGAAGAGGATGCCGCGAAACAGCTCGGTCTCACCGTGGGAGATACCATTGAGCTCGATATACAAGGAGCACTCGTCACAGGAAAGATCAGCAGCATTCGCCAAGTAGAATGGGGAAACTTTTCCACCAACTTTTATATGATCTTTTCGCCTGGTTCCCTGGATGGCGCCCCACATAGCTTCGTGGCCACCGTTCGCGTCATGCCGTTCGAGGAAATTGCATTACAACAAGCAGTCGTCTCGTCCTACCCGAATGTGACGGCCATTAATATGGGCGACGTCCTCGATAATTTCTCGCAAGTCCTTGATCGTCTCTCCCTCGCCATCCGTGCCGTCGCGTTGTTCTGTGTCCTGTCTGGAGGATTGGTGATGGCGGCGGCCCTCGCGGCGACGCGCTACCGTCGCTTGTACGAATCGGTCATTCTGAAAGCCCTGGGAGCCCCACGGAGCGTGATCGTGCGTTCGTTTGCAGCCGAATACGCGCTCCTGGGAGCTTTGGGGGGACTTCTTGGATGTGCATTGGCCAGTGCCCTCTCATGGGGAGTACTGGAAACGATGTTCGATCTCTCCTGGAACCTGCAACCAATCATATTGACCATGGGATTCATTGCTACGATCTTGCTCACGGTTCTGGTTGGGTTTCTCGGAACCTATCGGATCCTCGGTCACCCACCGCTGGCCGTCCTGAGACAGGAATAAGCAAGGTTTCGGCTCACGGCCTCTTCCTTCCTTTCAGGCATATCTGTCGTCCGCTTCATCATCTCCTGTGATCTCACACCGTAGGGCAAACGGATTTTGACGAACATGCAAGGCACCCAACAGCAAACCGCATGACTCACGACGGTTCGTCCCCCTTGACTCATTCTGAACCCCGAGCACCTCGACGGTCCAAACTGTGAGGTTGCACTACTTGCTCATACCACCCTATTCCGTCTCGTCGGCTCACTCTTGATCCTACGATTGAGTGGCCTGATGTTTCGCAATAACGCCTCAGCAGTTGAAGGGGAACGGCGCATGAATCATACAGGCTAAATGATCCCGCCACCCCTCTTTACTGAATTGGATTAGATACACCGCTGAATCCAATTTGATACACGCATACGAATCGTTTTGGATTCACTCACCCGTACTGAGTAGAGAGCTGTGCTTGGATGCAATGGGATACGTCGTTCTTATCCTGTTGTTAATACATACATCAACAAGACACTCTTGTCTCTTCGGCATTCTCGCCTCGTGATGGTATGAGTGTTGCGTAGATTTTTGAGCATGTGCGGACTCGCTCGTCTGAGTGTTGCTGCAAGGATTCGGTATAACCGCAATTCAGGCAGCCGAACCAGTCCAACTGACTATCCGACAAGTAGGGCCTAGGCCAGGGGCAACATTCCGGCGCCGTTTACATGCTCTGTAATGGAGTGTCTTATCACGTCGGTTGCATCTGCAGTGTAGGGAACCCATCGGCAGAATGCGAAAGGAGGACAAACGCCGATGTGAGAAGGGCTCACAGAAATACGTCGTGACAGATCAATTAATTCTGTGGAAGAGGAGGGTTGGGAACGGACTTTTTTCTTAATCACCCTGGTTAGCACATCCGGTCAGGAGGACTAACCAAACATGCAGGAGGTTCAAGATGGCAATTATTGTCGGAAATGCTCTTCCAAACAATCTTCCCGGCACAATTTTCGCCGACACGATAGCAGGACAGGGTGGCGGCGACCTCATAACGGGAGGGCTTGGGAATGACACACTCAGGGGAGGCGTCGGGGGCTTTGGGAATGACGTACTCAACGGTGGCCTCGGGAACGATACTGCTGCCTACAACAACGCTGTCCTTGATCCGACGGGCCCAGCAGGGCCGGTTTTGACCATCGGAGCAACTGGTTCCGTCAGGGTCGATCTCAATAATGGGGGATTCCAAAACACTGGTGGTGCCGGCGTCGACCAGCTCGTGAGTATTGAGAACGTTATCGGCACGGAATTTTTTGCTGGCGACACCCTCATCGGTAACGCTGGCGCAAACGTGCTCACGGGTCTAGGTGGAAACGATTGCCTGTTCGGAAATGCAGGGGCTGACACACTTTTGGGCGGAAATGGTAATGACACCCTGAACGGTGGTATCGGCGCGGACCTGCTGAACGGAGGACTTGGAACCGATACTGCCTCGTACCTTGGGGGACCTGGCGTCGCGGTCAACCTCAATTTTGTAGCACAGCCCGGGGCTGGTGGCGACCAGCTCATCAGCATTGAGAATCTCGTGGGGTCGAATAACAACGACACTCTTATCGGCAATCTCCTCAATAACGACCTCTGCGGCGCGGCTGGCGCTGATGTCCTCAACGGTGGCGGGGGTAATGACGTTCTGAATGGCGGCTTGGGCGGAGACCTGCTAATCGGCGGGGCCGGGAACGACACCGCCGACTACAGCAATAAGATTGTTTGTGGCGTCCTCGTCCCCGGTGCAACCGGTAGCGTTACGGCCAATTTAGCTCTGGGGGCGGCCGTTGGGGGAGGCGGTGCTGACACTTTGAATGGCATTGAGAACCTCACTGGTTCGATCTTTGGCGATTTCCTCACTGGCAATGCCGGCGTGAATGTGATCAACGGCGGCGCTGGCGCGGACGTGTTGACCGGCGGGGGCGGGCGCGACACCTTGATCGGCGGCCTAGGGAACGATCGCTTCGATTATAATGCGGTCACCGACAGTCTAACCGGTGCGGCAACCAGAGATGTGATTTTGGGTTTTAACGGAAACGGAGCGGGCGTTGGTGACGTGATCGACCTGTCCACGATCGATGCCAATGTCTTAGTGGCTGGTAACCAGGCCTTCGGCTTGGGACAACTCACGTATATCGGCGGGATCCTAAGCGCCAATGTCATCGGTACGGGTCCGGCACCGGATCTCCAGATTAATTTGCTCGGTGCAGCGCTAAACATGGCCAACGATATTATCCTGTAACACCCACCACTCTACGCAGGGCGCCCCGTCCCGGGGCGCCCTGCCATGGACCGAGATGCCTTCCACCTCGTTCTCGTAGTGGCACAGAATACATACATGGTATCTCTCTCGTGACGGCGTGCCCTTTCCGGACCCGACCTATTGAATCAAATTACATACACCTGTAGTACCTATTTACATACATCACTTAGCCACCATCTTATATTGTTGAATGCGAACAGTTCTGTATAGTAAGTATATAGCACTGTGAATACGTACACTTGCATCACCGCTATCTACGCTCGTCGTAGCTACTCAGAAACGGCATGGTGCTTGCTTAACATTCATGGGCTCATTCTGGTGAGTAGTGTCAGACCGGGACAGGTACTGTCTGCATTGCACTCTGCCCCCGAAATGTAAGAGCCATCCACCTTAGGTCCTGTGCAAAACTGGATATCCACATCGGACTGTACAAAAGAAAGGAGGGAGGGAGGCATCTGATGTAAAAATAGCGCGAGCGTATGGAATGAACTAGTGATCACGCATGGGCAAGGACGAGGCCCCATGGGAGTCTGGTTCTCTTACTGAACTTGACTCGAACCATTCGATCAAAAAGGCTAACCAATAACGGAGGGTAGCATGTCAACTATTAATGGAACAGCTGGTAATGACACTCTGGTCGGCGATAAGTTTCCTTTCCATCTTCCCCCTCTTTTTAACAATGCAGATACCATTAATGGATTTGATGGGAACGATATATTACGTGGGCTTTCTCAGAATGACACCCTCAACGGCGGCAACGGCAACGACCAGCTCTTTGGTGGTAGCGGCAACGACACCCTCCGGGGCAACAATGGCGCCGATTTCCTGGACGGAGGCACCGGCGCCGATAACATGAATGGTGGTGATCAGAACGATACCTACATCGTAGACAACGTGGGCGATGTTACGGCGGAGTCCTTTAACGATGCGCTCGGGGGAGTGGATACGGTGCAATCCTCCGCTGCATTCCATACCATCGGCTTCGGCATCGAGAACCTGACGCTGACCGGTGCGGGCAATATCAGCGGTACGGGCAATGCGAATGCCAACATCATCAACGGCAACAACGGCAACAATACCCTCTCAGGTCTGGCAGGTAACGACACGATCAACGGGCTCGCAGGTAACGACTCGCTTTTCGGCGACAGTGGCAATGACGTCCTCACCGGTGGCCTCGGCAAAGACTTCTTATCCGGCGGACTTGGGAACGACCGATTCGATTACAATTCCACAAGTGAAAGCCCAACCGGTGCTCTGAATAGGGATGTCATCTCCGGTTTTACTGGAAATGGCGCGTTCGTAGGTGATCAGATTGATCTGCGCGATATCGATGCCAATACGACTTTCTTGTCCATCGGCAACCAAGCCTTCAGTTATATCGGTAGCGCCGCATTTAGTAATGTCTTGGGCATCTACACCCCAGGACAACTTCGGTATTCCGGCGGAGTCCTGCAAGGCAACACCGATTTCGATGGAGCGGCGGAGATCGAGATTGCGCTAGTCCCTGCTCCAGCGTCGCTATACGTCAATTCTGCTACTCCCTTGACGACCGACATCCTCCTGTAATCCTCCCCGCCCGCCTCAGGAAGGGTGGCCCTACCCAGGGGCGCCCTTCCACGGGCCACATGTGTTCTACCTCGCTTTCGTCGTAATAACCCAGACTACACAACCGGCAGCCTGTCTCATGACCGCCTATCCTCCACGGACCTTCTCAATTGAATCGAATTAGATACACCCATAGGACCCCTTTAGATACACCTCTGCGTCATCACTAGAGATGGCGTGATACGTATAGTGACGTATTAGCACTCTATCCTGTTGTAATTACGTGTAGTACGCTCGCCGCCATCTCAGTGCATCGTATTTGCCCCGGACCGGCATTGAGTTTGCTAACTGCGTAGAGACTGCTTCTGGTGAGCGCTGTTAGATCAAGGCAGGCGGTAGGAGCATCGCAAACTGACTTGACCATGCGCAAACCGCCCATTTGGGGCATAACAGGCTATCTACATCGATTGGTACGAAAGGAGGGAGGCCGACGATGTGAGAAGAGCGCGAAAGTATGCGGTGAACTGCTGATGCGCATGAGCAAAGGCAAGGCCCCCACGGAAGCTTTGTTCACTCGCCTAGCTCTGAGTAAAGCCATCTGATCGAAGGACAACCAACAACGGAGGTTAGCATGTCGACTATTAATGGAACAGCTGGCAATGACACTCTGGTCGGGGATAAGTTTCCTTTCCATCTTCCCCCGTTTCTTAGTAATGCGGACACCATTAACGGATTTGATGGAGACGACAAGTTATATGGGCTTTCGCAGAATGACACGCTGAACGGTGGCAACGGTAACGACCAGCTTTTCGGCGGCAGCGGCAACGACACCCTCCGAGGCAACAATGGCGTCGACGTCCTCGACGGGGGTACCGGAGCCGACAATATGAACGGGGGTGACCAGAACGACACCTACATTGTGGACAACATCGGCGATATCGCCGCAGAGTCCTTTAACGATGCGCTGGGCGGGGTGGATCTCGTACAGTCATCAGTGAGCCATACTCTCGGCTTCGGCATTGAGAACTTGACCCTGACCGGTGTGGGCAATATCAATGGCACGGGCAATGGCAATAACAATATCATCAACGGGAACAGCGGCAACAACACCCTCTCAGGTCTGGCGGGTAACGATACCCTCCGAGGCAACAATGGCAACGACTTCCTCAATGGGGGCACCGGGGCCGACAATATGAACGGCGGTGACCAGAACGACACCTACATCGTGGACAACATTGGCGATATCGCCGTAGAGTCCTTTAACGATGCGCTGGGCGGGGTGGACCTCGTGCAGTCGTCAGTGAACCATACCCTTGGCTTCGGGATTGAGAATCTCACGCTGACCGGGGCGGCCGCCATTAACGGGACTGGAAATGGGAATGCCAATGTCATCACTGGCAATGCCGCGAACAACGTGCTCTCCGGGCTGGATGGTAACGACAAACTCCACGGCGGCCAGGGTAATGATACGCTCAACGGCGGCAATGGCAGGGACTTGCTCAACGGTAGCGTCGGCAATGACATCCTCAACGGTGGCAACGGCGATGATCTGATGTACGGGGGAGACGGAGCTGATGTCCAGAACGGCGGCTTGGGAGCGGATTTGTTTATTTTTGATGGCCTCAGTGAAAGCCCCGCGGGGGCGGGCCTCAGAGATACCATCATCGGATTTAACGGAGCGGCCGGGGACGTGATCGATCTGATCGATGTCGACGCCAATCTTCTCGTGGGTGGGAATCAGACCTTCAAATGGATCGGCAGCAGTGCCTTTACCGGAGCCGGCCAGCTTCGGTATTCCGGCGGGGTACTGAAGGGCAATGTCGATTCGGATTCGACGCCAGAGTTTGAGATTGCTCTCGTCGGTGCCCCAGCGCTCGTCGTCGGTGGGGCTGGTACCGACATCCTTCTATAAACACATCGAACTCAGCAAGGGTGCCCCCGTCCAAGGGGCACCCTTCCACAGACTGATGCGGGAACATGAGAAAACGGCAGTCATGAGGCTAGGGGTCACGGATCATGACCAATCAGGATCCGTGGCGTGTCGCATTGAATGAAGGTTGACAATCGTCACGATGAAATGGAAGGCCTGTCTGCGTGAGTCGAAATGACCACGTAAAGGGACAAGGAACCTGACCATACGGCTTGCAAGCATTTAGTCTAATGCGCTACATACGTGTCCACATAACGAGATGGTGCTACGACGGAGTAAAGGGGCGGGTCATCTGTAAGCTGACGTACGCTCACCCCTGCGGCTCCGTGAACAGATTATAACTATGACGAGCCCAAGCCAGTCCACTTCGACCACACGTCGCACAAACGAACCGTCCGATCTGCAACGGGCCCTGGCAACCTGTCGTCGGTCCTTTCTAGCCACAGCCTTCTTCAGCCTCTTTGTGAATCTGCTGATGCTCGTGCCGGCCATCTATATGCTGGCCGTCTATGACCGGGTCTTGCAGAGCGGGAGTGAGTCGACCCTGATGATGCTCTCCCTCATCACCGTCTTTCTCTTTCTCGTACTCGGTGGACTCGAATGGATTCGCACCCGGATCCTGGTTGCAACAAGTGCCCGGCTCGACGAACAGCTGGGTGAACGGGTCTTTGATGCCGTCTTTGCTCAATCCCTCACAAGCAGCGGGGCGGTTTCTACGGCACAACCCCTGAACGATCTCCTTCAGATCCGACAATTCTTGACCGGCCATGGCTTGCTGGCCTTTTTCGATGTGCCCTGGCTGCCCATCTATGTGGGGCTCATGTTCCTCTTTCATGTCTACTTCGGAGCCGTGGCCGTATTCTCGATGCTCCTATTAACAGGACTTGCAATCTGGAATGAACTGGCGACCCGCACAACCCTGGCAGAGGCAAACCGAGAATCGCTCGAGGCCATGCAGCTGACTCAACGCAATCTCCGGAATGCCGAAGTCATCGAGGCCATGGGCATGCTGCCTTGCCTGCGAGCCCGTTGGCACGCGAAACAGTTCCGCGTCTTGGCGCTGCAAAGTCAGGCCAGTTCCAAAGCTGGCCTGATCAATGCGTTCTCGCGCACCTACCGGCTAACGATTCAATCACTGGTCTTGGGACTTGGCGCGTATTTGGCCATCCAGAAGCAGATCTCGCCAGGGCTTGTTATCTCAGGGTCCATTCTCTTGGGGCGGGCACTGGCCCCGTTGGATCAAATGATTGGGGGGTGGCGCGGGTTTCTCGGAGCGCGGGAAGCTTATCACCGTCTCAATACCCTGCTCCATACGATCCCGAAAGGGGAGACTCGAATGGCGCTGCCACCGTTACGCGGGCAGATCAAACTGGAGGATCTCGTCATCGCGGTCCCTGGTCGGAGTGAGCCCATTCTCAAGGGAGTGACGCTCACAATTGAGCCGGGAACCACGGTGGCACTGATCGGACCAAGCGCGGCCGGGAAATCCACATTAGCGAGGGCGATTCTCGGCCTGTATCCCCCGGCGCGAGGACGGGTCTGCCTCGATGGCGCAGATGTTTATAACTGGGATCGGACGCAGCTCGGCCAGTCCGTGGGATACCTGCCTCAAGACGTCGAATTGCTCGACGGCACGGTAGCAGAGAACATTGCCCGGTTCGGAGACATCGACGCAGATCGAGTCGTGGAAGCCGCGCGGTGGGCAGGCATCCATGAGATGGTGCTGACGTTGCCGCAGGCCTACGACACGCCACTGATCGGGGGTGGCGTCACTCTGTCGGCTGGACAACAGCAACGGATCGGAATTGCTCGGGCGATCTACGGACGCCCCCGCGTGGTGGTCCTCGATGAACCCAATGCCAATCTCGACGTGGCCGGGGAAGAGGCCCTTATGAAGACGTTAATCCAATTGCACCGGGACGGGTGCACGGTCGTCCTGGTCACTCACCGTACGAATGTGCTCCAAGCGGTTCAGAAGATCGCCATGATCGTCGGTGGAAAGCTGGCGCTGTATGGCTCGCGTGAAGAGGTGCTGGCAGCCATCGCCCAACCCGCTCAGCCGGTGGTCCCACCACGCCAAGCAGGGCCGCCATCCTTGCCACGTGCAATGCCGTCCGTCTCAGGACAAGAAGCGGTCAAAAGTATGCCACTGTCCAGCGAAGAGGTGCCCCATGGCTGACCAGGTCCTCCTAGCTTCGCGCCCCCTCTTGAGCGACGACCGCGCGATCCGTCGACAAGGGCTGGCACTCGTACTAGTGGTCTTCGGCGGATTTGGAGCCTGGGCTTCTCTGGCCCCGCTCAATAGTGCCGCCTTAGCGCCTGGAATTATTACTGTCGAGCACTATCGAAAGACTGTGCAGCACCTTGAAGGTGGGATCATTCGTACACTGGACGTGCATGATGGAGACTCCGTTCACGAAAGCCAGGTGATTGCCACGCTAGATGACACCCAATCTCGTGCGCAATTGGAGGTTTTACGAGGCCAGCTCTATATCCGCGTCGCACAAGAAGCCCGTCTGGGGGCTCAACGCGATGGAACCTCGGTTGTTCATTATCCTCAGGAATTGCTCGCACACCGACAGGATCCGCGCGTGCAGGATGCGATACGATTGCAGGACCAAACCTTTGCGGTGCGCCGGGCAGCGAACGACGGGGAGCGTGCGGTGTATCGCCGGCAGATCGAGCAACTGCGGGCCAAGGTGAAGGGGCTCCAGGCACAGAAACACAGCAAAGACCGTCTGGTGGACTCCTACCGTGGCGACGTGGCTGATTTCAAAGTCCTCTTGAAGGAGGGGTATACCGAGAAGCAAAAGGTCGAGGAAATGGATCGTGCGCTGGCACAGAGCGAGGGACAACGTGGGGAACTGCTATCCAACATCGCGGCAAGCGAGTTACAGATTGCCGAGATCGAACTGAAGATTCTCCAGTTGCAGAAAGACCTGCAACGAGAAGTGGCCAAGGAGTTGAGCGACGTCCAGACGGAACTGTTCGGTCTGCGAGAGAAGGTGCAGTCGTTGGAGCGGACAGTCGAGCGGACCGTCATCAAGGCTCCCGTCTCGGGGATGGTGCTGGGGTTGACGGTGCATACCATCGGGGCCGTGATTCAACCGGGTGGACGGCTGCTCGACATTGTGCCCCAGGATCAAAAACTGATCATCGAAGCCCAAGTCGATCCAATCGATATCGATCGGGTCAAGGTAGGGCAGGTCGCGGAGGTGCGGTTCAGCGCGTTCAAGACCCGTGATCTCCCCACGATCGAAGGCACGCTTATCAGTATCTCGGCAGATCGCATTGTCGTGGACAGCAAAGAGAACAAAGGTGGTGAAACCGCCTACTACCTGGCCCGAGTAGAAGTCTCTGCCAATGGCCTTGATGCCTTGAGAAGAGCAGACCTTGAATTAGTGCCGGGGATGCCCACGGAGGTTCTTATCAATACTGGAGCACGAACTCTGATTCAATATTTAATGAAGCCCCTGACTGACACCTTCAAACGCGCCTTTATTGAGGATTGACCAGAGAAACCATTCAGTTTGTTCGATAACCAAACCGGTGCACTGACAATCTTCCGTGCCACGAGCGATATAGCCATGTACAGCCGATACCTTTTTGTCCTCCTCCTGATCCTCAGTCCGGTAGCCGAAGCGGCAGAACGACAATCAGCCAATTTGCTTGAACTCTATGACCTAGCCCTGGCCACTAATCCAGTGGTGGAGGGACGGAAATATTCTGTCGCGCAGGCGGAAGCGCAGAAGGATCAGGCGCGCAGTAAGCTCTTGCCACAGGTATCAGCCATCGGCAACATCTCGTGGAACGAATTCACCCAGGAAGTCCCCAATCGCTTCACGGGACAGACAACCGATATCACTACGCAGTATCAGGGGTTGCGCGGCGTGGTCCAGGCTCGGCAAGCGTTGTTCGATCTGGCTTCCTATCGGGCCTATGAAGGTACTGGGCTGACCGTCAAGCAGGCGGAGCAAGATTTAGCGGATGCCCGCATGAGCCTTGCCACCGATCTGGTCGATCGCTACCTGGAATGCTTGGAAGCTACTGATGAAGCCAGTTACCTCCAGAGCGAGCTGGATTTGACCGATGGGGATACGCAGCGGATCCGTCGCATGTACGAACGTGCCATGGCGAAAGTGACTGATCTGTACGAGGTAGAGGCTTATTACCAGACGCTCAAAACACGAGAACTCGAAATCCACAATGCGAAGGCCGTCGCGTTAGAGAAGGTGCGCGAGATAGTCGGTATCTCCGTGGCCGATCTGGCTCGTCTCATAAAAGATGAATTACCGCAGGTGCCTGGACAGCCCGACCAGTGGGTGGCCAACGCAGTGACACATCATCCGGCGATCCAAGCCTTGCAACACGCGATGGACGCAGCCGCCAAGACTATTGCCAGTCAGTGGGCAAATCACCTGCCCCTGGTCTCTCTGCAGATGTCCGGCATTTATGCCAAGAACGGCGGGTTCGACAACCGGCAGTTGGACCCGTACACCGTCGGCACCTTGGGCCTGCAGCTCAATATGCCGCTGTACTCCGGCGGCGGCGTGAAAGCCGGGGAACGCGAAGCCATCGCTCGCTTTGAAATGACCAAGTACAAACACTTGCAAAAGCAACGGGAAATCGAACGGGAGACACGGACAGCCTACCTGAATGCCCAAACGGGATACTCGCGTATTGCCTCGACGGCGCGTGAGGTGGAGGCCCGTGTCAAGGCCAGGGATGGCCAGCAACGCGGCTACGAGTTGGGTGCGGCCACCATCGTCGCCCTGTTGGAATCGAAAAAGAATCTATTGAAATCCCGGTTTGCCTACGCCAAAGCCCGCTACGACTACATCCGGTCCTTGGTGGCCTTACGAGTCTGGGGCGGAACTCTGACCCGGACAGATCTGGAAGAGATCAACGGCTGGCTGGCACAGCACTGATGGCGATGCTCAGGCTATGACCCTGCGTTCCCGCTGAACGCTCCTTGGTCACGGAGATGCGCACGGGCATGACCGCGTCTTTCATTCAGAGATTGAGCAAGCTGCAGAACGTGCGGTGCAGTGTCGCTCCTTCCCGTTCACGGAACGAGACGGCCACACGGAGTTGCTCCAAGTACTGATCCAAGGTTTTCCCCCCCAGATCGATCTTGCGAGAGTGAAAGAACCTCTGCACGTCCTGTTCGAGTTCCGGTGTGGCCAGACCAACGATGCCCCCGCACATGCGCCTGAGGCCCTGCTTTGGAAACAACTTATCCATCTGATCCCAGTTGGCCTTCACAAACTCCCAGGCCCGCTCACACCCGTACACATTCGTCAGGAGACCCCCAACAATGAAGGGAGCGTCCTGTGTACGAATTTCTCCGTTGATCGTCCGTGCCAACGTGCGGTCGAGTAAGGGTGCATGGGAAAATGCAGCAAGCGAAAAGAGGTAGCGTCGTTCTTCTTGTGGGGTTGTGGCGGTCCGATAGCGCTCGGAAAACTCCTCATACCGTACCTCGTCGCCGGTATAGGCCAGAATGCTGACCAGCGCGGGAACGACGTTCGCATCAATGGTCATCGGATCGGTCCTATATCGTCGATACCGCTCTGCTGCCTGTTGCTGCGTGTTTCGATCGTTCCCAAGCTTGCCAAGAGCCCCGAGCAGCTCTCCTCGCAATTGTTTCATGAGATCGGATTCTCCCGGCTTCGGATCCCATCCCAGATCCGTGACGACTGGTGTCACCAGAGCACGGACGAAGGCTTCAAGTGCCGTTCGATCCTCCGCTGCAATGATCCGATTCAGGAATGAGCATGACTCCAGTAGCACCGCCCACACATTCTTGTCTCGTTCGTCCTGAAACTGTGCCGCGAGATGGAGATATTCGGCGAGCGGCATCAACCCGGCTACGGTCGTGGCCCAGACGTCGCTGACCAGGGCAAATCTCTCAATCGCGGATAAGCGGTCGAGTCCTTGATCCAATAAGTTCTGTAGGAGGGGCCCACGATGGTGGACTCGATAAAACCCGTGACCGCCCTCATTCACAAGGACGGCGGTCACTCCTGTTGGCAGTGAAATGACAGTTTCACGTTCCGTCAGCAAGAGCTGGCGATGTTCTGTACGGTCACCGATGACCAAGCGTATCTGAATAGGCACCTGCCAACGCTGATCCAAGGCTGGCTTCTGTCCGAGATAGGTAAAGCGCTGCTGTGACAGCCGGAGTGCTTGGCCGTCGAGATCCACCGTGATTAATGGGAAGCCTGGTTGAAAGATCCAGCCGTTCATCAGCTCAGGAACCGGTTGGTGTGCGACGTTGCCTAATGCGACCCAGAGATCCTTTGTATCCGCATTACCATGGGCATGGGTACGCAGATAGTTCCGCACCCCGTCTCGGAAGACGGTGGGCCCGATGTATTGTTCCAACATACGCAGAACCGAGGCTCCTTTTTCGTAGGTCAGAATATCGAACATTGCGTCAGCATCCTTGGGAGCCTGGACGGGATATTCAATCGATCGGGTACTCACCAATCCATCGACGGAAAAAGCAGCAGATCGTGCGACGGCGAAGGAGTCCCACCGTTTCCATTCCGGTTTCCAAGCATCGACCGCCAGCATTTCCATGAACGTGGCAAAGGCCTCATTCAGCCACAGCCCATTCCACCAGGACATGGTGACGAGATCACCGAACCACATATGTGCGTTCTCATGCGCTACCACATCGGCAACTCGCTCCAATTCCGCGTGAGTTCCCGTCTGTTGATCGACAAGCAGCGCTGTCTCTCGAAACGTGATGGCGCCGAAATTTTCCATGGCTCCAGAGGCAAAGTCTGGAATAGCAAGAAGATCGAGCTTATCGCCCGGGTATGGAATACCGTAGTAGTCCTCAAAAAACCGGAGTGAGGCTGCCGCAATCGCCTCTCCAAATGGAGTGAGTGGTTGCTTGCCTGGAACGGTCCAGAGCCGAAGCGGCGTCTTTCCTACCAAGACGGCTTCGGTGGCCTCCATCCGTCCCACGACAAACGCCACGAGATACGTTGACATTTTGATCGTATCAACAAACTGGACCACCTTTTTGTTGTCCTTTTGAGACTCGGATAGGACCGAGGTATTGGAAATGGCCGTGAGGCGAGGATCGACAACCAATGTGGTTGCAAAGACAGCTTTGAAATCAGGCTCATCCCAACAGGGGAACGCACGACGGGCATCGGTGGCTTCGAACTGTGTGGCAGCCATCGTTTGCACCATTCCTGACGAGTCCTTGTAAGTACTGCGATAGAATCCACGGAGCTGGTCGTTGAGCTTCCCATGGAACGAGAGCTGTAGCTTCCAGGCACCTTGTGAAATCGGATGTTCAAATAAGAGCACGACCCGTTGGAGCAAAGGGTCCAATTCAGCGGTCGCATCAATTCTATACCCACCTTGTCCTTCGATCTTAGCGGAATTGAACACAAGATCGACCGCGTTCAAGAAGATCGTCTGCGTTGTCTGGTGCACGGTAAGACTAATTGTGACATGACCGGTGAATGCTGCAGTCGTAAGGTCCGGTTCGAGCCGAAGCTCATACCGAGTGGGGATCACATGTCGTGGCAGTCGATACGGGTCGATCTTGAGAGTCTCGTCGAGCGTCATGTAGGCACCTTTGGGTCTAGCCGTGACAGTAGCGTTTGGGAATGCCGATGGTAGGAATGTATACGCTATCGGGACGGCCAGAAGGAAGCGTATTCGGCGACGAAGCGCAAGGAAGATTTCTCGTCGATTGATAGACTCGTCATCATCTTGGGACATGAACGGTTTGGACACCATCCGGTGTGCTAACAATCAAAATGTTTGTCCTCCCAACAAAAAGCCCGGTTTCTACCACACCCGGAATCAGATTGAGTGCAGTTTCCAGATCAGCTGGCTGATCGATGCGGTTGATATGGACATCCACGATAAGATGACCAGCTTCAGTTTTGAATGGCGCTCCGTTTCGCTCTCTGAGCACCACGCGGCTGTTGGTAAGTGCGCCGATCTCGCGCGCGGTACTGCCCCACCCGAAAGGGATGATCTCAATTGGTAAGGGAAAGGATCCTCCGAGCACCGGCACCTGTTTAGTGTGATCGACCATCACAATGAACTGTTTCGCCGACCATGCCACGATTTTTTCCTTCAGGAGCGCGCCACCACCACCTTTGATCAGATTGAAATCGGGATCGACTTGATCGGCCCCGTCAATGGCCACATCGATCTCCCAACGATTTTCGGCGTCGATCAGCGGAATACTGACTTCCCTGGCAAGCCTGGCGGTCTCTTGTGACGTGGGCACGCCTCGCAGTTTCAGCCCGGTACGGACTTGTTCGCCTAATGCAAGTATCAGATGCTTTGCCGTCGACCCTGTGCCGAGCCCAACAACCATCCCGTCTCGGACAAACTCAACTGCCTTCAAAGCAGCAGCTTTTTTGAGGTTCTCGAGATCGAATGAGGTCATGGCGTTGACGCAAGAGACAGGGCCCCTGCAACAGATGCGGCACCGAGCAGGGCGGTCTGTTGATTCATAATGACTTTGACCGGCATGTTACTCAGCAATTTTTTATACCGCCCCTTGTTCAAAAATCCTTTCATGAATGTCCCGTCTTTGAGTTTGGTGATGAGTTTGGGCGCAATCCCCCCTCCCACATACACCCCGTCGAGTGAAAATGCCTTCAAGGCAAGGTTCCCGGTTTCTGCACCATAAATCGACGCAAAGAGGTCCAGAGCCTGCCTGGCAATTTCTGCCTGGCCCTGGAGGCCGGCTTGAGCGATCTCTGCTGCTGGATTCCCGGCCTTAATTTTTTCAGCAAGCCATGTAGGCTCATTCTTCTTCGTATCGCGTAAGAATTCATAGATCGCTTGTAGCCCTGGACCAGACAGAATTCGCTCATAGCTCACATGAAGGTACTGGCTACGCAGATATCGAAGGAGGTCGATTTCCTGATCATTATTTGGCGCGAAATCCGCGTGCCCACCTTCCGATGGCATAGGGCGATACGATCTACCGTCCCAAAACAGAATGCCCTCTCCTAATCCCGTTCCAGCAGCAATGAGCGCAAGAGCTTGTCGTTTTTTGGGTGGATTCCCCACATTCAACACCTCCAATTCGTCAGACCTCAGCGACAAAATGCCATACGCCGTGGCTTCCAGATCGTTGAGCAGCTGCACGCGTGGAATCGAAAATCGAGACCCGATCGTCGGTCCATCCACAACCCAGGGGAGATTCGTCGTCTCGCAATGGTTGTCGATGACCGGTCCCGCAATTCCGAAGCAGGCCGCCGTTAACTTTGCTGCTAAAGTGGGCCCGACACCTTGCTCGTCACTAGTATCGGATTCGCATGTTTCTATTCCAACGGGTGGAGTCGGCGGTGTGAGAAATTCCGACAAGATGTCTTCCAGCGAGCTGTAATCGGCACTGTGAAAACTCTCTGAGCGGAGCGGGTCCACGCGTTCGTTCGCCCAGTCATAGAGCGCCAGGTTTGTTTTTGTTCCTCCAATGTCCCCCGCGAGAATCATGCGTCTCCTTCATGTGGCAGTCGCTTTGTCAGCCCTTGTGCCGCCGCTTGGTCGAGCATCCAAACGAGTTGACCTGACTCTGGGCTGACACAGGCCGCTGGTAGGGAACGATCTTCTTCTGAGTCCGGTTCAAGAACTCGGTGCACCATGTCGACTTTACTCTTGCCCGTCACGAGGAACAGTACCATAGCGGCCCGATTCAACACACCTAGGGTGAGCGTCAGGCGAGACCGGATGCCTGTGGGGGCATGGCCGACTGTGACAATCTTCGTTGTTTCCTGCAAGGCCGAAGTCCCAGGAAACAGTGAGGCCGTATGTCCATCATCTCCGAGCCCAAGTAGAACAAGGTCTATCCGCGGCACCACGGGCGACGGCGTCTTGGTAAGCTGGCGGATGGTCTCTTCGTATTCTTGTGCAACCGCTGACGGGTCTTCACCCTCGCCCCTCATCCTGAAAATGTGATCTTGCGGAAGGGTGAGTGGATGAAACAGTGCGGTATGAGCCATATTGAAATTGCTGTCCGGATGATCTGGAGGGACACAGCGTTCATCGCCAAATAGGAAATAGATCTTCGTCCAATCGAGCCGCGTACTCCACTCGGACGAGGCAAGGACCTGATAAAGCATTTTGGGTGTCGATCCGCCAGAGAGGGCCATGATGAATCGGCCATGAGACCGAACAGCCCGTTCACTGACGGATGCAATGAAGGCTGCGGTTTGGTGTGCCCAATCCTGAGCGGAGCCCGCAATGCGGATGTTCGAAATGGCGGGCATATCAACGGCGCGTCTTCCGGCGACGTTTCTTCGTTCCAGCATGCTGACTAGACAACGCGGTCCCTGTAACCGCAGCAGCGATGGCGTCCACGACGCTAGCAGGATTTCGTCCCAATTGGATACGAATGGCCTCCCGATGATGTGTGCGGAGTGATTCGAGATCACCGCTCGCCTGTGCGTTCGCCAATGTTCCAAACGAGAATGGCCTCCCGGGAATCGGGATGTCAGGGGCCATGCGGTCTACTAGCTCCAAGAACACGCCGGTATTCGGTCCTCCTTTATGGAGTTGTCCTGTTGAATGGAGATAGCGCGGCCCATAGCCAAATGTCGTGGCGACGCAGTATTTGGACATGACGGCGCGGCGAAGCCGGCCGATAGCTGCCTCTAGAGGGCGCGTGGGAGTCGTGTACCCAAGCACCGACAGGTAGGACCCCGGCTGAAGAAGACCAGACAACGCTTCCGCAACGTCTTTCGGCTGGTGATTTGGTTGAGCCGATAACCGACCAGTCGATTGAAAGGTGTCGAGCACTCGATTCGTGTTGTCCTTACTCTCCTGGACATTTGGCTGATCGAACGGATGAATGCCAAGGACATGGCCGGCAACCGCAGTGGCAAACTCCCATCGGAAGAATTCAGCGCCCAGATCATAGACATCGCGGAGATCGAGCTGAAGAACAGGCTGATCAGCCTTCACGAGCGCCTGTACGGCTTGATCGAGCACTGCGTTCTTCTCCCCTTTCAGTTTCAGATAGACGAAGAATCGATCGGCTCCATAGGCACGCGGTTTCAGTACCGGTTCCTGCGCGATGGGAATGAGGCCGGTTCCTTCCTTGCCCGTACTTTCCGCGAGCAGCTGCTCGACCCACAGTCCAAATGTTGTAAGCGAGGGTGACGCAATGACCGTCACCTTATCACGGCCAGCTTTGGCAAGACTGCCCATCGCAGCCCCCAGATACGCACCAAGATTGGCCTGTGCGTCTCTCTGCAACCGGCATCGTTCCGCCATGCCAGCAGCCCGGTCCAGGAGCCGTGAAATATTTAACCCAAGGAGGGCCGCTGGAACCAACCCGAAGAGTGACAGGACGGAATAGCGTCCACCGATATCCGCCGGGTTGGAGAAAATCTCGCCAAATCCATATTCCTTCGCCAGTGTTTCCAAACCGGTTCCTGGATCGGTGATCGCAACGAACTGCTTTCCGCCGTGATTTCCCTTCGCCTTCGTGACAAGTTTCCAGAAGTGCGCGAAGAGCGACATGACTTCGATGGTCCCACCGGACTTACTCGCCACCAGAAAAAGAGTGCGTGACGGCGAAATGGCCTTGGTGACCTGCCGCACCCATCCTGGAATCGTAGAATCAAGAACCCACAGTCGCGGTGCTCCTTTCTGAGATCCAAACGTCTTGCGAAAGACCTCGGGCCCAAGACTACTCCCCCCCATCCCCAGCAGCACAACATCTTTGATACCCGATTGCTTCGCGCCCGCCACACAACGCTGCAAGGAGTCGAACTGTTGACGCATCTGATCTTGTACTGTCAACCAGCCCAACCGATCGAGAATTTCTTTGGGGTCTGGTTTCCAGAGTCGATAATCTTTGGACCAGATCCGCTCAATCACCTGATCACGATTCAGGGTTTCAAGGGTCGGCTGGATGGTCGCACGAAACAGAGGTGGCAGCTTGTCACTGGTGCGCATAAACGTCGCCCTCCTGGTTCAACAAGATGTTGCTGAGACCATGATGGTTCACATTTTGTATCTTATTGAACCATCAAATAAAAGGCAACCGGAGCACGATGCTCAGTGTTCCTATTTATCTGACGAACGCCGAATGACGATTGCCATGCCATCGACAAGCGACCATGCCAACGATTGGGCATGGTCGGCAGTAAGGGTCAATCGAAGATAGGACGACGACTCGGCTGGTTGGTCACCGAAGAATCGAGCCACTCGATTCTTCACATTGTGCCATCCGACTTTTCCGAGCAGGACGGCACTCTGGAAGAGACTGTCACTTACGACAGAGGGAACCACGGTCACGCTTAGAGATGGGGTAAAGGACAGCAGATAGTCGGTGGGCATGTCCGCAACGGAAATTGGTTCTTGTTCGGTAGCTGCCCCCGGTTCGATTTTTCTCCTGACGACGGGTGGTCGTGCCACCAAGCGGTGGATCCCTTTCAACGCCTCTCGCGGCCCTGCCGACCATGTCTCAATGGGGATTTGATGGAGACCGATTCCACGACCTTTAATATGAATCGTGCTCGCGCCCAGATCGATCAGAAGGTATGTCTGCGGGCGGGCCGCCAGCTTGAGTTCTTCTTCCAGAACACGCGTCGCTTCTTTAAGTTCCTGCGGGTTGTTGGGATTCAGGTCGGGAAAGGCCTCAGGATCCTTTCCCCAACCCGGTGTGACGAATGTGAGTAGGAGAAGAATGGCGCAGAGAATCATGGGCAATATCTGCGCGTTCTTGGTGGATTAAAAGATCATGATCGGTGTCCCCACTCGAGCGAGCTTGTAGACACCTTTCAGATCGTTGTCGTTGAGCCGAATACATCCATGCGTCACATTCTTTCCCAATAACCGCGTATAGAGCGTCCCATGGATGAAATATCCCTTGCCGAACCCTAAGGCATAGTCCCCGAGAACTCCCTGTTCAGCACGGTCCTCGGCATTTTGTGGCACAGCGAGCCCCTCTTCTACAAAAGC
>JAHBWQ010000229.1 GCA_019636915.1 Nitrospira sp. | reverse complement strand
CCGGCATGTGGATCACGAAGAGCCCCATGATGGTTGCGAAGATCATTGCGATGAACCCTGCCCAGATGACTTTACGCGCACGCGCGTAGCCATAGACCTCGGTCAACACGTCGCCGAAGATATAGGAGATCGGGAAGAAGAGGTTCCCGGCGCCGAAGGTCAAGCCGAAGAGGATGCAGGTCTTGCCCGGACCGATCAAGTTCGAGCAGAGCAGCACCGTCACGAAGCCTGCCATGACGAGGTCGTAGTAGTGGTAGTGGCGGGGGTTCGAGACGAGGTCAGGCTTGAGTGATTCAGCGGGGGCGGTCATTGGCGGGCCGGGCTCCTCTCGCTCTGTGGTTCAATTGGCCTCGTGCTAGCATCGCCAGTTCGCGATCCTGTTCCGGATCCCAGCGTGGTCCTCGGATAACTGAGGATGAGTGAGCGGGTACCGTTCTGGCCTTCTGAGCGCTATTGCGGAGTCGCGTGAGAACCGGCTGGTGAGCCGGAGAACATGCCGGGCTCAACGAGTGTTCCTGCATTGGTGAACGGCAATCGCCCTTCCGTACCATGCAGCACGCCTTTGATGTCGTACATCAGTTCCTGTTTCTGAGAAAACTCGAGCAGTTGGCGCACGATGTCGAGCGTCGAGGTGCTGGTATCGATTGTCATCACGGCATCACCCAACCGGGGAATCGTGACCTCCTTGCTCCCCAGGCCACGGGCCAGACGTTTCCCGTTCAGATTCAACGTGAAATCGATTCCTGTGAGGTGATAGTCGAAGTCGTTCGGATTGCGGACCCGGAGATCGACACGGAGCCGCTGTTCGAACATTGTGGCGTCCAGCGGTGTGACGTTGGTGACGAGCACCTCCGGTGGTTCGCCTTTTATAAACCAGGAGGCACAGCCTGGAAACGGCAGGGCCACAGCGAATAAGAGCAAAGCTGCTCGGTGAAGTTGCATAGGCGGCATCATAGCAAGAACATCTACGGAAAAGCGACGCGCAGCGGACGGGGTCAGGACGTTCAGGGGGAGCGATGATAGGGTGAGGGTAAGTCTTTCACCGCTCATCCCAGCATCAGGGTCATTCGTTGACGCACGGAACCAGATCTAACACCAATATCTGCATACTCATTAGTAACAATTTGGATTGGACGGCCAACTTCCTGGAGAAGGTATGCAGTTCATGGGACGTGGCGGAGGGAGCCTGGCCGGACCATCCGGTCGTGACTTCTTTTCGTAGTGATAGCCGTTTGCTAGCGCCTCATTGACCATCTCCTCAATTTCCATATCGGTCAACTCGGGGTGTTCGCGTCGAAACTTGCGCTCAAGGACTGGACGGGTGGTCGCAATATACCGTTCACGAGACAGGCGCAGCCCCTCGCGAGCCTGGTCATATAGTGCCTTGCGTCCCTCGGTCTGCACATTGACCATTTGGTTGGAAGCGGTATCGGTTCTTGACCCTGGGTCCATCCCATGATCGAGGCGGGGTTCAGCACATCCAATGAGCAGAGTGAAGATGAAAATCAGAGCGAGTCGCATGATACGCCCTCGTAGGGGGATCCGAGCAGTCGCCACTGTTTGAGCTGATGAGCTAGTGTAATCAGCTCGCGTGCTTTTCGGCAACAGGTCGCTTTGATCCAGTTCTTTTACACAACAGACGATTGGGGTCGCGCCCTTTCTGTGCATGCCAGGAGTGAAGTGGGTGGGTACCTTTTGGGAGCATCTTCTGACTGATCGCAGGACTATGATCATTACACTCTATTGGGTATTCTCAGGAACGTAACCTATGTCGGCAACAGAAATACTACGTCCCCCCAGCTGATGACGTTCAATGTCTGACCAGTTCTGCGACCATGGGTGCTCGGACTGGTCAGACATATCCGGCGCGGCCGATTCTCCACCAGGCCATTTCCACTACAACTGAACGCAATGAGTCACTGGCGTCACAAATGACCTTCAGGCAAAACCTTTCTTCCAACGGTACTAATTGCAAGCAAGACGCCGTCTTGCGAACTCTAAATTGCTTCCTCATCTTGACGTTGGCACAATCCTCTGCCAGAAAGGGTACCAGTTCGGGGTAGAAAAGAAGGAGCACCGTAATGCGCACAGTTAGTCGACGAATGACGGATTTAGCTCAATCAGAAATTCGCGCAATGACCCAGGCCTGTGTCAGTGCAAAGGGCCTCAACATGGCGCAGGGAGTCTGTGATACGCCGGTACCTTCGATCGTGCTCGAAGGGGCTGAGCGGGCGATTCGTGATGGATACAACGTCTATACGAGATTCGACGGGTTGCCGGAGTTGCGGCAGGCGATTGCCGAGAAGCTGGAACGGTATAACTGGATGCAGGCCGATCCTGAAACCGACATCACCGTGAGTGCCGGTGCAACGGGAGCTTTCCATTCTGCCTGTGCGGCCCTGCTGAATCCCGGCGACGAGGTCATTCTGTTTGAGCCGTACTATCAATACCATATCAATGCGCTTGTGGCAGTCGAAGCGGTTCCGCTCGTGGTTTCTATGCAACCTCCGGCCTGGTCTTATTCGACGAGACAATTGGAAGAGGTTGTAACCCCACGAACAAAAGCCATCATCGTCAATTCACCAGGTAATCCCTCCGGGAAGGTCTACAGCCGGTCTGAATTGGAGGTCCTTGCGGAATTTGCCTGCCGGCATGACCTCTTCGTCTTTACGGACGAAATGTATGAATACTTCCTTTATGACGGACGTCGTCATGTCAGTATGGCGTCGTTGCCGGGGATGGCCGAGCGAACCATCACGATTAGCGGGTACTCCAAGACCTTCAGCGTGACGGGCTGGCGGATCGGGTACAGCGTTGCATCGCGACGGTGGGCACAAGCCATCGGAGCAATGAACGATTTGCTCTACGTGTGTGCCCCAGCGCCGTTGCAGATGGGGGTGGCACGAGGTATTCGTGAATTGCCGGATAGCTTCTATGAGGGCCTGCGGCAGGAGTATCAGCGGAAGCGCGAGAGATTTTGCCGTGCGTTGTCTCAGGCTGGGATCACTCCATCTGTTCCCCAAGGCGCCTATTATGTCTTAGCGGATGTCTCTCATCTTCCTGGTCAGACGGGGAAAGCCCGTGCGATGTTTCTGTTAGACAAAACCGGGGTCGCCGGCGTGCCAGGGGAAGCCTTTTTCAGGAGCAAGGTTGGGGCTGATTTTATCCGATTCAGTTATGCCAAGACAGATCAAGATCTGGAGGAGGCCTGTCGGAGATTGACACAGACTCGGGCGTAGCTGCTCCAGACTACATATCGCCGTGAGGTGCCGTCCAGGTACGACCGTGATACAGACGCATCACGAGCCGGGATGGATCTCCATCCTCATTTCCCATTATACGAGTTATTCAGATGCGGGAATCAGGCGCTCCAATTCGCGTATGAGTGAAGCGGGACAATAAGGGCTCGTGGCGATGATTCCATGGTAGCGTGGGGTCGGTCGGTTGAACGTCAGGGCTTCTCCGCTTCCATCAGTGACCGTCCCACCAGCTTCATCGATCAACAGGACTCCAGCCGCGACGTCCCACTCATTTTCTGGTTCAAATGTGGCCACCGCATCGATGCGGCCGCATGCCATCAGAGCGAGGGACCAGGCGATGGAAAGCATCGGACGATGCTGCGTGCATGAATCGAGTGCGGCGAAACGACCAATCTGGCGCTCCCAGGGACTCAGCGCAATCAGGGGCCGTTGCCTCGTGCCGACTTGCTGAGCATCTACCGGTTCACGGTTCAGTCGAAGCCCTCCGCCCCGGATAGCAGTGAAGAGTTCGTTGGTCGAAGGGTTATAGATCCCTGCCACGAGGGGATGACCATGCTCAATGAGGGCAACGGAAATGCAAAACTCCGGAACTCTGTTGATAAAAGCCTTGGTTCCATCGATCGGATCGACCACCCAGACCCGATCCTTCTGAAGGCGGACGGCATCATCAGGGGATTCTTCCGATAACCATCCGTCCTGGGGAAATGCTGAGAGGAGGTATGCGTGCAGAATATCGTTGACTGCGAGGTCTGCTGATGTGACTGGAGACTGATCCGGCTTTCTGATCGTCTCGAATCCAGCAGCGGCTAATCGCAAGGCCTCTGCACCGGCCGTTTGAATCGCGGCTTCGAGTGTTTCAAGTTCATGAGTCCAACCCATAGCTGCAGAGTACCAGGCCTATCGCCGGATGAAAAGGAACGTGCCAGTTCTTGGCTTGACCTTCCACAAGAATCTGCGTACAAGCTCGCTATCATGAAGTTGGTCCAAAAGCGTTCGAAGAAGGCCGGTCTCTCTCCTGGAACGTTGATCCACATCGGTGAAACACGTGCGAACTCCGTGATCGTGACCCGCTTCAACTATGCTAGTACGCATTGCGACGAGCAGGTTGTGACGGACGTCGAGACCCTTCAGCCGCCGGTAGATGAGACGGTGATCTGGGTCAATGTGGGCGGAGTTCATAAGGTTGAGGTGTTGGAAAGATTTGGCAAACACTTTGGCCTCCATCCGCTGCTGCTGGAAGACATCGCCAACACAGATCAGCGTCCCAAGCTGGATGACTACGAGACCTATCTGTTTCTTGTGATGAAGATGCTGACAACCTCCGACCGTGGAGACATTCTGGTTGAACAGGTCAGTTTCGTGCTTGGACGGAATTATGTGCTCTCGTTCCAGGAGAACGGTACGGATGTGTTCGGGCCCGTTCGAGATCGCCTTAAAGGCGGCAAGGGACGACTGCGGCAAAACGGCTCGGACTATCTTCTGTATGCGTTGATCGATGCCGTGGTGGACCAGTATTTTGCCGTGCTCGAAATGCTGGGTGAGCGCATTGAATCACTCCAGGAACGGGTGATGGCTGACCCGAAACCGGAGACCCTTCAAAGCATCCATGCACTGAAACGGCAGTTACTCTTCGTGCGTCGAGCCGTGTGGCCGTTACGGGAAGCGATCAACAGTCTTTCCCGTTCGGAATGCTCATTCCTGCGTGAGCCGACGAAGTTATTTTTCCGGGATGTTTATGATCATGTGGTGCAGATCGTGGATACGATTGAGACGCTGCGTGAAATGGTTTCGGCCAGCCTCGACATCTATCTGTCCAGTGTGAGCTATCGCCTGAATGCCGTCATGCGGGTACTGACGGTGATCACGACGATCTTTATGCCGCTCAGCTTCATCGCCGGCATCTATGGGATGAATTTCGAGCATATGCCGGAATTGAAGTGGGCATGGGGCTACCCCATGGCGCTCGGTATCATGGGCGTCGTCGCCGCGATCATGTTGATCGGGTTCCGTCGCAAGAATTGGCTGTAAGCGGTGGGACTGCGTTACTCTTGGACTTCCACCTTGTCGACAAAATAGGTCGTGTCCCCGAAGCAGGTGGTTGGGATATAGCGATATTCCTTATAGTGCAGGATCACGCGTTTCCCCCATCATGTCGTTCAATTGAGCGGCGACTTTATCGTCCCAGATTGTAAATTGCCACAGGACCGGTGCGGTACCTGGCACCGTGGTCATAGCCAGCTCTCCTTCATGTGTTTTGCACACCCACCCCTTCGAGGAGAACTTCTGGATGTATCCGGCTCGGTTCCCATCGGAATAGGTCCAGTTGAACACAACGATGAGATAGGCCGCACCGAGAAACACGAGAAGGGTCAACAACACTTTCACTGCTTTCACCAGGCATCTCCCTTATTATGCGTGAACGTCACCGAAGAGCCAGGGAGCCTCAGTCTTCCGACGAGTCTCATAGGCTGAGATGGCCTGCTCGTATTGGAGTGTCAGACCGATCGAATCGAGCCCACGGTAGAGACAATCTTTGCGGAAGGGATCGATCTCAAACCGATAGGCCGTGTTGTCCGGTGTCGTCACTGTTTGCTTGGCAAGATCGACCGTGAGCCGGTATCCCTCGGCGCCAATGACGCGTTTCATGAGGGCCAGCACGTCGTCTGCTTTCAACACAACGGGAAGAATGCCGTTTTGAAAACAGTTGTTATAAAAAATGTCCGCAAAGCTCGGCGCGATGATGCACCGGAATCCCTGGTCCAATAGCGCCCAGGGAGCATGTTCGCGGGATGAGCCGCACCCAAAATTATCGCGCGTCAATAAGATCGAGGCCGATTGATAGCGGGGTTGATTCAAGAAAAAGTCAGGATCAGGTGATCCATCCTGTTTCTTTCTCCAGTCAAAAAAGAGACCTTCCCGGAGCCCTGTCCGTTTGATCGTCTTTAAAAACTGCTTCGGAATAATTTGGTCGGTGTCGACATTGATTTGATCCAATGGGGCCACGAGACCAGTGAGAGTGGTAAACGGTTCCATAACGACCTCAGCTCCAATGTCGAATATCGACGAAGTGTCCCTCGATGGCCGCTGCAACTGCCATGGCAGGGGAGACCAAATGGGTTCTACCGCCTGCGCCTTGGCGGCCCTCGAAATTGCGATTGCTGGTGGAGGCACAACGTTCTCCTGGTTGCAGGACGTCCGCATTCATCGCCAGGCACATGCTGCACCCTGCCTCTCGCCATTCAAATCCTGCGTCACGAAACACACGATCGAGTCCTTCTGCCTCGGCCTGTTGTTTGACGAGTCCCGACCCAGGGACCACCATGGCATGAACGGATGCGGCTACCTTCCGACCTC
>JAHBWQ010000228.1 GCA_019636915.1 Nitrospira sp. | reverse complement strand
GGCCTCGCAGGAACAGGCCAGTGGGGTCGATCAGGTCAATAGGGCGATCATGCTGGTGGATCAGACCACCCAACAGAATGCGGCCTTGGTGGAAGAAATCACGAGTGCGAGTCACTCGATGAAGGCCCAATCGGAGGAACTGTTGCGCCGTATGGCCATCTTTAAGCTCACGCTCTCCGAAGCAGAGAAGGCCGCCATCCCGACAATTGCCGCCGTGCGGGAATATGCGGCTCGGTCGATTTCACAAGCGTTCTGTGAATCAACAGTGGAGCCGAGAGCGCTTCCGACGCCTGTACCTAGAGCCCGTACCAAGAAGACCGCGACGGTCACGGTCGGTGCAGACAACCGCCAAGCGTCCAGGGAGGCATTTGAGGAGTTTTGAAGGAGGGGCCGAGTCTGTCGGTTTTCCGTCGTCTCAGACATCTCTTTGAATGCGAAAGGGGCGAGGTGGCCGAGGTCGCTGGAGATCATCGGAGTCGAGGATACCGTGAGAGGGATGACATCCCGGTGCATGCACTCACCGATCCTCTGATCGGACAGGCCGCTCCTCCGCGTGCCTCGTCGTTCCGAGGTCTTCTCAAGGTTCTTCTGTCCGCAACCGATAGGAAGCTGCTGGGAGGTTCACTGGTAGGCGCTATGCGAGTGAATTTCTGTCTGAAGGTCGTACCGCAACATGCAGGAGTGAGATTCACAAGCTGAGGAAACCGATGGTGAACAAACTGACCAATCTCAAGACGAGAACCAAGATATTGTTGAATTCCGGCGTGAGCAGCATGGCCTTGTTGCTCGTGGGCGGGATGTCCATCGCCGGCTTGATGGACCTCAGCGGACGTATCGAAACGATCTTCAAGATCAATGTACTCCCTCTCAAGCAGCTTGGTGCACTGCAAGGGTACTCCCAGGGGATGAGTTCCCTCGTGGCCGGACATATCTTGGGCCGAGACGGGTCGACGATGAAAAAAAAGATGGAGGAGATCGCCCGACTCGATGACAAGATCGAACAGTTCCAAACAGACTATGCCTCGATCATCGTGACCGAGTCGGAACAGAAGACCTTTGACCGGCTCAAGGCAGAATGGGTGAGCTACAGAGAGATTCGCAAGAAGGTCCTGACCTTAAGCGATAATTTCAGTAAAGATGCCGCGTCAGAGTTACAAGATTCGCAATTGGCGGAGAAGCTCACGGCTTTCCTGAATTCCGTCAACGATTTGGTGAAAGAAAACGAAGCTCAGGTCCAAGAGAACCACGAGTCCAGCCGAAGCGCCGCCATGACGTTGACGGTGATCATGCTCGCTCTCATCGGGGGATCGCTTGCTCTGGGGCTGCTCGGCAATTGGACCATTTCGAGGTTTCTGGTTTCAGGGTTGGAGAATGTGCTGGAGGCCACGAAGCAACTGCGCGGAGGAAATCTGACGTTTCGGTCGACGGTGACGACGCAGGAAGAGATCGGCCAGTTGGCGCAGGCTTTTAATCAGATGGCAGAATCACTCGCGGAATCCCTCGAGGAGATGAATGCCTACATGGACATCATGAACACGACGAGTATTGTCTCGGCCTCTGATCTCAAGGGCACGATTGCCACGGTCAACGACAAGTTTTGCGCCGCGTCCAAATACTCGCAAGAGGAACTGCTGGGCCAACCCCACAGCATCGTGCGCCATTCCGACATGCCCAAAGAAGTCTTCAAGCAGATGTGGGCCACAATCGGGCGCGGGCAGACGTTCCGTGGGGTCGTCAAGAACCGGGCTAAGGACGGAACCCCCTACTATGTCGACGCGGTGATCAAACCGATCATGGGATCGAATGGGAAACCTAAAAAATATCTGGGCGTCCGATACGATATTACGGAGTACGAGGTGGCGCGGCATAACATGAAGGGGATCTTGGACGCGATCAATATGGCATATGCCACTCTCGAAATGGATCTCCAGGGGACCATCCAGGCAGCCAATGACATTTTCCTGCAACGGATAGGATACGGGTTGGACGACATCAAGGGGAAGCCTCACAGCATGCTCGTTGAGCCGGCGTACAGCAGTACCACCGAGTATCGAGCCCTCTGGGAAAAACTCAAGCGCGGCGAGCATGGTGCCGGCCAGTTCAAATATATCGGCAAAGGTGGTCAAGAGGTCTGGTTTCAGGCCAGCTATAATTCGGTCATGGACGAAGTCGGAAAGCCGTTCAAGGTGATCGGGCTTGCCACGGACATCACTCAGCAGCGACTGGCTTTGGTTGAGGTTGAGAAACTGATCAAGGCGGCCTCGGTCGGTCAATTGTCTCAGCGCATCGCATCCGACACCTTTACGGGAGATTTGCGAGAGTTGACAGACTCGGTCAATCGGTTGGTGGACGCCGTCACGCACCCTCTGCAAGAGGCCAAAGCGGCGCTCAGCGCATTGGCGGCCAATGATCTCAGCAAGGGCATGACGGGGACCTATCAAGGCGAATTCAACGAGATGAAAACCGCAGTCAACTCGGCGCTCAGCACCCTGACCACCACAATCGTCACGGTGCGCCAGACAGTGGAAGGGGTCACGGCCGGTGCGACGCAGATTACCACCGCCAATCAGGATCTCTCGCAGCGAACAAGTCAACAGGCCGCGGCGCTCGAAGAGACCTCTGCTTCCATGGAAGAGATGACGGCAACCGTCAAGCAAAATGCGGACAATGCCAAGCAGGCTGATCAACTGGCGATTACCGCCCGGGAGACGGCGGATAAGGGCGGCAGTGTCACCAGACAAGCCATTGCGGCCATGGAAGGGATCAATAAGAGCAGCAAGAAGATCGCCGACATCATCACGGTGATCGACGAGATCGCCTTCCAGACGAATCTGTTGGCCTTGAACGCGGCGGTGGAAGCGGCGCGCGCGGGCGAACACGGCCGAGGGTTTGCCGTGGTGGCGGCGGAGGTGCGGAATCTGGCGCAACGGTCGGCGACGGCGGCCAAGGAGATCAAAGGGTTGATCCAGGAGTCGATCCAGCGGGTGACCGACGGCAGTGAGTTGGTCAATCAATCAGGCAAGACGCTGGAGGAGATCGTCACGTCCGTCAAGCGGGTGACGGATATCATCGCGGAGATCAGCGCCGCGTCGCAAGAACAGTCGATCGGGATCGATCAGGTGAACAAGGCGATTATGGCGATGGATCAAACGACGCAGCGTAATGTGGGAGTGGTCGAAGAAACCGCCAATGCCGCACAGTCGATGAAAGAGCAGGCGAACGAACTCCAGCGGCAGATGCAGGTCTTCAAAATCGCCAATGGCCATCACGCCGAGCCGATTTCATTCAGGCACGACGCGATGCCGCTTACCGGGACATCGACAGTCAAGTCCGTCACCCGAGAGGCCGGTCGTACCGCAATGTCCAAGAAACCGGTGGCTGCTCCGCCTGCTGTGCAAAGGAAGCCGGTTGAGGCCGCAGTTCGGCACGACAAGGGGCACTCTGGTCTGGAAGATCAGTTCGAGGTGTTTTAGCGCGTATTGCGACCTGTCGGACACCGTCGTTCATTTCCGAATGCCCATTCATACGCGGTGAATCCATCCCTCTCTACCGCCATTGCTCCGTCCATCACCTGATGGGGTACGGGGGTATCAGACGCACCTATTCGACTGCCTCCTCTTGAGCCGGCTATGGCGTGTGCGCTCCTGTTCACTCGGTCGTGAATCCGCTGCGGCAACAGCGGTTAAGAAATCGCACGAACCAGCCGATAAGAAAACTATTCGATTCCCATGGCGACGAACCGTCAGTTTTACATGCGGTAAAGAGAGTGATATGGACTTGGAGATTTCGACCGAAGAGTTTCAACAGTTTCGGACGTTGATCTATGACGAGAGCGGGATCTCTCTCAACGACCAAAAGAAAGGGTTAGTGGCATCTAGGCTTTCGAAACGTCTGCGGGAGCTCGGACTCTCGACATTTTCCGACTACTACAAACAGGTGACGGGAGATCCCAGCCAAGAAGAATTTACCCGGATGCTGGATCTGATCTCGACCAATAAGACGGATTTTTTCCGTGAGTCGAAGCATTTTGACTACCTCCGTGAAGAAATCCTTCCTCACCTCGCGCAGGAAAAACGGATCCGTATTTGGTCTTCCGCCTGTTCGACGGGCGAAGAACCCTATACGATTGCGATGACGCTGTTTGATGGAGTGTCCGATCCTGGGCAGTGGGACTGCAAGATTCTGGCATCTGATCTGTCCACTCGTGTGCTGGCAAAAGCCGCAGCCGGTGTCTACGACGCGGAACGTGTCCAGGATGTTCCGCCGGAGACTGTCAGGCGGCATTTCCTCCGTGGGCGTGGCGCCAGCGAACATCTGCTCAAGGTCAAGCCGCATTTGTCGACGATGATTCAATTCCGGCGCCTGAACTTGATGGACGACCAGTTTCCGATCAAGAGCCCGCTCGACCTGATCTTTTGCCGGAATGTCATGATTTATTTTGACCGCCCGACTCAAGAGCGGCTTGTGAATAAGTTCTATCGATACTTGAAGCCGGGTGGATACCTCTTTATCGGGCATTCAGAGAGTCTCCAATGGGTGACCCATCCCTTCACGGTCGTGGCTCCGACCATCTACAGGAAGGATGGTTGAGTGCATGATGAGGACGAACCAGGATCAATTCGCCCATATCCGGCGTATGCAGGACCATCGGTTCCCGCATGAAATTGCGGCGATTCTTCCGGGAGAATATTTTGTCAGCGACACGCCGATGATTGTGTACACCGTTCTCGGGTCGTGTGTGTCCGCTTGTATTCGTGACCCGCTGGCTCGCGTCGGTGGGATGAATCATTTCATGCTGCCCAAGCCCAAAGAGGCAGGCACTGACTCATGGGGAGAATCGACTCGGTATGGGTCCTATGCCATGGAGTCGTTGATCAACGAAATCCTCAAGCGTGGCGGAGCCAAGAGCCGTCTCGAGGTGAAGTTGTTCGGGGCCGGGCGTATCTATGAGGGCAACATCGATGTCGGCGCCAGAAATGCCGAGTGGGTCCTCGAGTACATCAAGACGGAAGGACTCACCGTCTGCAAGACGGATCTTGGAGACGTCTTGCCCAGGAAAATCTATTACTTCACCGAGTCCGGACGTGTGCTGATGAAGAAAATCGAGAAGGCTAAAAATGACACGATCGCGATACGTGAACGTGAATACGCGTCAAAACTCCAGGAGAAAAAGCCGGTGGTGGAGGATGTGACGTTGTTTTGAATGGCCGTGAAACGCACCTCGTGAAGCGTATCTCGTTCCGGATTCAGGTGCTTCACGTTTCATGAACCACGAGATACGGTGTTCATTATGAATAAAATTCGTGTTCTGACCGTCGATGATTCAGCGCTCATGCGACAAGTGCTTGCCGTGTTACTTACCAAAGATCCCGACATCGAGGTGATCGGGTCGGCCCCAGACCCCTATGTCGCACGGGAGAAAATCAAAGCGCTGAACCCCGACGTGCTCACGCTTGACGTTGAAATGCCCAAGATGGATGGAATCACGTTCCTCGAAAAACTCATGCGTGGACATCCGATGCCGGTCGTCATGGTGAGTTCACTGACGGAAGCCGGTTGTCAGACGACCTTACGGGCCTTAGAACTCGGGGCGATCGATTTTATCACCAAACCGAAAATCGATCTTCGGGAAGGCATGGAAGAGATCGCGCAAGATCTAATTTCAAAAGTCAAGGCGGCCGCCTGTGCGAATCTGAAACGCCAGCCGATCGGGGATCACTCCAAGACACCGGCTCAGCCGAGCCAGTCGTCAGTTCACAATGGATCGCAGGCCATGATCAAGACGACCGATACCATCATCGCGATCGGCTCGTCCACCGGAGGGACGGAAGCCGTCAAAGACGTGTTGGAGGTTCTTCCTCCCAATACGCCACCAGTTTTGATTACTCAGCACATGCCTGAACGCTTTACGAAGGCCTGGGCCGAGCGATTGAACGGGCTCTGTCGGATTTCCGTCAAGGAGGCAGAGGATGGAGACAGCGTCTTACCGGGGCATGCCTTGGTTGCTCCTGGCGGCTACCACATGTCGCTGGAACGGAGTGGCGCCCGGTATACCGTTCGGATTAATCAGGATCCTCCGGTGAATCGACATCGACCGTCGGTGGACGTGCTGTTTGCTTCCGTGGCGCGGTATGCCGGTGCCAATGCCGTCGGGGTTATCTTGACCGGGATGGGGGGAGATGGTGCAAAGGAGTTGTTGACGATGAAACAGGCCGGTGCGTTTACGATCGCTCAAGATGAGGCGAGCTGTGTCGTATTCGGCATGCCGAAGGAGGCGATCAAGCTTGGAGGTGTGGACAAGGTGCTCTCTCTAGGAGATATCGCCGGCGCAATCTTGACACATGTGAGCCGTTGAGGACTGTTGAGGCGGGAGACCCTGCTTGATGTGGGTCGACCATAGTGGGTTTGACGCATAAGGCCACGGCTTCTGCTCAAGCCGTGTGAGCGGGCGGGAAGTGCCAATCTGGTTGATCTGAATGAAGGAGGTTACTATGGCGATGCAGGCGAAAGAGCGCCCTGTCTTGAATGGCGTGGTGCTCGAATTGGCCGGGGATCTCACCTATGCCAATCGTGAGCAATTTAAGACGGCGGTGGAGGCGATTCGGCAAAAAGGCTGCCGGCATC
>JAHBWQ010000227.1 GCA_019636915.1 Nitrospira sp. | reverse complement strand
ACCTTTCAGGTGGACAAAGTCTTCGATCAATACATGGGCTATGCCGATCGACTCCGGAACCATATCGTTGACACCACCATGTTGCTGAATCGGGCCATTGAGAAGAACAAGACGGTCTTGTTCGAGGGTGCGCAGGGGACCCATCTCGATGTGGACTTCGGCACCTATCCCTATGTGACCTCATCGAGTGCGGCGGCCGGGGGAGCCTGTACCGGGACCGGTGTCGGGCCGACGATGATCGATGCCGTGATGGGCATCGCGAAGGCTTACACCACCAGGGTCGGGAGCGGACCGTTTCCGACCGAACTGACGGACGAGGTCGGACGAGGGCTTCAGGAACGAGGGAAGGAGTTCGGCTCAACTACGGGGCGTGCCAGGCGCTGCGGCTGGTTTGACGCGGTGGTGGTTCGCCATGCGACGGTGGTGAATGGGTTGACCTCGCTGGCGCTGACCAAGCTCGATGTGCTGGATGGCTGCAAAGAGTTGAAACTGTGCACGGGCTATAGACATGGCGGCACCAGCTATAAGACCATGCCGGCCGATCTGGATGTGCTGACCAACAGCGAGCCCGTCTATCAGCGGATGAAGGGGTGGAGTACGGCAACAACGGGAACGACGAGTTATAAGCAGCTCCCTGCTGAAGCCAAACGCTATTTGACACGTATCGAAGAGCTGGTGGAGTGCCGCATCGACATGATTTCAACTGGGTCGAAGCGTGCGGAAACCATTATGTTGCGAAATCCGCTGGATTGCTCCCGCCGACGCCCCAAGCGCTCCTGAAAATAGGCGATGGTCATTGGTCATTCGTCAATGCTATGATGCGGCCGTGATTTTTTGACTGGGGTTTCTCCAGCCGTTTCACAAAGAACGATCCACGATTCACCTTCCTGTGTGAGCCGGTAGCTCAGTCGGTAGAGCATCGCCCTTTTAAGGCGAGGGCCCTGGGTTCGAGTCCCAGCCGGCTCACCACTAAATCAATGATTTAGAAGATCCCGCCTTCATCGACCTGCCCGATTGTGACAAATTTGTGTCAATCGGCGGCCGGTGTTCCAGCACATTGACCCCATCACGCAAGCTTTCAGGGCAATGATGCGCATAGCGCTGCGTCATCGTGCTGGTCTTGTGACCGAGCAGACGCTGGACCTTGTAGAGATCGATCCCGCGTTGCACGAGCCGAGTCGCGAACGTGTGCCGCATGTCGTGAAAGCGGAAATCGAGAATCCCTGCCCGATCCCGTGCTTCACAAAACTCCCGCACCAGGAAACGGACTTGCAGTGTATTGCCCAAAGGAGTCTTGAACACTAGACCTGATGATGCGCCCGTTGCACCTTGTTTGGCTGCCAGCAGGTCGTACACGGTGGTGTTCAATGGGATCGTGCGGCGTGTGCCGTTCTTACTTTTCATCACGATGAGTGTTCCACGCGTGAAATCCACATCCTGCCATTGCAGATTGAGGATCTCTCCTTGCCTCATCCCGGTGTTGAGCGCAAAGCGAATAATTTCTTGAAGCCAAGGCGACGAAGCGGCAAGGAGACGGTCCTCTTCGTCGGCACTCAGCCAACGATCCACTTCGTTCCGCACCTGCTCAAGGGACACACGGTGCATAGGGTTCTCCCGGCACCATTCCCACTCCCGCATGGCCAGATTGAAGGCGTGCCGCACCAATTGCAGCTCCTTATTGATCGTGGCAGGTGCAGCGCCTTCTGTACGCCGTTGAGTTCTATAGGCGACGAGACTCTTAGGCGTAATCTCGGATAGAAGCTTTTCCCCGAGCACTGGCACAAGGTGCTTGAGAGACGTACCATCACGCACGCAGCTTTTCGGAGCCTTCATCTTCGAACATTCGGCGAGGTAGCGTTCCATCATGTCCCGGAACGTATGGTCGTCCTCTTCACGATGGTCGAAGAACGTTCCTTCGACGACTTGTGTTGTCACCTTCGCGAGAATTGCTGCAGCCAGCCTTTTGTCCGAGGTCTCCGTGGACCGTCGAACGCGTCTGCCATGAAACATGAAATCCATCCACCACACTTTTCCTCGTTTACAGAGACCCATTCGCTTCCTCCTCTCTGAATGGGCTCGCTATTGGTCTGGTTTCCCCGCGGTGAGTATAAACCGCACGCCTGGCTCGCTCAATGAGGTGATCTACGTCTCTGGCCGACTGTAAGCGCCTGCGCTTGGCGGAGAGAGAGGATCGTTCGGTGAGCATCTGACAATCCTGAAGCCATCGGTCAATGGCCTCCGGCTCGAATCGGATGACTCCATTGATCTTGAGGGTGGGAATTCTCCCTTGAGCGGCCCAGGCGTAAAGGGTCTTGTCCTTCACCTTCAGCCGTGCGGCGATGTCTTTGATAGTCAGAAGCATAGAACACCAAGACTTCAGTACTTGTTGATCTCCATGTTCGTGCTCAGTCCGATGTGTTGAGTCCTATATTTTTGCCAACAGCGTGAGCCTCCGAGACGAACTTATGAAAGGGTTCAGAATTTATGACCATACCGAAAAGGTAGGGGTGGCCGTGGGTCGGATACGCCAGAATCCTGAGGGGGCACTCACCTGGATCCGTAGCAAGGCGGAGTATCGGAGGAGTCTCTGCTGAGGCACCGCGTCCGGAGACGCCGTGCCAGGTGGAATCGCGCACCGTCGTGTCGTGCAGTACGACTCGACCGTGCGGGGACACTAGCTGTTTAGTCCCACGGTGTGCTGGGGTAATCTACAGCCAGCTACGGAGGGACGAGTTATGGGACAACTACTACATGGAAGCGCCCGCACGACGGAGGCAACCCGTCGAGCGATCCAACAGAGTCAAGCGAGCCTGATTCAGCTCGCGGCTCGCTATGGGATCAACCCCAAGACGGTGGCCAAGTGGAAGAAGCGCACCCATGTCACCGATGCGCCAATGGGGCCGAAGGAACGCACCTCGACGGTTCTGACCAAGGAAGAAGAAGCGGCGTGCGTGGCCTTCCGCCGATATACACTGCTGCCGCTGGACGATTGCCTGTATGCCTTGCAGGCGACGCTCCCACATCTGTCCCGTTCAGCCCTGCATCGCTGTTATCAACGTCATGGGATCAGCCGGTTGCCGGATCGGGAAGGCGCTCAACCGGCGAAGAAGATGTTTAAGACGTATCCGATCGGCTACTTCCATGTCGACATTGCAGAAGTGCGGACGGAAGAAGGCAAGCTGTATCTCTTTGTGGCCATCGATCGCACGAGCAAGTTCGCCTACGCGGAGTTGCATGTGACAGCGGATCGAAACATCGCAACAGCCTTCCTGAACAAGCTCATAACGGCAGTTCCCTACAAGATCCACACCATCCTGACCGATAACGGTAGCCAGTTCTGCCATCCGCCGCGCTACCGGAATGGTCCGACGGCGCACTATGTGCGCCACATGTTTGACAAAGGCTGTGACCGGTATGGCATCGACCACCGGCTGACCAAGCCGAAGCATCCCTGGACCAATGGCCAGGTGGAACGCATGAACCGCACGTTGAAGGAAGCAACCGTCAACCGGTACTACTACACCGCGCATGCCCAACTCAAAACGCACCTGCACAGCTTCCTGATGGCCTACAACTTCGCCAGACGGCTCAAGACCCTGAAGGGCCTCACGCCCTACGAATACATTGGGAAAATCTGGACACAAGAGCCAGAACGATTTACTGTCAACCCGTTCCAGCACACCGTGGGACTAAACAACTAGCCGTCGCCCTTCAGGGGGTGTGGCACGCCCGTGGCAACCGCGCCACCTCGGAAGGCGTCACGCTTGCAGCTGTGCGTGGCCACAGGCTGGGCGATTCTGTTGCGCCCCCAGCGTCGGTGAGGGGCGCAACACGATGTTGAGAAGAGATCGGTATGTGAGTCCAATCTGTGAGGCTGCTCCCACACCGTACAGCAAAAGGCTTGCGCTCTTACTGACGCTTGCCTTGGCTTCTCAGGAAGAGGTCGATGGCGGCAAGAAATTCTGCGGCTTCGCTCACGCGCTTCTCAGCCCGGTCATGTTCTGCGTGGAACCAGGCGTCGTAGTCGGCGAGAAAACGGTCGTCTTGTTCTTCGGCAAGGATCTTCGCCAGCCGGACCGTAAGTTTTCCAGGCTTGATCAGGTGGCTGCCGAATAACCGTCGGACGGCGCGGTGCGAGGAAACGCTGACTCCTTCAGCAAGCAGCGCGGCACGGGCGGCGTGGAGAATCGAGTAGTAGGATCGAGAGAGGGCATCTTCCAGGAAATTCTCTTTCAGCAGTGAACGGGCCGCGTCCAGGGATTTCTCGGCACGAAGGAGTTCGGCTTGCACCTCCTCAGCGCGGGAGGGTTCCGTCATACCGCCACGCCTTCTTGCTCCACCTGTGCCAGAAACGATGAGCCGCGCGCCTTGAGGTCCTGATACTGGCGCTGACCCATCACTTGAATGGAGAGGACCACGCTATGGGCAATCTCTAACTCGTACCCAATGTCCCTGACTTCATCGCCAAGTTTCCAATCTTCAGAGCGGACCACTGCCAGGATGTCAATATCCGATTCGACGGACGCGTCTCCGCGTGCCTTCGAGCCGAACAGGACCACGCGGATTAGCTCGCCGGGGAATCGTTGTTGGACTCTCCGCTTGAATTCTTGGAGGATTGGTTGTTCCAGAATGGGTCTCATGGCTGCCTTCATACCTGTGGCTTCGAGCGTAGAGCGTTCGCTCGATCCTGTCAAGATTAGAGCCAACCTCGTGTAGCTAGCACATCATCTGTCCGGTTTTTGTAGCACATGATTTGTCCGGTCTAGGGTGGTCCCGAAGGAGGGCCACGATGACACGGGCGAACGTGCTCCAGGAGGTGCGACGGATGCGATTTGAGGAGTTGTATGCGCGCCGACAGCGGCGGGAACTGACCATGGCCGAGGCGGCGGAGATCTTGGGGGTGACGGAGCTGACCTTTCGTCGATGGAGTACCCGCTACGAAACCGAGGGCACGGCGGGATTGGAGGATCGACGGCTGGGCCAGGCCTCGGCTCGGGCGGTCCCGGTGGACGAAACCCTAGCGATGGTGACGCTGTATGAGACCCGGTACACGGGCTGGACCGTCAAGCATTTCCACGAGCGCTGGCAGGCGGAGCATGGCGGGACGCGCTCGTATACGTGGACGAAGAATCGGCTGCAAGCAGCAGGGCCTGTAGCTCGGGCACCCCGGCGCGGAGCCCATCGCAAGAAGCGGCTGCGGAAACCGTTGCCGGGGATGATGCTCCATCAAGATGGCTCCCGACACGAGTGGGTGCCCAGCTGTCAGTGGGATCTCATTGTGACAATGGATGATGCCACCAGCGAGTTGTATTCGGCCTTCTTCGTCGACGAAGAAGGCACGATGAGCAGCTTCCAGGGGCTGCAAGCGGTCATTGAAGCACAGGGGCTGTTCAGTTCGCTGTATACGGATCGCGGCTCCCACTACTGGCACACCGAAAAGGCCGGGGACAAGGTCGACAAGCACCGGCTGACGCAGGTGCATCGGGCGTTGCGGCAGTTGGGGATCACGCTGATCCCCGCGTATTCCCCGGAAGCACGGGGTCGATCGGAGCGCGTCTTCCGCACCCTGCAAGATCGCCTGCCCAAAGAGTTGGCGTTGGCTGGGATCACGACCATGGCGACCGCGAATCAGTATCTCGTCGAGCAGTTTCTCCCGGCCTACAACCGGCGCTTTGCGGTCGCGGCGACGGAAGCCGGTACCGCCTTCGTTCCCTGGATTGGCTCGAACCTGACCGATCTGCTCTGTGTGCAAGAAGAGCGCATCGTCGCCAATGACAACACGGTGCGCTATCAGGGCCGGAGCCTGCAGATTCCGCCAGATCGACACCGCTTCCATTACGTGAAGGTCACCGTGCGGGTCCACGAGTATCCGGATGGCACCTTGGCGGTGTTTCATGGCCCACGATGCTTGGCGCGCTACGACACGGCGGGCCAACTGCTCGAACCCGAAGCTGCGTCCGTGCATCAGAAGAACTCGACCGTTCGGTCACGCGACCGCCCGATCGTCGATCCTCTGGCAACTAGGCACGGACGAGTTGCGGCGCAACGCTGAACGTCTTGGAAAGGGAAACCGGACAGATCACGTGCTACAAAAACCGGACAACTTAACTTGCTATCTACAGATTAGAGCCAACCTCGCCTTCGTAGACAGGCTCGCAAGGGGACATACAAGCACCCAGCGTTTCCTCAGCGCTTATGAGTAGGAACCGGCCAATATTGCAGCAAATAGCAGGGAAACCCCTAGCAATAGCATGCACTTCTCAACCCTCCTTTGTTTGAACCTTGTATCCCTATTTCAAGAGGTTGGGCGGCCTAGATCTCTTTCTTCTTTTCTCTCTTCTTATCCCTTTCTTTAGAGTTTGCAGGATATGGCTGTTGCCCGTAGTTGTCTTACATTATGGGTTTATCGTATCCTTGTGCGACTGTTCTGTGACCCTCCGATAGCCAGACTTCGACACCGGTTTGGTGAGGGGCGCGGGGTGGCCAAATTTAGGCTGGTATGGGTGAGTTGATGGGGGAGCGGGCGAAACGGACGACCACGGTGACTGTGGATTTGGGGGAACTGAAGGTGCCCTGGCAGGCCTGGTGTCAGGCCCACGGACTCACACCGAGCCATGCGTTGCGGAACGCCATTCGGCAGACCATGGAT
>JAHBWQ010000226.1 GCA_019636915.1 Nitrospira sp. | reverse complement strand
TCGACAAGACTTCGATCGTATCGCCGTCCTTGACTGAAACGACCAAGGCCGTGAAGGAGAAGGCCGGGGTACCGATCAGAAGTAAGAGAAGCGCAAGCTGCAATGGTAGCCGGATCGATCGCATTCGTGTGTGCATTGAGCGAAACCGTCACGACGTCGAAGGGAGACGCCGTTGATGACCTGTACCTGCTTATACGATAAGACACGTACGTATGCATTGCAAATAGTATCCATACGTACGGTGTCGGAAGAGCAGCAGAGGAGTGGGCGGATGCCGACGGTGCAGAGACAGCTGAAGGCTCACGTCCGATAGAGAAGCTCAGCGACCGCTTGGGTGATCGATAGGAAGTTTTGTAGAGCCACAACAGGCGGAACTGGTCTTCGTTCAAGCAAATCTTCTTGGATTGCGATGTGAGCTGCGCGAAATACGCGATTCCCTGTTAAGATACGTCCCCATGACTCACAATGGAAAATAGGAACCGTACATCATGACGACTGTCTCACCAGCTCGTGCCGTGCTCGTCGCGATTCAGACTCCTGGTGTGACTCGGGAGGAGTTGGATAGTTCGCTGCACGAACTCGCCAGGCTCGTGAAGACCCTCGGGTACCAGGTGGTGGGCCAGGTCACTCAAAAACGGAGTTCCGAGAAATTCTCGACGGTTCTAGGTCAGGGTAAACTCACCGAATTGGCACGGTGGACCGGTGGGGCCGGTACTATCGAGGCGTCATTTGAAAAACCGATGCACAAAGCGGCCGTGAAGGACGAGGCGGAGGATCTCGAAGACGAAGAATCGGAGGAAGTGCGCGAAGCCTCATCCAGTCCTCACGAACAGGCACAGATCGTCATCGTGGACTGTGATCTGTCGCCGTCACAATTGAGCAATCTTGAACGTGCGGTCGGTGTGCCGGTGCTCGATCGGACCGGGGTCATCATTGAAATTTTCAGCCGACATGCCAGGACCAGAGCGGCTCGGCTGCAGGTGGAGATCGCGCGGCTCAATTATCTGGCACCACGGTTGCGGGAGACCGGTGGTGGAAGGGAGCGGCAAAGCGGAGGGATCGGGGGCAAAGGGGCCGGTGAAACAAGTCTGGAACTCGATAAACGCCGCATTCGTGATCGTCTGAAAGAACTCAAGTCAGAATTGGCGGCCATCGGGGATGAGCACCATACGCGCAGGGCAAGACGGGAGAACGAATTGACGGTCGCGCTTGTCGGCTACACCAATGCCGGAAAGTCTTCACTGATGCGGGCGATGACGGGAAGCGAGGTCCTTGTGGCGGATAAACTGTTTGCCACTCTCGATACAACGATCCGGCCGCTCTATCCGGAAACGCGTCCCAAGGTGCTCATGAGTGATACGGTCGGATTCATCAAAAAGCTTCCCCATGATCTGGTGGCGTCGTTCAAGTCGACGCTCGATGAAGCGGCCTGCGCCTCACTGTTGTTGTTTGTCGTCGATGCCTCAGACCCTTCCTTTCGATCTCAACTCGACGTCACGAGGAAGGTGTTGGACGAAGTGGGTGCCACGGACATTCCGAGTCTCTTGGTGCTGAATAAGCGAGATCGCCTTGTGCCGGAGGCTCTTGCCTCGCTGAAGACTCAATATCCCGACGCTGTGTTCTTGTCTACAAGAAACCAGGACGATCTGACGGTCTTGCGCGAGCGCATCATGAGGCATTTTGAGCGCGAGATGATCGACGAGGAATTGCACCTTCCATTCACGGCTCAAACTGTCTTGTACGAGATCCGCGCTCGGATGCGGATCTTGTCCGAAGACTATGATGCCGAGGGCATGACGATACGAGTGCGAGCGAGCCCGGAGAACCTAATGGTGATCAAGAAAAAGTTGGCACGATAAGCGTCGAATCTCACTATCGACCCACTGTGAGTCGGTTGTATGACCATTATTGAACTTCCACCGATTGATCTGTCGACTCCGACGGGGCCGATGCGGACCTATCTCGTTCGTCCTACAGCGGAGGGGCGTTATCCTGGGCTGGTTCTCTATTCGGAGATTTTCCAGGTCACGGGACCCATCCGGCGCATGGCGGCGATGCTGGCGAGTCATGGATTTGTGGTGGCAGTGCCGGAGATCTTCCATGAACTGGAGCCGGCGGGCACGGTGTTGGCTTATGATGAGGCAGGTGCGGCACGCGGCAATCAACACAAAATCACCAAGACCCTCTCGAGTTACGACTGTGATGCGCGTGCGGCGCTGGACTATTTGGCTGCGTCCCCACATTGCACGGGCAAGTTGGGGGTGATCGGGATTTGCATCGGAGGTCATCTGGCATTTCGTGCGGCGATGCAGCCCGATGTGCTGGTCGCCGCCTGTTTCTACGCCACGGACATCCACAAACATAGCCTTGGCCAGGGGCTTTGTGACGACAGTCTGGACCGTGTCGGAGAGATACGGGGTGAGATTTTGATGATCTGGGGTAGACAGGATCCACACATTCCCCGTGAGGGACGGGCGATCATCTACCATGCGCTGAGTGATGCCGGGGTGCAGTTTCAGTGGCATGAGTTCAACGCCGCACATGCCTTTATGCGAGATGAAGGCCCGCGCTATGACCCGGCTGCTGCGCGGATGTGTTACAGCCTCGCGCTCGAACTCTTCCACCGTCGATTAGGTGAAGGCGGTAGGTAGGAACTGAGCTTGAGCTAGCGCCGAAGGAACCCAATCCAGCGCCACAGGTTCAATAAGCTCGCAAGAGACGCGGCCAGGTAGGTCAAGGCGGCGGCGGTCAGGATGCTGCGAGCGCCTTGCTCATCGGCCGGTGACAGGTAGTTGCCCTGTTTGAGAACGGGTAAAGCCCGTCTGAAGCTCGCGTCCCACTCGACCGGCAGAGTGACGAGGTGAACCAGTGTGGAAATCCCCATCGTCGCCAATCCAGCCATCAGGACGATCACGCTTGCGATCGGCGTGTGAGCCACAGCTCCTGCGATCGGAATCCCCATCATCAGGAGAGCGCCGACTTTCTCTGCTCCCTGCGCCACCCGTACCAGCTTGGTGCGCTCCGCCAACGGCTGGTATCCTAGATGATCTTGAATGGCATGCCCGACCTCATGGGCGGCAATCGTAATCGCAGTAAGGGATTTGCCATCCAGTATCGCGGGTGTCAGGCGAACCGTTTTGCTGACTGGATCATAGTGGTCGCCGACCTGTGTCGGTTCCACCGTGATGTGTTGAAGGTCAAAGCGATTGAGCAGATGTCTGGCCAATTCTCCTCCGGTCCCGGGAAAGTCTGGGCGGGGCGTACTGTGTTTGGCAAACACGCGCCGCGTCCAGAGTTGCGGTCCGACGACAACCGCCACCACAATGAGCAGGAGTAGAACCATGCGGACCATCTCGAGCGATCACTCCATCTCTCTATGCATTGAACTACCCGACCAAGGTTCTTGACGCATCCTGGCAGGGGAATGTCGTCACTTCCAATAGGCTACCACAAGTGAGGCGAAGAATCGGTACTCAGTTGGCGACGAGGCTGAACGTACGTCGCCTATGAGCGACTCATTCTCATGAGTCAGTGTCTCTTGGTGATCGGATGGCTTTCCCCATCGAGGCTCGCTGAGGTATTCTCCCGTGATTCCAAGGTGGAGAGAAGTTGGTGAGCGCCCCCCTGCGCACTGCTCACTGTAGTCGTGATGCCGAAAGTCGTACGCAGGTCATCTTATCGCTGATAGGGGAGAACCGGAGGTTCCTTATTTGTATGGAGCAGGGTATTCATTCTGTAACCCGTCACCATGTGTGAGCGATGAACCACACCTATGACGTCATAGTGGTCGGCAGTGGACCGGCCGGGGCCTGTGCGGCCTGGAGACTGGCGCAGGCAGGTGTGCAGGTCGCCGTCCTCGAGAAGGCTGTGCTGCCGCGGTACAAGACTTGTGGCGGAGGAATTATCGGACGAGCCCGGCAATCGTTACCTGTCGACGTGCGACACGTCATCGAGCAGGACTGTCATACAGCGCTCCTGAATATTGTCCCCAACGGGTTATCTTTCACCACGCAGAGACCGACCCCCATTGTCTCCATGACCATGCGCGATCAGTTTGATTACGCATTGCTCTCAGCTGCGCAAGCCGGCGGCGCTGTCGTGCACCAACGCTGTGCAGTCGAGGATGTCTCATATCACGGCGACGGTGTCACGGTCTCTACCAAGATGGGCGAGATGAAGGCCAAGTTTGTTGTAGCCGCCGACGGTGCGCTTGGCACGACGGCACGCAGAGTCGGAATGGCGGACGGACGGGTTCTGATTCCGGCTTTGGAGTATGAGGTCACGGTGCCCCATGAGCTCTTGGATCGATTGTCTCGCGTAGCACGGTTTGATTTCGGTATCCTCCCCCGTGGGTATGCCTGGGCGTTTCCGAAACGCCGGCACCTCTCGATCGGTGTCCTGTCGATGGTTCAACGGGAAGGCGAGCTGAAGCGCGCAATCATGCAGTATCTCACTTTGCTGGGGTGTCGTGATGTGACCCACATTGAGCGTCATGGATTCGTCATTCCCGTTCGGCCGCGAAAGGGGCCGTTTATCAAGAACCGCGTGTTGGTGGTAGGGGACGCGGCTGGATTTGCCGATCCTGTCACCGGAGAAGGGATTTCGTTCGCCCTTCGTAGCGGCCAACAGGCCGCGCAGTCATTGCTCGAGGGGAAACTAGAAGAGGAGCCAGTTCAACGGGCGTATAGTCGCTCACTGGCGGAGTCCATCCTTCCTGAACTGCGAGCCGGAGTCCTGTTGGCCCGATTATTGTATGACTTTCCTCGCCTCCGCTCATGGGCCTTTTCACGGCAGGGACAGCGTCTCTGCGAAGCGGTGACGGATGTCATGGCCGGGAGACGAAGCTATCGAGATCTGGCGCTCACGCCTCAAACGGTGTTCAAGCTCCTGGCGTCCCACTGGAGTCGGAACGTGAGAGACAGATTCGCCTGAGTGACTGATGGCGACGCCGGAGATGGCGTGGGGAGGCCTTTCCCCCCGGCATAGAGTGCGGTATTCTTCCGGCGGCAGGAAGTTCGGGAGGAGAGATGACTCGCAAGTCGTTCTGTTCTGTAGGTGACCGTGGCAGGAGCTATGTGAGGCTCAGCGTGCTCTGGTTGGCTAGCCTGGGGCTTGGTCTTGTGACCGGATGCAGTGAGACCTCGTTGACGGTGTCCCATGTCGATCAGGAACCGTTCACCGTCTATCAACAACTTGCCCGTCTGGACGTGACGTCGGATCGGTTATTCCAGGTGATCGCAGCGCAGTCGGATGCTGCGGGGTACAGTCGGCTCCTCGAAGCCCAGTCTGCTCTTTCTACCCCACTGACGTTGACTGAAACGGAACGCATTGAGCAATCGTTTGTGCACTCGCTCAAAGTCATGCTCGTCGATCTTGCCCCCACGAACTTCTGGGAACAGCATCTCGCAGAATACTATGGCGCGCGACTGTCTGGTGAAGAAGCACAGTCGCTGCTCGCAGGATACGGCGCCGAGAGTATCTCGCCGTCGTCCAAGTTACAGGACCTGCGTGAGTCGTTCACGAGAGACCGTTTGCCGGAGCTTTTGCCGATCGTTCGTGCGCGGTCTCAGATCTACCAGACCCCAAGTCAAGCGATGGAACCGACGTTGCTGCCAGGCGACCATGTGATTGTGCATCAGGTTGCCTATCAGGCTGCGGAGCCCCAGCAGGGCGACGTTGTGGTCTACCGCTATCCGGATGAGAATGGGAAGAGATTTCTCCATCGTGTGATCGGGCTTCCCGGTGATCAGATCGCGATTCGTGATCAAGTGGTGTACGTGAACGGTGAGGCCTTATCGGAGCCCTACGCACGCCATTCCGACCGCTCCAGTATGGCGGGGCACGTCCGCGACCATCTTCCACCGATCACCGTTCCTCTGGAGAGTTATTTCCTTTTGGGAGACAATCGGGAGGAAAGTTTAGACAGTCGTTTCCTGGGGCCGATCAACAAGCAGCATGTGTTGGGACGGGTCCTCTTTATCTACTGGTCGGTGAACCCTGACACCCACGCTCCACGATGGGAACGGCTCAATCAACTGGTACGCTGACGGTGCGTTGAGTTGCAGCAAACAGACTGCTCCCTTCGCTCATGACCCACACGTTCTGATTGGAGCCCCCGATGTTGGGAATCTGTGATCCACTGCTCGCAATCTGTTCGATGTTGCTCGGTGGCTCGGCCTCGTACGTCATTCTCAGCATTGCCGAACGGATGCGCGCCTCCGACGAGGGACCCGTCAGCGTTCGTTGGTTGTTCATCGGTGCGGTCGCAGCAGGTTTGGAGATCTGGGCGATTCACTTCATCGGGAATCTCGCGTTTTGTCCACCGGTTCCGGCAACTCAGGATTCCGTGCTCGCCGTTCTGTCCCTGTTATCCGCCGGGACCACCGGAGCCGTCGCGGTCTATTTGATCAGCAGCCATGTCGAGGGGTGGATGCGGCTCATCTCCGGAGGCATGCTGACGGGGGCCTGCATGACCCTCACACACGTCACCAGCATGATGGCGGTGCATCAGCAGATGGATTTGCACGACGCCGTGCTGTCCTTCGTCTTCTCCATTGTGGGGACTGTTGCGCTCAGCGTCATTGTCATCGTGATCGGAGGATGGAATATCGCCTACGGTGGTTGGCGGGTTCCGGAAAAGGCAACTGCCATGGGGTGCGCCCTTGCCG
>JAHBWQ010000225.1 GCA_019636915.1 Nitrospira sp. | reverse complement strand
GCTCATCCTTATCGAGCCCCTTGCGCGAAAAGATTTTCACGTCGACGACAATGCCCTCGACGCCTGGAGGCACGGTGAGCGAGGTGTCCTTCACATCACCAGCTTTCTCACCGAAGATCGCTCGGAGCAACTTCTCTTCCGGAGTCAATTGAGTCTCGCCTTTTGGCGTCACCTTACCCACGAGAATATCGCCTGGCTTTACTTCGGCACCGATGCGAATGATGCCGCTCTCGTCCAAATTCCTCAGAGCCTCTTCGCCGACATTGGGGATATCTCGTGTCACATCTTCCTTCCCCAATTTGGTGTCCCGAGCCTCCACCTCAAATTCTTCAATATGAATAGAGGTGAACGCATCCTCACGAACCAATTTTTCACTGAGCAAGATCGCGTCTTCGAAGTTATAGCCCCCCCAGGGCATGAACGCGACAAGCACGTTCTTCCCCAGTGCCAATTCTCCACGATCAATCGCCGGTCCGTCTCCGAGCACCTGCCCCTTCTTGACGGGCTGACCGATTCGAACCACCGGAGTTTGCGTAATACAGGTGTTTTGATTTGACCGTTGGAACTTAATCAGATCATACACATCCAGCCCAGAATCTTTCCCCTTCTTGCCGTCCTTTGATTCAGCCCGCACCACAATACGAGTCGCGTCGACACTCTCGACAACCCCGGGCCGTCGAGCTTGGATTACGTATCCGGAGTCCCTGGCAACCACAGCCTCCATCCCCGTTCCGACCAAGGGGGATTCGGACGTGATCAAGGGAACAGCTTGCCGCTGCATGTTGGAACCCATCAACGCACGGTTGGCGTCGTCATGCTCCAAGAACGGCACGAGCGCCGTAGCGACACTCACCACCTGCTTTGGCGAGACATCCATATACTCGATTTTATCCGGCGCGGCTAAGACAAAGTCTCCACCATGGCGACAAGACACGGTTTCCGAGACTAACTTGCCAGCCCCATCCAGCTTCGAGTTCGCCTGAGCGATAATGTATTTATCGCCTTCGATCGCAGAAAGAAACTCGATTTCATCCGTCACCCGTCCCTTTACAACTTTCCGATAGGGTGCCTCGATGAATCCAAATTGGTTAATCCTCGCATAGGTCGCCAGGGACGTAATTAGCCCGATATTTGGACCTTCCGGCGTTTCAATCGGGCAGATACGACTATAGTGGGATGGGTGCACGTCTCTGACCTCGAACCCGGCACGCTCTCTGGTCAACCCACCAGGGCCAAGCGCGGACAAGCGGCGTTTATGCGTAATCTCAGCCAGAGGGTTGGTTTGATCCATAAATTGAGACAACTGGCTGCTGCTGAAGAATTCCTTGACTGCCGCCACCACCGGTTTGGCGTTGATCAGGTCGTGCGGGAGTACGGTTTCCATATCGAGGAGATTCATCCGTTCCTTGATACTGCGCTCCATCCGAACGAGCCCCAGCCGAAATTGATTCTCGAGCAGCTCACCAACGGATCGTACACGGCGATTGCCCAAGTGATCGATGTCGTCGATTTCACCCTTCCCGACCTTTAGATTCACAAGGTAGCGAATGACTTCCACGATGTCTTGTGCCGTGAGCGTCCGCTGTTCAAGCGGCAGATCCAAACCAAGCTTCTTATTGAGCTTAAGACGACCGACTGGCGAGAGATCATATCGCTTGGAGTTCAAGAAAAGATTATCGAACAAGGCCCGTGCGGTATCGACCGACGGAGTCTCACCCGGGCGAAGTCGGCGATAGATCTCAACCATCGCTTCTTCCTTTGACCCAATCTTCTCCATCTCCAACGTATCGAGAATGACCGGCGTGGCGGTGGCCATATCAAGGTAAATAACTTTAAACTCCTCGACATCACTTTCAACGATTTGCTCCACGATCTCGGCAGTCAACCGCTGATTCTTCTCAGCCAGCTTGTTCTTCTGCGAATCGACCACCTCTGTCAGAACGGCGCGCCCCACCAACTCTCCGGGCAGCATGGGAATCTCTTTCACTCCAGACGCCTTGAGCTTGGCGATCATCCCCTTTGTCAGCCTCGCCCCTTCCCGAACCAGCGACTCCTTGCTGTTTTTATCCGTCACCTCTGCTGAGCACCGAAGTCCATGGTGAATCTCCGGATCAAGCTTGCGGAACATCTTGCCCTTCGAGACCCGAATCTCCTCCACGGGATAATACATTTTGAGCAAGTCATCGCTTGAAAATCCGAAGGCCTTCAACAAAATGGTGGTGGGCATTTTCCGCCGACGATCGATCCGGACATAGAGAATGTCCCTGGCATCAAACTCGAAATCGAGCCATGAGCCTCGATAGGGAATAATGCGCGCCGAATACAAGACTTTCCCGCTCGCATGCGTACGCCCCTTATCATGAGTAAAGGAGGCCCCAGGCGACCGATGGAGCTGACTGACGACGACTCGTTCAGTTCCGTTGACGATAAAAGTTCCCCGTTCGGTCATCAGCGGCAATTCACCGACATAAACCTCTTGCTCCCGCACATCGAGTACCTTCTTTCGGGGCCCCTTATCCTCCTTATCAAACACGACCAAGCGCACACGCAACTTCAACGGAACGGCAAACGTCATACCCTGCTCAAGACATTCGCGCTCATCGTACTTTGGCGCACCTAAGGTGTAACTCGAAAACTCGAGCACAGCCGTGTTGTTATAGTCCGGGATTGGGAACACGCTGGCCAACGCCGCCTGTAATCCATAATCTTTCCGGCGATCCGGTTCGACCTCAAATTGCAGAAACTCCTCATAGGAACGTTTCTGAATTTCGATCAGATCTGGAATATCGATATTGGTTCGAATGCGTGAAAAATCTTTCCGCTCGACGAACTCCTGCAGAGTCGTTTCGGACATTCCTACTCCTCCACACTGGTTGGCGGTGAACAGCAGTCACCGGTCATGACACAGAGCGACAGGCCGACAGTGATCAACCTTCCCCCAATGCACAATGACCAGTGACTATAACGAATGGTATCCCTACTTCACTTCGACTTTTGCACCGCTTTCTTCGAGCTTCTTCTTCATCGTATCCGCCTCTTCTTTGGCAACCCCAGTCTTAACAGGCTTTGGAGCTCCCTCAACCAGATCCTTCGCTTCCTTCAGTCCGAGGCTGGTAAGCTCTCGCACCACCTTAATGATCTGAATTTTCTTATCTGCCGGTGCGGATGCCAGAATGACATCGAATGCCGTCTTCTCTTCAGCCGGAGCAGCTGCCCCGCCACCTGCCGCCGGTGCCGCCGCCACCGCAACTGGTGCGGCTGCCGTGACCCCGAATCGCGCTTCCAGTCCCTTGACAAGTTCGGCTAGATCGAGCACGCTCATCCCCTCGATTGCCTTGATCAATTCCTCTTGTGACAATTTTCCTTCTGTAGCTGGCATCTCCCCTTCTCCTTTCCGTTTATCCTGAATGGCTGCAATGACTCTGACAAATTTCGACAACACCGCACTCAACGTATACACAACACCACGAATCGGCCCTTGCATGGCCGAGAGCAACATCGCGACAAGAACTTCCTTCTTAGGCAGCTTCGCGACAGCCACCAGATCAGCCGGCTGAAGGAGCTTGCCTTCCAGCACTCCGGCCGTCATCTTAATCTTCTCTTCCCGTTTCTCGGCTCCGATAAAATCCTTCAAGACCTTGGTCGGCAACACAGGATCATCGTACCCAATAACGACACCGGTCGGGCCCTTGAGATGCAGCTTGAGCCCTGCCAATGCTGTCCCCTCAGCAGCACGAGCCGCGAGCGTATTCTTCACGATTCGGTACTCAGCCTTAACTCCCCGGAGTTGCTTGCGCAACTCAGTGACCTCATTGACAGGGAGACCGACGCATTCCGTCAAGATAGCCAGCCTGGCTCGACCGAATTTTTCAGCCAAATCCGCCACTGTCGTAACTTTTTCTTCCTTCTTCATCGCTCTCCTTCTTCGAGGATTCGTCACCCACCACGAATCAATCAGGACCTACCGGGTCTCCCTGCCAGCTAAGTGACGGACGACGTCCTTCGTCTAACTCCACTGCTTCGTCAGTGCGATGGTATCCAACTTCACTCCCGGTCCCATCGTGCTCGTAATCGTGGCACTCTTGAGATAGCGCCCCTTACAAGAAGCAGGTTTTGCCTTGATGACAGACTCGAGGATGGCTGATGCATTGTCGTAGAGCTTTTCCGGCTCAAAGGACACCTTCCCAACCGGCACATGTACGATACCAGCCTTCTCGACCTTAAACTCAACACGCCCCTTCCGAATATCAGAGACAGCTTTCCCGACTTCGAAAGTAACCGTGCCGGTCTTCGGATTCGGCATCAAACCACGAGGTCCGAGCACCTTCCCGAGCTTGCCGACGGACGCCATCAAGTCCGGCGTAGAAATGGCACAATCAAACTCCATCCAGCCGCCCTTGATTTTCTCCATCAAATCGTCCGCACCCACATAGTCGGCTCCCGCCTGGCGTGCCTCCTGCTCCTTTTCCCCCTTCGCAAAGACCAATACCCGAACCCTTTTCCCTGTCCCATGTGGAAGCGCCGCCGTTCCTCGGACAAATTGATCCGAACGCTTGGGGTCGATCCCGAGGCGAAGCGCTAGATCAACCGACTCGTCAAACTTCGCAAATGCCGAGCGCTTCACGGTTTCAACCGCCTCACGCAATCCATAGACACGCGGCTCAACGTTCTGAAGCGCCGCATTCATCTTCTTTCCCATAGCCTACCGCTCCTTCGGTCTCGAAATTAACTTTGGATCACAATACCCATGCTGCGCGCAGTCCCCTCGATGATCCTCGTCGCCCCCTCCACATCAGCCGCGTTCAGATCACCCATTTTCTTACGCGCGATCTCATTCAGCTGCTGCCGGGTGATCTTCCCCACCTTATCCTTCTGTGGCACACCAGAGCCCTTAATGACCCCGGCCGCCTTCTTCAGCAAATCCGAAGCCGGAGGGGTCTTCATGATGAAGCTAAAAGTACGATCTTTATAGACTGTGATCACCACAGGGATGATACTGTCCCCTTCCTTCTGAGTCTTCGCATTGAACTGCTTGCAAAACTCCATAATGTTGACGCCGTGCTGACCCAGCGAAGGACCGACGGGAGGAGCGGGATTGGCCTTACCAGCCGGAATTTGCAACTTAATTTGTGCCGAGACTTCTTTTGCCATGACTTTCTCCTTAGCAGTCAGCGAAGAGCTGTCAGCTCATCGCTCTTCAAATCCGTTCAACCTGCAGGAATCCCAATTCAACTGGGGTTGACCGACCGAAGATGCTGACCATGACCTTCAATCGACTATGATCCTGATCGACCTCGTCCACCGCACCATTGAACCCCAGGAACGGACCATCGATAATACGGACATTATCACCCTTAATGAATTTGACCTGCTCACGCGGTTCCGCCTGACCTGCATCAACTTGTTTGAGCAAGGACTCGACTTCCTCATCGGTAAGCGGCGTCGGCACAACCCCTCCTCCGACAAATCCCGTCACCTTGGGGGTCTCCTTAATCATCTGGAGCGTCTCATCAGCCAGCGGAGACTCCAGTTCTACCAAAACATACCCCGGAAAGAACTTCCGACGGGAGGTCCGTCGCTTCCCATCCTTGATTTCAATCACATCCTCCGTCGGAACAAGGACCTGCCCGACCTTCTCCACAAGCCCCATTTGACTCGCACGTTCCATGAGGCTGGTCTTCACGCGCCCCTCAAAACCCGCGTACGTATGTATGACGTACCAGTTCTTTGTCATGCACCACCCTCAGGTCTTCGATGAAGTACTGCTATCGTCTCTTTTCGGCTGACTCAAATAAGCTTTCCAACCAACCAGGAGAGAAACGAGTCAATGACAGACAAGTAAACCGACATCAGGATACAGAACACAATAACGACCGTCGTTGAACCGACAGTTTCCGCACGACTCGGAAACGAGACTTTTTTCATCTCGGTACGCACGTCCGTCACGAACAACCGAATTGACTCCGTCATACGCTTAAACATCGGATACTCCGCGTTTTATCGCCTCACCGCCCCACAAATACCAAACCGCTCCAAACCCAGGAGCCGCTTCTACCCAAAACTAGCCGCTTCCACCAACAGCACCTAGAGGCCCTACAGCCTCAATCTCACTCCCAAGACCACGCTCTTGAGCCTAAGGGCAACTGCACAAACACACCATCCCTATAAACCACACAAGCGATGCTTCATCCATCCAGCAAGGACCATAGGCAGCCCATCCGTCGAGCGAGCCTTCACTCTCAAACCCAACACCAAAGCTGCTTTATCCTATCGCTAAGATCCATCATTTGGCCCGGTCACAAGCAAGCTCGGGATGGCAGGGGCACTAGGATTTGAACCCAGACTCTCGGTTTTGGAGACCGATGTGCTGCCATTAACACCATGCCCCTACACTCAGTGTTGAGCGCTGAGACATCTCAGAAAATCACCCCAGCTTCAGCACTTCTCACTCGACACCCTTATTTCACCTCTTTATGAGGTGTGTGCTTTCGGCAGAATTTGCAAAACTTGTTTCGTTCCAACCGATCCGGATCGTTTTTCTTGTTCTTCATGGACGAGTAGTTTCTCTGCTTGCAGGACGTACAAGCCATGTCGATGATCTCGCGCATCTTAACTTCTCCTTAGCTGTCAGCTGACAGCTCTCAGCTTTAGGCCAAGATTTCCGTGACAACTCCCGAGCCGACCGTCTTGCCGCCTTCCCGCACGGCAAACCGCAAT
>JAHBWQ010000224.1 GCA_019636915.1 Nitrospira sp. | reverse complement strand
GTGCCTGGTCGGGATCTGGTCGAAATCAGCGGGTTCGTCATCGGTGAGGGAAGCATCAGAGGAACCTTGATCAGATTGAAAACATTCCATGCGGCACCCGCCACTCCTGATTATCAGGTCAAGGGATTCATCACACACCACAAGCCAGATCAACGCACGTTCGAGATCGGTTCGCTGACGGTCGATTACAAGGGAGCGGTGTTGAATGATTTGCCTGGGCAATCAAACAACGTATGGGATGGTCTGTTGGTCGATGTCAGAGGAACACAGATGGTAGCAGTGGGTGGACAATCTTCCGGCCTTCGTCTTACTGCGATGCGTGTGCGGTTGGAAGGATTGGGCTCCATAGACAGTGAAGAGGCCGTGATAGAAGGATTTGTAACTCGGATGCTGAGTCCAGACAACTTCTTTCTCGGAAACGTGCAGGTGGTGATGAATGCCGGGACAATTTTCGAAGGGGGCATCCGCAGCGACATTCTCGTTGGGGTACATCTCGAGGTGCACGGCACTCTGGTCGGCGGGATTGTGAAGGCGACAAAGGTGGAAGTTGAGGACGCCGATCTGAAAGGCCCCGTGACGCAAGTGCTTGATCAGGGTCGATTTTTCCTCGGCACGGTCCAGGTGCTGACGAGCTCTGTGACCGTCTTTACGGGAGGGACCGTCAATGATATTGTCGTTGGGGCGCATGTGGAGGTGTACGGATCGGTGATCGACGGCACCGCCAACGCAACGAAAGTGGAGTTTGAGCGAGAGGCGAGACCACAGACAGCAGGATCCGCAGCTCCTCCTGCCGACCACACCGTGCCGTGACCCAGGTTATGTTCGTCGATTCGAACGGTCAGATATCGCTCGATTGCGACGCATCATTGCACCCCATTTGTCTTTCGGTGGGGGATCAGCAACAGAATCAGAAAACTTCCGTGCGCGAGCAGGTTTCACTTTTGCATTTCTACACGATTGCTTTTCACTCCCGTCCTTGCCGTCCGCTATGCACCGTACCGGTATCTGTTGCCGGACTCAGATCTGGACTGATCTCTTGACAGGGACCTGCAGCGGTCAGGTTTGGTACTGTCCGCTCGTCACTCCGTCCATGCGCGAGGACGCCGCACATCGGTGTGCAATATTCTGATTCGGCGTAACGGAATAACGGCACGAGCTCAACTGAGTCCTCGCAAGCAGGGATTGTGATCGGCCGGAACGCGATGAACGCAGCTGTTATCGGCAGATCTGGATCATGGGAAAAGTATCCCAAGTCATCAATTGAGTCAAGCGGCGCATTGGCGTGGCACCTGGACTATTATGGCAGGAACGGCTGTATGTCTGTAGGTATTCCCCTGCATCACGAAGTCAGGCGCCTCTTTCGGGCATCCCATCCATCCGACTATCAGGACATGCCTTGCCTAACATTCTTAAATTGGGATATATTTCCCAAATATGAAAACGGTCATTGCGGCGGCGTGGATTGGCATCGCTCTCACGACGAGTGTTGATGTCGATGTAGTCATCTTCCTGCAATGACCCTGCTGCAAACGGAAGTAGGATTCTCCATCGACTCATTGATCCTCCTCCTCCATTCAACTCTGTTTCTCGTGTTAATAGGCCACAACCGGCATCGTTCCATGTGTGGGATGAGTACTTATGCCGGGTATGCGTGCGGCGCGGCACCGTATTTGCTACACGGTTAATCGTTGTTCGGTGTTGCTCTGACACGACGCAGATCCTGTGTTGCCTACTATATTGCCCCCAGTGTGTATCGTGAGTGTGCAGCAGTGCGCCGGGCTCAGAAGGCTTTCACTGTTACATCATGAGAAAGATCACGGACTGCGCGGTTATCGCGTCAAGGTCCTTGGCAAGGATAATAAGCAGGCTTATGAAAGGTGACGACGATGGCCACGATCCTACTGGTTGAAGACCATGACGACCTCCGTGCAAACATTCGCTTTCGATTGGAGTTGGACCATCACCGAGTTGTGGAAGCTGCCGATGGGGCAGAGGCGAGTCAATACTGGAAGTCGTTCATATTCGACCTGATCATCACGGATTTTTCGATGCCGGGTATGAACGGGCAGGAAGTCATCCGGATGGTATCTGCCAGTCAGCCGACTCTCCCGATCATTCTGATGTCCGATGGAATAGAGGAGTCTGTGCTTTTGTGTATTCTGCACCGCTTTCCGTCGGTTCGATATCTGCCGAAACAGGTCATCAGTACTCACCTCCCATGCTATCTGAGAGACGCATTAAGGATGAAGCATGCCATGTTTGATCGGCTATCAGGTGTGCGACCGCAGTTGACGAAGGCCGTCTAACGCGATTGTCTGGACTGCTATGGAAGTAGTCGCCTTGATGGTGGTTAACAAGGCAGACAGGCCTCCGGCGAAGCCCATATGCTCGCAGCCGATTTTCTGAAGGGTTCGTCGGTACACATGGACAAACTGTTTTCAACACAATGTAGGTAATGTGCCGATCGTCAGCTGCCGGACGGAGGGATACCTTGGCGCTCACCGGGCAGTGCGTCTCTTGTTCTCCCTTGAGAGATGTCCCCCCATCTTTTCTCTGTCGGTGGAAGATTGTTGGTTCCGGCCATCAGATGATCGCTGCGCGTTCCCAGCTTCTCGTGGCGGACCATGCGCTCCCTTCACTGTTGACTGTCTGAGCTTACGGCTGAATGAAGTGGACAGAGAATCCAGGATTCCTGTTTAGGATTCAGCTCCTGCTAAGGTGAGTTTCTCACTCTCGACGTCCTCCGACGCTGTACCATATTGATCCTGTTGGTATTGTGCGGCGATCAGCAAGTAAAACACTATAAATCAGGACGACTGCAAAGCCCGGTGTGACGGTGAGGGCTGAGCCCTCCTGACGGAGTCGACGCGACTCGGTGCGATAGGTACATCGGCTATCAACAGTTTCCGGAGTCTTCTGAGGAGTGAGAAGACTGTCCCTTGCTTTCATTGCCGATTTTGGGGAAGACCTCAGTCTCGCTCACCTGTCCAGCCTGGTGATAAGCGCTATTTGACGCACGCCCATCATCCTCGATAACCTTAAGCAACAACTGCAGCTCATTACTTGGAACCGCACGATCAGCATGGATGCGCAATTGAGAGAACCCGTCTTGGCCGTCCTCATGACCCTACTCCTGGTAGGGCTGTTCGCTTCCGACATATATTCGCCGATGGCGTTCGCCGATCATGAGTTTTATGTTGTCGTTGTTTTAGTTGCCACTGCGTCGCGGTTTTCATGGATGCCGTCAATCGCCGCCGGTGCTGGTACCCTCCTTACCATGATCGGAGGGATTGGGACTCCCTGGTTTACCAATTTGCCACCTTGGATTCAGATGGGGAACCGGTCCATCACGATTGTGATTTTGTGGGTGCTCGTGTGGTTTGCCTGGAAGCGGCGCCAGGCGGAAACAGCATTGCAGAAAGCGAATGAACATCTGGAACACAAGGTTGCAAAAAGGACTCAGGAACTTGCCGCCGTTAATCAGACCTTAGTCATGGAAATCGCCGAACATGTTCAAACTGAACAGGCGTTACGACTCTCCCAAGGGCGGCTTGCCGACATCCTCGATCTTGCCGAAGACGCCATCATCGTCACCGAACGTGATCGATCGATCACGCTCTTTAATCAAGGAGCGGCGAAGTTATTCGACTATGATCCGAGCGAGGTGCTGGGGAAGCCAATTGATCTGTTGCTGCCGGAACGATTTTGGATTGCTCGCTCGTCCTCCATCGACAAGTCTCCTCATAATCCAGAATCGACTCATCGGATGGCACAACGATGTGAGGTGGTTGGTTTGAAAAAGGATGGATGTGAGTTTCCTGCAGAGGCAAGCATATCCCTGCTGAGTGTTGGTTCGAGAACTACGTTTACGTTAATCGTGCGGGATATCACGGACCGGCTGAGGACGGAGCGGCAGCTCCAGTCATTGACTGCTAAACTGATGACGGCGCAAGAAGAAGAGCGGCGGCGTATTGCGCGCGAGCTTCACGACGACATTAACCAACGTCTGGCCTTGGTCGCAATTGATATTGGGAACATGTTGTCCACCCCCTCCACCATGACTACCCAAGCACAGAAAACGATCCAATCCCTCAATCAACGGCTGGCCAAGATATCCGATGACGTTCGCCGCATGGCATACAAATTTCATCCCTCTATTCTGGACGATCTCGGTCTCACTGCCGCACTCAAACACATGGCCGATGAGTGGTCCGAAAAAACGGGGATTAAAACAGTCGTCGTGGGGGAAGAGATGGCCGATCCTTTACCGCGTGATGTCGCCTCATGCCTCTATCGAGTAACGCAGGAAAGCCTTGCCAACATCATGAAACATGCTCGCGCCGCGCGTGTGGAGGTCGAATTGACCTGTGACGGACAAGAGATTACGCTATCGATTCAGGATACCGGTGTCGGCTTCGATCTCAAGGATGCTCAAACGCGCCATTCCGGGTTAGGTCTTGTCAATATGAGGGAGCGAGTACGGTCCGTCCAAGGGCGATTGGACATCTCTTCAGAGCAAGGGCGAGGCACACGCATCAGTGTCCACATTCCATTTTCTGGAGTACCACATGAAGAAACCACGAGTTATCTTGGCTGACGACCATACCTTTGTGCTCGAGGGATTCAAAAAATTGCTGGACGTGCATTGCGAACTCGTAGCATCTGTTGAAGACGGTCGGGCTTTACTTGAAGCCACTGTAAACCTCAAGCCTGACGTCGTGATATTGGATATTTCGATGCCAAAGCTTAACGGTATTGAGGCAGCCAAAAAACTCAAGAAGCAGGTCCCTGCAGTGAAACTGATTTTCGTGACGATGCATGCCGACATGGCCTATGTCGATGCAGCGTTCAGAGCCGGAGCTTCAGGCTATTTGCTGAAACGATCAGCAGCCACAGAATTGATGCAGGCGGTGCAGTCCGTGATGAATGACAAGTTTTACATGACTCCGCTCATTACAAAAGAAGTCATGACGTCATTCCTCAATCCAGCACAAACCCGTTTGGCCACGATCGACGACTTAACGACGAGGCAGCATGAGATTCTACAACTGGTTGCGGAGGGATTGTCGGCGAAAGAAATTGCCGACCAACTGAAGATTTCTCACCGCACGGTTGAGTTTCACAAGACCAGGATCATGGAACAACTCCGTGTCCACAGCACGACTGACCTAGTCAAGTACGCAGTGACCCATGGCATAGTCACGACATCCTAAGACCTTCGGGCCTACTATAGTAGTTGGTTCCAGAACACCTCGTAGTTTTTCAAATACCAGCCGGTAGTCTTTCTTTCTCTCCTCCCAACAACGTTCGGCTACACTGCATCCGCGTGAACGTTTGTTACGTCAGCTCTGATTTGCGCTGGAATGATGCTCGTTCCCAACTCGTCAATGAACAGATGACAGGTGTTCCCGTGATGCATGTTCGGTTGCGCACGCGCGGAGCTCAGGAAATGGAATCGAAATAAAAGACAAGAATGCTGATCTTTCTCATACTTATAGCGTCTTCCTCATACTACTAAATGGGAGGTGGAACACATGGTCATTACGCGTAGGCAGTTCATGAAAACTTCTGCCGGCACGATCGCTGCCATAGCCGTGGCGGACAAAGTCCTGGCCTTGACGGCGCTTCAGCCGGTAATCGAGGTCGGTAACCCCTTGGGGGAGTATCCGGATCGATCCTGGGAGCGGGTCTATCACGACCAGTATCGGTACGATTCGTCCTTTACCTGGGTCTGTTCCCCCAACGACACGCACGCCTGCCGTATTCGAGCCTTCGTGCGAAACGGAGTGGTGATGCGGGTCGAGCAAAATTATGATCACCAAACCTATGAAGATTTATACGGAAATCGAGGCACGTTCGCCCACAACCCACGTATGTGCCTGAAAGGATTTACTTTTCATCGGCGAGTGTACGGACCGTATCGCATGAAGGGGCCCTTGATGCGGAAGGGGTGGAAGCAGTGGATGGATGACGGCTCACCCGAACTAACCTCGGAAACTAAACGCAAGTACAAGTTCGACAGTCGATTCTTGGACGATATGCTTCGTGTCTCCTGGGATACGGCATTTACCTATGTGGCGAAGGCCATGATCATCATTGCCACGCGATACAGCGGTGAAGCTGGGGCGCGGCGTCTTCGCGAGCAAGGTTATGCGCCTGAGATGATTGAAATGATGAAGGGTGCAGGCGTGCGCTGCTTCAAGCACCGGGCAGGCATGCCCATTCTCGGGTTTATCGGCAAGCATTCCAATACCCGGTTCAACAACAGCGTTCTGCCGGTGCTGGACTCTTGGATACGCAAGGTCGGTCCGGATCAGGCCCAAGGCGGTCGTTATTGGAACAACTACACCTGGCATGGAGACCAAGATCCTTCACAGCCATTTTGGAACGGCACGCAAAATTGCGACGTGGATTTGAGCGATATGCGTTTCACGAAGTTCAACACGAGCTGGGGCAAGAATTTCGTCGAAAACAAGATGCCGGAAGCGCATTGGAAGCTCGAGTCGATCGAGCGCGGGGCGCGCCTCGCGGTGATCACTCCGGAGTACAATCCGACGGCCCAGCGAGCCGACTACTGGATTCCCCTTCGACCACAATCGGACGGGGCCTTTTTCCTCGGGGCCTGCAAGATCATTCTCGACGAAAATATGCACGACGTGGATTTCCTCAAGCAGTTTACTGATGCGCCGATCCTGGTGCGGACCGATACGTTGCAGTATCTCGATCCACGTGACGTGGTTGCAGACTATAAGTTTCCCGACTTCTCCAAGAGCTACTCCGGCCGGA
>JAHBWQ010000223.1 GCA_019636915.1 Nitrospira sp. | reverse complement strand
AGCCCGTCGCTCTGAATCTCAATAGCCTCACTCCCCCTCAGATCGTTGAAGAATTGAACCGCTATGTCATCGGGCAGAAGGATGCGAAGCGCATGGTGGCTATCGCCCTTCGCAATCGCTGGCGTCGCCAGCAACTGTCGCCAGACCTTCGCGATGAGGTCATGCCGAAGAACATTATCATGATCGGGCCAACCGGCGTGGGCAAAACGGAAATCGCCCGACGGCTGGCCAAGCTGGCCGAGGCGCCGTTCATCAAGGTCGAAGCGTCGAAATTTACCGAAGTGGGCTATGTCGGGCGCGATGTGGAATCGATCATTCGTGATCTGACTGAGTTGGCCATCAATATGGTCAAGACCCAACGCCTGGCATTCGTGCAACAAAAGGCCGAACAGCAAGCTGAAGAGCGCCTGCTCGATCTCCTCTTGCCGCCGCCACCGCCTCGGCCTGGATTTGTGGACAGCACAACGGAGACGGCCACCCAAGCCCTTCCTGACACCAACGGAGCGACCCGGTCAAAACTTCGTCTCCAACTACGAGAAGGCAAGATGGATGAACGAACCGTTGAAATGGAAGTCAAAGAGCGGGGAGTTCCGGTCGGCGTCATCTCCAATGTGGGTGGGCTGGATGACATCGAGAACAATCTCCGCGACATGCTGGGTGGCATGTTCCAGGGTAAAAAGAAGAAGCGACTTATGAAGGTGCCCGAAGCGCTGAAACACCTGACGCAGGAGGAAGCCCAGAAGTTGATCGATATGGACGACACCACACGTGAAGCGATCAACAAGGTAGAACAGACCGGGATCGTGTTTCTCGATGAGATCGACAAGATCGCCGGTCGCGAGCGCACGGCGGGACCCGATGTCTCCCGAGAGGGTGTGCAACGAGATTTGTTGCCCATCGTAGAAGGCTGCACCGTCAACACGAAATATGGCCCGGTCGTGACGGACCACATTCTCTTCATCGCAGCCGGGGCCTTCCATGTGGCCAAACCGTCCGATCTCATTCCAGAGCTCCAAGGGCGCTTCCCGATCCGCGTTGAACTGAGCCCCCTATCCAAAGAGGATTTCGTCCGTATTCTCACGGAACCAAAGGGAGCGTTGGTCCGGCAATATCAGGCCTTGATGGCCACGGAAGGACTGGCCATCGAGTTCGCCAAGGACGGCTTGGAGGAAATTGCAGAGATCGCTGTCCAAGTGAATGAACGAACCGAGAACATCGGTGCCCGTCGCCTCTTCACCATCATGGAACGGTTGTTGGAAGAAATTTCTTTCGAGGGACCAGGCTGGCCGGACAAGCGGATCAACATCACCGCCGCCTACGTCCGGGATCGATTGAAGGACATCGTCAAAGACCAAGATCTGAGCCGGTATATCTTGTAGGAGACCGCTCTGATCGACGGGAGAGGGGCATGAACAAACTTATCAAGAAAGCCGACGTCCTGATCGAAGCCCTGCCGTACATCCGGACGTTTCGTGGCAAAACCGTGGTCGTGAAATACGGTGGCCACGCGATGACGGACGCATCGCTCAAAGAGCGGTTTGCTCAAGATGTCGTCCTCCTGAAATATGTCGGTATCAACCCAGTCATCATTCACGGCGGCGGGCCACAAATCGATAAGATGCTGGACCGACTCGGCATTCAAGCGAAGTTCCGCCATGGTGTACGGATCACCGATGCCGCCACGATGGAAATCGTGGAGATGGTCCTGGCCGGGAAAATCAACATGGAACTGACCGACCTGATCACCCGGCACGGCGGCAGCGCGGTCGGGTTGAGCGGGAAGGACGGCGGCTTGATCCTCAGCAAGCCCTTGACGGCGAAGGCCTGGGCGGAAAGCCTCAATCGCGATGTCCATGGAGAAGACAGCGAAGGAGATTTCGGCTTGGTAGGTGACATCGAAAAGGTGGACCCGGGATTGTTACGCAATCTCCAGGAAGACCACTACATCCCGATCATCGCGCCCATCGGCACGGATCGTGAGGGCAATACCTACAACATCAACGCCGATCTCGTGGCCGGAGCGGTCGCCGGAGCCTTGCAGGCGGAAAAACTGCTGATGATGACCGATATCAAAGGCATTCGCGATGCCAACGGGCGCCACCTCTCCACCGTATCCCGCAAAGATGTGCAGCGCATGATGAAAAAGGGGACGATTACAGAGGGAATGATCCCCAAAGTCCATGCCTGCTTGGATGCCTTGGGTGACGGGGTTGGGAAAGCCCACATTATTGATGGGCGTATTCCGCACGCCATTCTGCTTGAAATCTTCACGCGGAAGGGTATCGGCACCGAAATCGTGACCTAACCGTCTCAAAGCCGGAAACCAGTTCTGTGCCTATCGATCGGAATCAACTTAGAGAAGATCTTCAGGCCCTGGTGGGGGAACGCCATCCCATCACCTCACCAAGCCGCTTACGACAGACGGAGGCCTACCTACACCGTCGCTTCTCAGAAGCTGGGCTAACCGTGACCACGCAAGCCTTCCCAGCCTTGGGCGGCACCTCTCATAATGTGATCGGAACAGCGCTTCCTGACCACAAATCATTCAAATCGGCACCGCCGCTGATTGTCGCCGCACATTTCGATACGGTTGAAGGATCTCCAGGCGCTGACGATAATGCCAGCGCCCTCACCGTCATACTTCAGGTGGCTCGTCAGGTCAGAACCATGACGTTGGCCAGACCGATCTGTTTCGTCGCGTTTAACTTAGAGGAAGAAGACCTTCTCGGTAGCCAGGCGTATACATCTCTTCTGCGGAGGAATGGTGAAACCATCCATGGAGCGATCGTATTGGAGTGTGTCGGCTATGCAAGCCATCAACCCAATTCACAGAAAATCCCTCCTGGTGTCCCGATCGCGGTACCCACAACGGGAAATTTTCTGGCCATCATCGGCAACGAACGCTCACACCATCTAACCGGCTCTGTTGCCCAGGCCATGAAGCCCCACCTTCCAATTGTTCCTCTGGTCGTACCGGGCAACGGAGAAAAGCTCCCGGACACCAGACGGAGCGACCACACCTCGTTCTGGGAGCAGGGATTCCCCGCTGTCATGCTGACTGATACTGCCAACTTTCGTAACCCTCATTACCATCGGCCGACCGATACCCTCGAGACACTGAATCTCGACTTCATCGTCGCAGTGGCCGATGGGGTCTCCGCAGCGGTCATTGCATTGGCCGGTTCACCAGCTACATAGCTTTGGAGCATTGATTTCGATAGACTGCCAACTGCTTGCCTGGCATCGATATCAGTCTATACCAGGCACAGGGCAAGGTATACCAAGGGAGTCATGCAGAGACCGGTATCTGGTTCAACTCGTCGGGCTATCGCGGACGTATTTGCCCACCTTGACTATAAGCGTCTGGAATCGGTTTATTGCTACGAAGGCGGCGATGAGTTCTGGCGCGCCAAGCGGGAACCTTGTCGGAGGCTGGGAACGAAAGTCGCCAAGGCACTCGTCAAGATGTTGCCTCGTGGTGGGCAAAGCCTCTACATCGGCGCTGGGGTGGCAGAACTCCCGGTGCTGATCGCGGAAACCATCGATCGTGAACGCCACGTTGAGCCCTACAACCTGAGGCGATCAGAGGTCACTGTCCTTAACCGTGCGTGCCAAGGCCTGCCAGTTCGCTTCCATGCGCGAGATGCCTCTTCGGCAAAATGGCAGTTCGATCATCTTTTGATGGTCAGCGTCCTGAACGATCCCGAACGATTTCCGCACCTCTCTCCTCTGTCCTATGGCCAGGCGGATCCGGTGACGTTCAACCCGATCGCATTTCAGAAGGAACGGCGGATCGTTCAGGCGATCGTCAATCGATGTCTGTCGAAATTGACAATCCCCGGTCTGGTGACAACGTCAACGGAAGAAGTGGTCTGGATTGCAGACTGGTGCCACCGGCACCACATTTCGTATCGTGTGGAACGAAAACAATATCCCACGGCACTCGTCGGCGATCCGATCTGTTTTATCAAGGTTGGTAAGAAGTAAAAGGGGAGAAGTAAGAAAATGGACGATCGTGATTTATCAGAGGTCAAAACCGGTCTTCTTGGCCGGATCGCCCATGTACTGCCTGGCATATCGTACATAGTTGCCCGCCGATTCCTTGATCCAGGCTAATTCCTTCTCGGTGACCGGTCGCTTGACCTTCGCAGGTGACCCGAGGATGAGACTCTTCGGCGGTACAACCGTCCCTTCAACCACTAGGGCTCCGGCTCCCACCACCGAGTCCTCTCCGATCACCGCACCATCCATGATGACGGCACCCATCCCCACCAGGACGCGATCCTGGATCGTACAGCCGTGCAGTACCACATTGTGACCGATCGTGACGTCACTGCCGATGATCAAGGGATGAGTATCATGTGTCACATGTAACATGCAGAGATCCTGTACATTGCTCCGTTCACCGATCCGGATGTAATGCACATCCCCCCGGATTACAGCGTTGAACCACACACTGCACTCTTCCCCCATGACGACGTCACCGATCACAACGGCTGTCGTCTCGATAAAACAGGACTTCGGAACCTTGGGCTTGATGCCTTGAAAGGTGCGAATCATGATGCGCACTCTAGGGGAATTGCTCGATCTTCCGCAAGGGGCGCATTGACAGTCTTTTTAACCCTCCCGTAGACTGCCTGACATGTCACAACCCCTGATTACTCCAACACGCGCGCGTTCCACGAAGACCGCCCGCGTCAACCGATCTGCAACCACCATCGGTTTCGTCAACCTGGGTTGCTCCAAGAACCAGGTCGACTCAGAAATCATGCTCGGGACATTGGTCACGGAAGGGTTTCAACTCACCGGCGATCCAACACAAGCCGACGTGGTCATCGTCAATACCTGCGGTTTCATCGAAGAGGCCAAACAAGAATCGATCAACACGATTCTCGAACATGGGCACCTCAAGAAGACCGGACGTTGCCGCGTGCTGATCGCTGCCGGCTGCCTGGCCCAACGGTATCAAGGAGACTTATTGAAAGAGTTGCCGGAGTTGGACGGGGTCGTCGGCACCGGTGAATTCGGCAAGATCGCAGATATTTGCCGCGATCTATTGGCCCCCAAGAAACGACACAAACGCCTCTGGATCAGTCAACCTCCCTATCTGTACGACGAACTGGCTCCCCGTCTCAGACTCGGCAAGCAACACAGCGCCTACGTCAAAATCGCCGAAGGCTGCAATCGCAACTGTACGTTCTGCGCGATCCCGTTGATGCGCGGAAAACAGCGCAGCCGACCGGTGGAATCTATCGTGGCAGAAGCACGCCAGCTTGCTGCCGAAGGAGTCAAGGAGATCAACCTCATCTCGCAAGACACCATGAACTATGGTGTCGATCTCAGTCTTCGCCAAGGCCTCGTTTCACTCCTTCGTGAGTTGGTCAAAGTGGATGGCCTCCAATGGATCCGACCTTTTTATCTGTATCCCCAACAGGTCACGGATGAGTTGCTGGACCTCTATGCCGGGGAAGACAAGATTACCAAGTACATTGATATGCCGCTCCAGCACATTAATGATCGGATGCTTACCCGGATGCATCGCCTAGGAAATCGCGCGACTATCGAAGCACTCGTCGATCGTATCCGAACCCGTATCCCCGGAGTCACCTTCAGAACCGCGTTCATTGTCGGCTTCCCTGGAGAAACCGAGGCTGCATTCACCGAGCTGCGCACATATGTGGAACAGGCGGAGTTCGACCGAGCCGCAGTGTTTGTGTATTCAGATGAGGACGATACCCCGGCAGCCGAGTTGGATGACAAAGTCGAGCAGGACGCGATGGAAGACCGTCGTAATATGATCCTCTCCGCCCAGGAAGCGATTGCCGCTTCAAAAGGGAGGGCTAGAATCGGCTCGATCCTCGATGTGCTGATTGATGGGCGATCTGAAGACACAGAGGGCGTTCTCGAAGGGCGTCATGAAGGGCTTGCTCCTGAAATAGACGGCGTCGTCTATGTCGACGAAGACTCAGCCGATGCCGGCGGCAAGACTTCGGAACCGGCACCTGGTGACTTCTGCAGAGTCGAGATCACCGACGCCGCGGGATTCGATCTCGTCGGACGCATCGTGACGACACCTGTCCACTGAAAACAGCATCTTGCCGCTCCTCATACACTGATCGTAACAACTCCGGAAGGAGTACACACCCATGACGTCACGGAAGAAGGACTCGATCGTGCTCCTGATCCGTTGCAAAGATCGCAAAGGCATCGTTGCACGCGTATCGGGATTCATTCACGATTTCGGCGGCAACATTCTCGACTCCGACCACCACACCGATGAGGATACCAACGATTTTCTCATGCGGATGGAGTTTTCCGCGGATGGACTTCAGATGCCTCCCAGCGATATTCCGACCGCCTTTGATCCAATCGCGAAAGTATATGAAATGCACTATGAGGTGTATCCGTCCAGCCAACGACCTCATGTCGGCCTTCTGGTCTCGAAACAAGATCATTGTCTGGCCGACCTTCTCCAACGGCACCGTCGAGACGAGCTGCACATCGATATTCCCGTCATCATTTCAAACCACGACACATGTGCAAGTTGGGCTGAGCTTTTTAACATCCCCTATGCCGTCTATCCCGTCACGAAGGAAACCAAACCTCAGCAGGAACAACAGGTCGTCGCCTTGCTGAGGGAACATCGCATCGAGCTTGTGGTCATGGCGCGTTATATGCAGATTCTCAGCGCGGATTTTCTGGCGCAGGTCGGCTGCCCCGTCATCAACATCCACCATTCCTTTCTTCCGGCCTTTATCGGAGCCAATCCCTACCGACAGGCGTACGACCGCGGCGTGAAGATC
>JAHBWQ010000222.1 GCA_019636915.1 Nitrospira sp. | reverse complement strand
TGAACCAGGCTCATGAATGCCTGATAAGTCGCCTCGCTCTTCATCTCGTCAAGGATTTCAGCCGTGATCAAAGTCGCCGTATCATCACGTGCCACCAGGCTGCCCTGGTAGAGCGGGAAATCAGTGATCGCCGCACGAATCGTATCGGCCTGAATCTGCGTGACAGGCGGCGGCTGGAAGAATTTCTTCACTTGCATGCCGTCAGCAGTGCCGACAATATTATTCTCCGTTGCCAGGCTCATCACTCGATCCGGGTCAACATTGGGAATGGTTTTGACTCGATCTGTAAGCCACTGCACCAATTGCAACGTCTCAGGGTTAAAGACGCCGGTGGCCCCACGATTAATGATCGCAATCACAAAGGGATCTGATAAGCCGAAGACCTGTTTGACTTGATCTCGATAGACGCGGGCGGGGTTATCCTTAGCAATGAACGAATCAGCCGAAGTATCCATGGTCAACTGCGGGATGAATGCGGCTAGGCTCACTATTAATATGACTCCCGCTAGAACAAGCGCCTTGGAGTGCGCGGTGACCCACCAGAAAAACTGCTCGGCTCTGCCATGACGTATCGACAGACTCATTGCCATTCCCTCCTATGGTGTATATACACGTAACTTCCAAAAACATTTCTCATCACTTGTTCGCAAACATCAATTCGATGACCGGGCAACCTGGGAGATGGAACTTATAATGCTCGAGATGTTTTTATGACATGCACATCCTAGGCGTCGGCATAAGCTCAACTAGTGTACCTACACTCATCATGTCCTTAAACATCACCTTGCCCCAGCGAACCTTACTAGAGCGATCGTTGACTTAACGACCGAAGTGCAGACAATTCTTTCAGCAATGCCTTAAAACGCGAGTGCCCAAGATCATTGACGACCAGCTGCTGTGCTTTCTTCCAATAGGGCAACGCCTTCATCAGCGCATCTCGACCTGCAGTGGTCAACTGAATCGACTTCGTACGTCCATCTTTACCAGGTCCTACTGCAATTAAACCTCTGGTTTCTAGCACTCTCAGGTTTCGGGTTAACGTCGTTCGGTCTACACCAAGCCGATCTGCCGTTTCGGTGATCGGCAATTCACCTGCTAGGTGAGCAACGGTTAGCAAGGAAAATTGTGTTCCCTGTATCCCGGAAGGTTCGAGGACAGAGTCATAGAATCGCGTGATCGCTCGGGCGGCTTTTCGCACGTTGAAACATGCGCAATCAACACATTCGTCAACTTCTTCTGAGCATCGCAACTTCATAAGCGTGTATGTACACTATTTTAACAGATCGTGTCAAGGAGCATTTCAAATGGTACGAGTGATCGCAGATCGGACGGTACGGATAGAGCTACTCCTCTGCGGTAGCGGTCAGAATGGTGAAAACAGCATCCGGTGATCCGATAAGAAATACGAGCCGATCATACAATGCTCGCTGTCTCCTCTCCTCTAGTCCATCTTCTACCAAAAACTCGATTTCTCCGGTGGTGATGTCATACATCACCACCGACGATTCCAAGACGTCGTTCGCGAACCAAGTTGTCGAGCGTCCGACTCTGCTTGCGTAGTTCCTTGACCACACACAGGACATTTCGTCTGGCAACAGCATCCGCGATCGCTCCTACATCAGGAGAAGATGGTTCCACAGTCGGCGGATTGGTGCCACCTGCTGCGGCGTGATGACATCTTGAAGTTCACGGGTCGAATAATCCACATAATGAATCAGATCCTCAAGGTTGTACTCACTTCGAAATCCGACAAGACTCACCTCGACTCCGTGGACGGGTCCTGTTTGTTCCGTGAAGTCCCGAATCAAGTCAAGCACGTCCGGATCAATGCAGTCTGTGCTTCGAGCGTCGAGTAACACATAGCCGTTGCGTGGCACCTCATCTAATGCTCTCGAAAGAGCGGCACGATTCAAGAAACTTACTTGATTGGCCAATTCGATGTGGACCACTTCGCCGCCGAGATGTTTTTCCACAAATCGGCGGACCGGCCGCCGCATGCTGCTGTTGAGAATGAAACCGATGGCCACGGTCAGTCCAATCACGATCCCGATCAAGAGATCTGTGAAGACAATCGCAATTACCGTTGCCGCGAACGGAATGAATTGGTAGCGGCCTTCGCTCCACATTTGCTTGATAAGGGCGGGGCTGGCCAGTTTAATGCCGGTCATCAACAAAATGGCTGCCAGGCAAGATAAGGGAATGGTATTAAGCCAGGTCGGGATGAGCGGAACAATCACGAGAAGCAATGTGCCGTGAATGATCGTAGCTAATTTTGTCTTACCGCAGGCATTAATATTGACGGAGCTACGGATGATCACGGAGGTAACAGGAAGTCCACCAACGAATCCACAGAGGACGTTTCCAACGCGCCTTGCGTGACAAGTTCTTGACTCGACGGTGACGTACGTTGCTGCGGGTCAAGCCGATCGGTCGCATTCAGATTGAGCAGAGTTTCCAGCGAGGCCACAAGCGCCAACGTAATCCCCACAGTTTCCAATTGTCCCAGAGAGCGAGCACCGCGACAGAGGCTAGACCGACAATGGCTGCACCCAGTTGAACGTCTCCAAACATGTGGAAGAGTTCGGAAAACGTCGTCTCGAGGTCCGGCTGAGAAAAGGACATGTCTCCTTCCGGATCGGAATCATGCCCGACGAGGTGGGGAATCTGTTTAAAGACAATGATCACACCGATCGCAGCCAGCAGCCCTTTAATCACGCTGGATGGGAAAAATTCGGAGATGAACCCTCCTTTGGCGATGCCGAGGATGATTTGAATCATTCCAGCAAGGATCACGGCCATTAGAAAGGATGAAAATGAACCGAGCGAGAGAATCTGCGCAGCCACGACGGTTGATAATCCGGCCGCTGGACCGCTCACACTGGTATGGGAACCACTGAGGAGTCCCACCACGGTACCGCCGACAATCCCCGCTAGCAACCCCGACACCAGCGGAGCACCGGAGGCCAGCGCGATCCCAAGGCAGAGCGGTAGCGCCACAAAGAACACCACAAGACCTGACTTCACATCGGCTAAGGCAGTAGAAACCATGATACTCATGGGTGATTCCGCAATCTATTCATCCTTCAGAGCAAGGCATTTCAGTACTACAATGTACATCTGCACATCACCGGTCAGCGGTATTCTGACCGGCGATGTGAGAGCAGCCTCTTAGGCTCCTAGAAACGGCCAGCACCTCGGGTAGGAAAATGTTTCCTGACCACGCTCTTCACAGGGGTTTCAAGCGGAGCTACTTGAGTGGGACAACCCTGAGCACCATAAATCTCTCCCATCTTTTCGTGAGTGATCCCATTTTCATGACTGACCTGTCGTGTCACCCATCCCGTAAAGAATCCTGTTTGCAACTCAAGGTCCAGAGTGCCCAGTGCAGTACATTCTCCTTGCCGAATTGTAAAGGTGGTCGGCAGCACGGTGTGCCAAATGCCTCGTGTGCCTGCCAAGCTGATGTCGGTGACGCGATAGGAACCGACCGGAAGTCGCACGGCGAACGGACCGTCAATAGGAAGATGACCGATCATCAAGCGTGTTCCCGTCGCTTCCTCTTCAATCCACCATTTCATATCGTTCGGCCAACTAAGCCCTTCTGATGGTGACTTTCCATCTCGGGTGAGGTGAATCTTACCCAACAACAGTCCGTGATCCTCATCTGGTATCGCAATCTGCGATGGTGAGAGCGGAACCCTGAGGGTCGCACAACCCACGGCCATACTGACAACTAGGACGGAGACACCCATGACGAAACTATGATAAAGCGTATTCCTGTTCATGACGGCTTTCCTTTCATTGATTCGCCTCGGATCGGTCTAGCCTGACTGGATGCTTCACCGATGATCTGAGTGGAGCCCTTGAGATCGAACACCTGTTTCCTCCGATCAGTTGATCATGATTTGCACGACTGAATTCTTGCTCATGAAGAACAATCCACCCGGTCACAAACCCTACCTGCATCTGAAGCATCGAGGTTCCTAGTGAGGTACATCCCCATGGCCGTATCTCAAAGGCCGTTGGAAGCACGGCCTGCCAGGTCCCCTCAGAACTGCGGAGCCTCATTGTTGTGACACGGTAGGCCCCAACAGGAAGTCTCACCACAAATGGGTCATCCACAGGCAAATGTATCGTCAGAGATCGTTTGCCATGTGTGACCTCTTCAATATGCCATTCCATCTCATTCGAGTGATTAAACTCCTGGGCTTGACCTTGCCCATTTCGACTAAACCTCATGACCAAGTGGTTTGTTCCAAGTAGTACACCGTGATCGTGATCTGCCTGCTCTCTCTCTAAAGCTGAGAGCGGAACGACGTCGGCAGTAGAACCAAAGGACATATCAGTGATCAGGAGGAACAGAGCTATGAGGGAAATAGATCGATACGCCGAGCAATTCATGATGCCATCCTTCTCTGTACAAACACTCCATCGCACCCTGAACGATTAACGAGCTACCAACTTCCCGTTGGTAGCCACAGGGTCTTTCAGAACCGCTGATCGTTGTTGACACACAACGGATTGAACGCTGCGTGAAGGCCTTCAAAGGCGTGTTTCACGCAGAATGTCTTGACGTTGTCGTGTTGAGTTGAAGCTGAGTGCTTAGAGAGAAGGAGGATGGAATACGGATGTAGTCAACAGTGGCAAACGTCGCACGGGATGCGGCTCAGTGACCGACCTCAGAAGTCTAGGCCGCTCCGGCTCGGCTGAGAGAGACACAGTCGTATGATCTTCCGAGGCGGGCTCCAACTTCCCAAGTGCATCGGAGCTCAGCAGGTCCACGAACGTAGCCGGTACTCCAAGCATCTGTACGACGACACAGCAACAGAGCAGCACGACCACGCATGCGAACCCTCTTGCTTGAGATGAGGAGCATAATTCTATTCGGTTCATCGAACTCATGATGTCAATGTACCATATGGGAAACACGCTGTCATGCACGCGATCGATACAACCTCGGTCGATACTGGTTGAGGCACGCACAGAGCCTCCCAGCACTCGATTGATCATCAACCTCTGGACCAAGATTGAAAACACGACGACGGCATACATGATCGTCACGAGGTCCTCACAAGATGGGCTCGGTAGTAGAGAAAGGGCCAGCGCGGCGGATACTCCGCCGCGCTGGCCGCTCCATGTCAGGATCGTCACCGTGCGGGCTGTAAACTCCCGGACGAGGCTGAACAGCCTGATCTGGAGCATGACCTCAATCAGCGTGCTGCCAATGCCAACGAAATGGCCGAACGAGTCCAGTAGATACGACTTGAAGGCGACGAACCAGTGTGTTCACTTGGCTTGAGGCGATGTCCCATGTCGTCAATTCCCCCTATGAACCCGTTTGATCTCGACTCTTATTCTTCCACATCAATGACCGTCCCCGTCCGGGCATTAATGCGGATCTCCATCACCTGTTTCTCTCGCGTGACAACCGCCACTTCCCAAATCAATCGATCGTCCTTACAAGTGCGGCCAGAGCGACCTTTATGGACAATTCTGTGACCTGGCCATGAAATTCTACGTATTGCAACCGTCACGCCGTTGGGATTGCGCCCGCAACGTTTTCCTGGTCCTCTCGATGTAGTCACGGCGCATGGCATCGATCTCATTCGGGCGACTTCTCACGATGTAGCCGCAACCAGAGTCAGGCCCGATGTACACAGAACCAAGCACCGGTGCACGGAAGAATACAAAGTTGGCTATCTCAAGTTCGAAGTACTTCGTTCTGAATAGCATGGCTCTCCACTGTTTCACGAAATCCGACATTGATGGAATATCCCGAGCTTGCAGAACCGTTCACGGCGTATCAATTGCATGACACAAACAAGCCATGCCTGAACGTCCCAGCAGAGGGCGTACACCAACTCGATAGAATAGAAACGAAGACTACCCTTGAGGGGGATGAAAGACTGTGGTCGAGAAGATTGGAACGTGACGTGTGGATTGATTCTCCACATGAAAACGAGAACGGTTCGGAATCCCCGGTTCTGGTATGCTCGGCGGAATAGAAAAATCTTCTGAAAGCGATTCCACCGGCGTATCCTGCGTCAGCAGGCCAAGCAGAGTGACGGGTGCTCCAAGCATTTGGAAGACCACGCAGAGGCAGACGAAAACAATCAGAACGGCCGCGGCGGTTCCCTGCGGCACAACACGACGGGCGATGCGACGAATCCAAATCACGGCTGCAACATACTCCACCCTACACGCTGGTGCAAGCCAGATCCAAAAGGTCCATCATATAAATGGTCTCGATGAGATAATCAATGAGGCTACGCACATTCAGGTCCTTCGCTGATCCGACCAGGCAAAAGCCGCCCCAAAACAGGTGCCGGCCACAGCAGCTTGGATGAAGACATTGTCAGCAGGAACCGCGATGGCCCACCACACGATGGCTGCCAACAATCCTGAGACCCCGCCAAGAAAAATCTTGCCCCCCGCAAGCTTGAGCCAATCTGTAAATGTGACCCAAGCAGCCATGTACACGACGCCAGCTGCCATCGACGCCCAGAGATGCATGAGGTCGCGCTTGAACAACCAGACTTGAATCGCTCCAGCGAGACTGCCGAGAATGAGCCCAGTGACGGCTCGTTTGATGAATACGGAATAGTGAAACGTTGAATCAGACAATTCACCCTCCCCTCTATCAATCAAAAATCAAACCCGACCATAACAGCAGCCGGCTGTCGAGTGGTCACAGAATACCCAGTCAATACAACCAGACCTGTCCGCCCGATCGGAGCGCGACTCCCGACTGCGGCGTCACCTGTTCGATACCAAAGAACGAACGACGCTCCGGCCGCATCAGATACAACCGAACAGCCTCCACCACTGCTTGAGCCTCGCGCGGTCCCGGGACCCGTTCTCCCA
>JAHBWQ010000221.1 GCA_019636915.1 Nitrospira sp. | reverse complement strand
GACCATGGCAAAACCAAACCTTAAATCCATCCCGTCGGCAACCTCGTCCTCCAAGGCCTCGCCTCGCAAGCCTGTGTTGACAGGCCAAAGCGACTTTGCTATAAAGCAGCCCAATCCTGGGACAGTCCCTTACACCATTCATGGCCCAAAACCAGGAGATCCCGGCACATTAGATCGGGCCTATGTTCTGATCAATGTGATGCCGGGGATGACATCGTCCGTTGTCAAAACACTCGGGGAAATTAAAGAGATCAAGACGATTGATCCCTGTTGGGGGAAGCCTGATATCATCGCCATAGCCGATATCCCTGATCAAGACGCGTTGACTCAGCTTGTACTGAGTCGGATCCATGGCATCGAAGGAGTGACGCAGACCGATACTCACCTTGTCTACCGTCTGAAGGAGGCCAGATCAAAATGATCCGAATGGACTACCTTGCCATTGTCGCCCTCGCAGCTGTTACGTTTGGATGTAGTAGTGTTCAGCGCCCCGTGGAGCCGGATATTGTCGAGGTCACCCTGCCTGTTCCGGCAGACCGTGTGAAAGCCGCTGTGACCAAAATCCTGCAAGACGACGATTACGAGGTGGACTGGAAAGAGGGATCTCAACTTCAGACAGGCTACAGAAATGAACAGCCGAGCATTTTTGATTGGCTCGTAACAGGGCGGTACGGTGTGGTCAGGAGCCGTGCAGAAGCATCGGTGGCATCCGAAACTGCTCAGAGTTCCCGTCTCCGCCTCCAAGTCGCATCGGAAGGCAAACAAACATTCTTCGATAGCTGGGGGCCAACACCGACCCAAGTTCCACAGAGCGCCAGCAATAAATTGCGCTTGATCAAGAACGAGCTGAAAATCGTCCAGACGACCTACACCACGGATACGTTTTACGGCGGAAAACAGTAACGGCGCGTTCGCGCCATCCGACCGGATATAATGCACAAAAAAGCCACGGCCTCAAAGCCGTGGCTTTTTTTCACTTCCACCTCAAAATCCATGGCGTTTCATGCTTACCGCCAGTGCCTCATTCTTAGCCCCCCTTATTCATGTGCGCTTCTTCTGCAACCAATACGCCGCTGCGACAATATCCGTTGCCCGTCCCTTTGATCCTGAGTTTCAGGGACACGGCACGGGTTCAAGTTTCAGGTTGTGAGAACACTTGGAACATGAAACGTGAAACCGTTGGCCGCGACGTTTCACGAGATGCGCCATGCAAGTGGTTTCGCCACGAACCGTCATGGATCGTGCGGGTTAGGCAGGTTCTTTTTCAGCTCCCTCTGTCTCTTCTCCAAGATCCAAGCCAAATCGTTCGGCCATGCGATAGAGCGTGCGCCGATCAATGCCGAGGATTTTGGCGGCCTTCACCTTATTCCCTTTGGTCTCCTTGAGCACACGAATCAAATGCCGCTTTTCCACCTCCTCTAACGTGAGATAGACATCATCGAGACCATCGGAGTGCGACAGCCTGGAGGCAGCGTCCGCCGTGGCGCCCTGGCGAATGACTTCGGGGAGATCCTCCGGCGTCAGCAGTGGCCCATGGCTGAGAGACACCGCGCGTTCAATCGCATTCTCCAGCTCACGCACGTTGCCCGGCCAACGGTACTGGGTCAGGAGCGTCATCGTGTCCGGCAGCACTCCCCGAACGGCATGACCAGTCCCCGCCGCACATTTCTGCAGGAAGTGATGCACCAGCATCGGAATATCCTCACGTCGGTCCACGAGCGACGGCAACGTAATCGGCACCACTTTCAGGCGGTAGAACAGATCGTCCCGAAACTTGCCTTCTTTCACCAACTGTTCCAAGTCGCGGTTGGTGGCAGCAATAATCCGAACATCGACTTTCGTGGATGTCGTACTCCCCACTCGCCGAACTTCCTGGTCTTGCATTACCCGCAACAACTTCACTTGCAACGCTTGTCCGAGCTCACCGATCTCGTCGAGAAATAATGTCCCTCCCTTGGCCGACTCGAAGAGTCCAACCTTAGTCCCGGCGGCCCCGGTGAACGCACCCTTCTCATATCCAAACATTTCCGACTCCAGCAACGTATCCGGCAATGCGCCGCAGTTGACCGGGATGAAGGGCTTATCCCGGCGAGGACCGTTCGTATGAATCGCCCGGGCGATCAGTTCTTTGCCGGTCCCGCTCTCGCCTTGCAGCAACACCGTGCTCTTGCTCTCCGCCACCCGGGCGACCAGCTTGTAGACCTCCAACATCGCCGTGCTGCTGCCGACCAAGGGAGACCACTCGCCCTTGCTCTTTAACTCCTCTCGGAACCGCGCATTCTCTCGAAGCAATCGGCAGTGGTCCAGTCCTCGCTTGACGACCAACTTGATATCCTCCCGCTTAAACGGCTTCGCAAGATAATCGTAAGCCCCTTGCTTAATCGCCTCAATCGCCCCTTCCAGTGAGCCGAATGCCGTCAGCACCACCACCGCCGTGTTCGGACTCACCCGCTTGAATTCCCGCAACACAGTGAGTCCATCCACGGCCCCCATGCGAATATCGGTCAGGACCAGATCGACCCGCCCCTCACGCCCCCTGGCGATTACCTCTTCCCCGCTGGCAAACGCCTCGACCTGATAGCCTTCTTTCTTGAGCGCCTCCGCCAGCAGCTCACGAGCCACCGCATCGTCATCGGCCACCAGAATCGTCGCAGACTGCATTATGTCTCCTCCTTCACAGGAACAGGATCACGTCGCATCGCCGGTAACGTCATCGTCACGGTCGTACCCTGGCCGATCGTACTTCTGAGCACCAGGCTCCCGCCATGAGCCACCACCGATTCGCGGCTTAAGAATAGCCCCAAGCCGGTCCCCTTGCCAACCGCCTTCGTCGTAAAAAACGGCTCAAACGCCTTTTCCAGATCGGCTGCCGGCATCCCGCACCCCGTGTCCTGCACCGCGATGGTAATCACCATCGGCGACATGCCATCTGCCACGATTCGACCACGCTCAAGTTCGTCGGCCGACGCCTCACGACATCGAGCGGCAATGGTAACCGTCCCTTGCGCAGGGGTTGCAGCGAGGGCATTCGCCAGCACATTCACGAGGACTTGATGGATTTTTTCCCTGTCCGCCCACACAAACGGAAGGTCCTTGGGAATATCGACGGTCAGCGTGAGACCTTTCTCATGAAACGCCGGCTCCATCAGCACCGCTGATGGGCTCACCACCTCTTTGACAGAAAGCCATTCCGGTTCAGGCTGCCGAGGACGGGTCGAGGACAGCAGGTCCTGGATGATGCGCACCACTCGTGCCAGTTGCTCATCAATGACAGTCACTCGCTTCTTCATTTCAGGGGTCACACCCGGCTCTTCAGCCAAAGCCTGCACATGCCAGGCAATCGAGTGAAGCGGCGTGCCGACTTCGTGCGCCACGGAAGCCACGAGCTGCCCGACCGCCGCTAAGCGTTCCGACCGATTCAGTTGATCCTTCGCCTGCACCAGTTGTGTATTGGCCTTGAGGAGACTCTCCGTCTCCCTCGCCAAGGCCGCTCGCGCAGCCTCTTCCCTTGCCTTTCGCTCTTCCCAGCTCATCCCGAGGTAGGCGACCAGCAACAAGACGCTGACAACGACGCTCCGATTGATCAGCGCCGCTTGGAATCGCCCCGGCTTAGTGGGTTGGAGCAGGCCAGAATAGGTCGCGATCACACAGGCCAAGACCGTGACCAGCATCATCGTGCGATTGCGAAACGTCGCCACCAGCAAAATCGGCAACACGTATCCATAGGCTCCGACGACGTTGACCGGGGCAAATTGCTCGATGATCAGGATGATCAGAAAACATGCAGCGGCAATGGCCAGTACGAAGCGGTCTCGATGCGTCATGGCTACCATTGCGTCGCTCTGTTTTTCGGCGGATCACTGCCTCTGCATCGAGCGCATCACCATCGTGAGGATTCCTCGACCGTACTACTTACACAAGAGGACGGGTCAAACGCAACAAGGCCGCAAGCCGTTCAGCGCGAGGGTCTTGAGTCAAGTCCTCCACCGTCGCACTCAGTTTCCGGCACCAGTTCGGATGCTGATCCACCGTCCCAGGAAGATTGGTCTGGAGGCGGGTACCGATCATATCTTCAAGATTGGCCAAGACCATCCAGGCAGGGCTCCGGGCCAGATACTGATGAATGCATTCTACCAATTCTGGTGTCATCGTCGGCGTGTAGGCCGGATCATCAGAGACCCATGAGGGCAAGAGACCTTCCGATTTCAATGCCACGAGGATCCCACTTTTCTCTCGCTGCCGTTCCACCCACATCGCCTGACGCGCGTCCTCCGAAGGAAACACGCCCAACGCGGATCGAGTTTCAATATCCACTCCATCCCAGTATCCCGCCAACGTCGGCAAATCGTGTGTGGTGGCCACTGCGAGGGCTTGCGAAGGATAGTGAGCCGGAGGCTTCCACCCTCCCCAAGGTTCTCGTTCAAAATAAAAGACCCGATAAGATAAGACCCCGGCCGGTCCCAGTCGGTCACGCACCCAATCGGGAACGGTGCCCAAATCTTCGCCGATCACCAGTGCCTTCGCCCGTACGCTTTCCAATGCCAGGATCGCCAGCAGTTCGTCGTCCCGATAATACACATAGGTCCCCATCGCAGGCGGAAGCCCACGGGGAATCCAAAACAGGCGAAAGAGCGCCATGACATGGTCGATCCGTATCGCACCCCCGTAGCGAAGATTGTTACGGAGCAACTCACTAAAATATCGGTACCCGTTCGTGCGCAGGCGAAACGGGTTGAGGGGAGAAAACCCCCAGTTCTGTCCCTCAGGAGCAAACGCATCGGGTGGGGCCCCACAATCGGCATTGAAGGCCAAAACATCTTGATTCAGCCACCCATCGACACCATACCGATCACTGCCCAAGGCAAAGTCATGATACAAGCCGATCGGCATCCCCGCATCATGTGTCCGCTTGACCAATGCACGGAGTTGCTCTGCCGCCAGCCATTGCAGGTATTGAAAAAACCGCACTCGATGCATGCGGCGGCGGCGAAACTCCCCCACCTCTTCCGACGTCGGCGTTCGATAGGGTTCTGGCCAGTCCTCCCAGACGACCGGAGGCGATTGAGCGGACTGTTGCGCTTCATCCAGCGCGAGAAACAGCGCATAGCGTACAAGCGACTCTCCCTCCCGCTCCGTGAAGTTCTGAAAGCTTCTCCCACGATCGGTCGTCGCATGCAACTCCGGTTCAACGCCCTCGAAGTTGTCCCGTACAAACGCCCGATAACACAGTTCGAGGACCTCTCGTTTGACCGACTGCACCGCATCATAATCCACGAACTCGCTTTGCCGCGCCGCGTCGATCCGAGCACGAACCGAAGGATCAGTCAATCGGGCTTGCACCTCAGCGTCCGTCCAACATTCCGAAACCTGTGAGATGTCGATGTACAGGTCATTGAGGAAGAGGCGGCTGGTGGGTGAATAGGGACTGATGTGATAGGGCTTCGTGTTCTTCAGCGCATGGAGCGGATTGAGCCCGATTACTGCGGCGCCCAACTGTTTTCCAGCCCATTCGATGACGACACCGAGGTCTCGGAAATCCCCGACCCCCCAATTGTGATGGCTCCGCAACGAATAGAGTTGCAGAGCGACACCCCACCATCGCATCCCTTGTTGCAGCTGATCTGGAATGTAACAGCGCTCCGGCGCAACGATGAGCCGGGACGTGGCTTCCGTAGCCGTGAGACCTCCCTTGGCATGGGCCGTCAGCGAGTAATAGCCCAGCGGCAGGTCTTGTGGAAAGGCCACTGTGACACGAACAAACCGACGCCCCTGTATCGTGCGGGTCTCTTCAGTCGTGAGGCCCGGCCCCTCTATCCGTTCGTACCGCGTTTCTCCCTGTTCCGCAGCAACGGTCCATCTGACGGACAAACCCGACTCGTCCGCGCGTTCACAGGCCATGCACAAAGACCAGGTTCCCGCTGGACGTCCCAATCGCAACACATGGACCGGTTCACACCCTCGTAACCACCAGCGATCATCCCATGCCTCGAGTTCCGCCGCCAACTCCTCGCGATTGCCAACCCGCAAATTCATGGCAGCGAGGATGGCGCGCCGGGTCTCATCAGTCGTCACATGCTGGGTGCCGGCAATGTCATAGTAGTCCGCTGCAATGCCAGCTCGATCGGCCAACATGCGCAGGAGGTCGCTTTCAGACTGATCGTACATGCCGGGAGTGTGCGTGAAGGGTCGAGTCAAGTCAATGCCAGAGATATTCCTCAGACGATTTGGACGACTTATCCTAACGCAACACGATTAAAGGGCAATGAATCGTTGTTTCTTCAACCATGCGATTACACGATGGATGTCAGGCCTGTAAGGGATCGCTACGGCAAGGACTACAGACTCCATGTCGAACAGGGCAGATTGATGTTGCGCTGAAAGGGTACATTGACGAGATTTTCTTAGGCACAAGCCACAGCAGAGAATGCACAGTTGGAGCTCTGACCTCATTTATCTTTCTCGTATCTGCTTGAAAGTGGGTCTGACTTTCGAACCGTCCAGGAGTTGTTAGGGCATCGGGCTGTCACAACGACGATGATCTATTCCCATATCCTGCATCGAGGCCCCGCCGGTGTCCGCAGTCCGTTGGATGGGATGTGCCCCTAAGACGGAAAGCATGTTATGCGGATCCGTATAAGACCCCGTGCTTAATGGGCCAATAATCGCAACTTACTTGAAACAGCAATAGGTAGGATATATCGTTGGCGAACAGTCGCTGCGTGGTATACAGACAGGAACTGGCCGATCCGACTCTTATATGGCGGCGCCCACTTCGGAGGTTCATGTGCTCATCTTCTGCGGGTTGTTCATTGCGTTCCTAGCTGGTGCCGGGTTCCTGTTCGGGCAACTGTTCGCGGGACACTTCTCTGTT
>JAHBWQ010000220.1 GCA_019636915.1 Nitrospira sp. | reverse complement strand
GATCAGGACCGGTTCGTATGATCAAGTGAAGGAGCGAGGTCTTGTCGCACTGCAGAACGCCTGGATCGCAATCGATCCGGCCAGTGAGCCGATATTTCGGACATTGAGCGATTGGAAGCAGACGGCATTTTTGCCGACCGGACGGGTTCGGACTCCGACTTGGGTGGCTGATGGGGCGGTCTTGATCGGAGATGCCGCGCATGCCATGAATCCGCACGCGTCGCAGGGCCGCATGCAGGCGATGGTGGATGCGATGACGCTGGCCGATCTCCTCCCGGAATGTCTCGCGACGAATGACTTCTCTGTTGCCACACTCAAACGCTACGAAGATTCACGACGACCGCACGTCGCGATGCTGCAGAAGTTGGCCGATGAACAGGTGCTGTTCTGGAACACCGCGAATCCAATTATTGCCTTTCTTCGGGATCGTGTCTTCAGCACGTTGGACCGCAATGCGCGTCTTCGCTATCGAGTGTTATCGACGACCGCCGGACTCCGCAAGGCCCCTCCATTCGGCCTACTGGACCGCCTGATGGCGGCGGGATTTCTGCCGGATCCCTCGGCTCGTGACATGGCAGCGGGAGGCATCCTGTAAGGACATGCAGTCAGTGGACTGGACCATAGATGGATTGCCGGAAGAGACGCAAAAACTCCTTCGGGCCTATGTGAAGGATGTGACGAAGGTTTATGGATCTGAACTGGAAGGCATCATCCTCTATGGCAGCGCGGTGCGAGGGGAGTTTCTGCCGGGCCGCTCCAATCTCAATCTTCTCTTGGTCATGTCGTCCTACGACCTTGCTGCGTTAACAAAGTATGACAGCCTTCACAAGCGATGGAGCAAGGATCAAGTGGTCGTGCCTCTGTTCCTGACCGTGGACGACATCCAATCTGCCTCCATCGCGTTCCCTCTGGAGTACCAAGACATCCATGATTGTCGGCGGTTGCTGTGGGGGCAAGATCCCTTTGTGGGGCTCAAGATTGATGCCCGCTACTTAGCCGCAGAGGTGCTCCAGGCCCTGCGAGGAAATTTGCTCCGGCTTCGGCAGCGGCTAGTCGAGGGCCGAAGCACCGAAGAAGCCATCACCATTCTCTTGGCCCTTTCGATCACCGCACTGCTTCCGGCCCTGCGTGGCGTGCAGCGTTTGCTCGGTCGACCGGTTCTTGCTCATGGAGAGCCGTTGCTCAATGATATGGAAGCTGCTCTCTCCGTCGATCTGACCGGGTTGCGCGATGCACTGCTCCTCAAGCGGGGGCAGATTTCCCCTGGGCAGAAAGAGACTCCGCGACTGATGGATCGGTACCTCGAAGGCCTGACCAGGCTTGTGACAGCCGCAGCGGCACGGATCACGTGATTGGGTCGCTTCCAAAGAATGCATGGCTTGGGATTGTCTGGGTGAGCTTGCTCGTCTGGATCGTCGCACCACTCGCTCATGCCGCACTCTATGACCGGTCGAAGGAACGGGTTCAGCTTCCGAGCCCCATCGGCTATGTGAGTGACCATGCGCAGGTCGTTGAGCGAGAGTGGAAAGACCGCATCCGGTCCGTCTGCACCGATCTTGAAAAGAAGAGCGGTGTGGAGATGGTGATCGTGACGGTGCCAAGCATCAAACCGTATCCCTCTGCCAAGGAGTATGCGGATGCCCTGTACGCAAAGTGGCAGATCGGTTCGACGCAGCAGGAACATGGGCTGATGGTGCTGGTCGCGGTGCAGGAGCGACAGGCAGCGATGACCTTGGGACGTCAAATGCTCCCGGCAATCACTCCAGACATTAGGAATGAAATCAGTCGTCAGTATCTTCAACCTGCTATCGAACGGGGACATTTCGGCGAAGGGCTGTACCGTACTGCGGTGGCACTGGCGACACCGGCACAGGAAGTGAGACTTGAAGCTCCATCACGCCGTCGCATCAAGGGACTCGGATTTGATTACCCTTGGTACCACCATTGCGGTCAGGATTTTTCTGGTGGCTCAGTCGTCCCGATCTGAGTGCATCCCTATCGGCGGATTCAGCAGGGTGAGTATTGGGGAACCGGCCAGGGTGGCTTCGGCGGTAACTGGGGCGGGTTCGGCGGCGGGACCAGCGGGGAGGGCTATCGATAATAACGACTTGTTGCCAGCTGCCAATTCTTCGATCGTAACAGCAGAGGAGACCTGTCTATGAGCACATCCTACTCTTTGACCCGCTTTCCGTTTTGGCTGAGTTTCTTTGGTATCGTCACTCTTTTCGTATCCGGTTGTTCAACCACAGCTAAAAATACGACGAGTGCTTCCACTCTTTCTTCAGAGCCTACCGATGCTGCGATTGAGCGCTATATCCGTGCCCATCCTGAAGTGATCGAGCAATCGCTGCAGGCGATGGAAGCCAAACGTGAGGTGGAACAGAAGGAGCGTCAGAAAGTCGCTCTCAAGACGAAGCAGGATGAGCTGCTGAACGATCCCATGTCTCCGGTCAGCGGTAATCCGAAGGGTGAGATCACCGTGGTTGAGTTCTACGACTACCGTTGCGGCTTCTGTAAGCGTGCGGCACCAGCCGTCACGGAATTGCAGAAGGTTGATCCACGGGTGCGGGTCGTCTACAAGGACTTTCCCATTCTAGGTGAACCGTCGGAGCTTGCGGCTAAGGCTGCGCTGGCGTCTCAAGCACAAGGCAAGCACCAAGCTTTCCACGAGGCATTGCTTGCCTCCCATGCAGACATGACGAAGGAGTCAATCTTAAAGATCGCCGCGAAGGTTGGTCTCGATGTGAAACGTTTAGAAACTGATATGGCCAATCCGAAGTGGCAGGCCGTCATTCAGAAGAATCGCGCCCTGGCTCGCGAGCTTGGCATCTCAGGAACTCCTGGGTTCATCGTGGGCAACGAACTGGTGCCTGGAGCGCTTGATTTGAATGGGTTGAAGGAGCTAATCGCTCGAGCGAGACAGGGAAAATAACGGGTCCTTGGAAATGCGCTGGCGCTGTAGGGGAATCCTGAAATGTGCCAGTGAACAGGAAATGAAGATCCGCAATTCACGCGGTTTCATCTAATTTAGACATTCTTGGGCAGGCAACAACCGAGTAAGAAGTGACCAGCAAGGAGCTGAAACTGTTAATTCTAAAGTCCCTCCAACAGGGGCTTCACGAACACAAGTTTAATCTGATCGGAAAGGGTCATCAGCTGGGTGCGCTCGAGCGCTTGTTTTGTAGGTCTTTCACGGCCGATGAGCGACAACTTGCCGTCACTGCGTTTAATGAACTGCAAAGGGATGGGTTGATTCAACCGAGCTATACAGACCTTATTGATCCTGAGAATTGGGTGGAGATCACTGAGGCTGGAAAGAACGCTCTACAGTATGGGAATCTTAGTACACCGGGAGAATTCCAACCTTCAGGCGCGGCGAGTCAAGTTGCAGATGTAGTACAGCAATCAAAGGCACATGTACGCAACTCAATGGAGAAGCCAAGTATCCAGCTATTTATTAGCCACGCGTCGGCAGACCGCGATCTTGCTGCTACTTTGATTGAGTTGATTCGATCGGCACTCAATCTGCCGGCAGGAGCTATCAGATGCACCAGTGTGAATGGCTACCGACTCCCTGGAGGGGCGGATACCAACGATCAGTTACGCCAGGAGGTGCATGATGCCGTCGCTTTCCTTGGCATTGTGTCTCAGTCGAGCGTGCAATCCTCCTACGTGCTGTTCGAACTCGGTGCCAGATGGGGCGCTGGCCGTCCGCTTGTACCCCTGTTGGCTCCAGATGCTTCTGCGTCTCTCTTGGCCGGACCCATTGCCGGTTTGAATGCTTTGCGATGTGACGACGCAGGTCAACTCCACCAGCTGGTAGCAGAATTGGGCACAACACTTGGAATCAAGCCAGAAAGACCAGAGGCCTATCAAATCCATATCGATCGCGTAGTGTCAACTCCGGCGTTCGAGACAGGAGAGCAGTCGGTGCGATCTCTAGCTCAGTCAGGTCTATCTCAAAGCTCGCAAAATCACCAGGAGCGTGATGCACTGGCCAGCCTGTCCACAGAAGTCTGTGAACTGCTGGCTGAGGTAGCCAAGGATCGCAACGGCTCGATTCTTGTAACACGATCAACGCAGGGCATGTCTGTAAGCACGAACGGACGGCAGTTTACCGAATCAGGTAATGTACGATCAGAGGCTCGTGCGAAAGCAGCGATCCAAAAGCTGCTGGAGCTGGGTTTGGTTCAGCGCGAAGGGAATGGCTCGGTTTTGAACCTGACCGATGAGGGCTTCCGACTGGCGGACCGCTTGTAGCATCTCTAGGGTTGACGTTAGCTAATCGTGCGTAAAAGGTGAAACAGGTCAAAAAGAAGCGTCGCGTCTTGCAATGCGACAGCGTGCGACTAATAGTCGTGCTGAGAGTAGTCATCCCCTTGGCGAGCAAGATGCGTTGGCTACTTACCAATGGTGCTGGTAGTTTCAATTAGCTCTGGCTGGAGGCTGATGCGACATCTGACCGTGCTTCTTGCTCTGTTCCTGTTCGGGTTCGCTGGAGTGCAGGTCACGCATGGGGATTCCGGTTCACAGATACAGGCAAGTGACGAGGCTCAGCTGCCGCTCTATGACAACCTTGGCTCGCTTCATTACCCAATAACCACAAGTGTGCCGCTTGCGCAGCGATACTTCGACCAGGGATTGCGGCTGTACTACGCGTTCAACCATCAGGAAGCCATTCGATCCTTTCGGGAAGGTACGCGGCTCGATCCGGGTTGTGCCATGTGCTACTGGGGGATCGCACTTGCCTACGGTCCCAACATCAATGCGCCGATGGATGCTGCGAGCGGTCGTCTCGCCTATACTGCCATTCAGCAAGCCAGTCACCATGTGGGAACGGCGAGCGATCGTGAGCAAGCTTTGATCCAGGCTCTTGAGAAGCGGTACGTAGCCGAGCCATCAACAGACCGGGCTAAATTGGATGCTGACTATTCGCGTGCAATGGCTGAGGTGGTGCAGCGTTTTGTGGATGACCCAGAAGCCAAGACGCTGTATGCAGAGTCGCTGATGGATTTGAGCCCATGGGGCTACTGGACGGCGGATGGCAAGCCAAAGCCGAATACAACAACGCTCTTGTCCAAGCTCGAAGAGGTCTTAGCTGCCCAGCCCGATCATCCTGGTGCAAACCATTTCTACATCCATGCGGTTGAGGCGGTCCAACCGGAACGGGCACTCGCAGCTGCCGAGCGCCTCGCAGACCTGATGCCTGGTGCGGGACATCTGGTGCACATGCCAGGTCATATCTACATCCGGGTAGGCCGGTACGAGGATGCCATCAAGGCCAATGAGCATGCCATGCATGCGGATGAAACTTACATCCGCGACCACAGTCCAGCCGTCGGCATCTACGTGCTTGGGTATTACCCACACAATTACGATTTTCTTGCATTTGCCGCGAGCATGATCGGACGTGAGGCGCAGGCCATCGCTGCTGCAGACAAGATTGCGACCTTGGTACCACAGGAATTGGTGCATAAGCCTGAGATGGCTTTTCTCCAGCATCATCAGACGCGCAAGTTGCAGATGCGTGTGCGGTTCAGCCGATGGGACGAATTGCTGAACGTGGAGGGACCATCTGAGGATCTGCCCCATGCTCGCGCGATGTGGCTGTACGCGCACGGGCGAGCGTTGGCGGCACGTGGCCATCTCAAGGCAGCTGATGCCACGTTGGTGCAATTGCGCGCGATTGCTCAGAATCCTCAGGTGAGAGCGCTGCGGCTTGAATTCAATACCGCCGGTGCCGTGTTGGGAATTGCCGTCGAGGTACTTGCCGGCCACATCGCCGCGGTGAAGAGCGATCTACCTGGAGGAATCAGTCATCTCAGGAAGGCCGCACGACTCGAAGACGCGCTCGTCTACGGTGAGCCGCCCGAGTGGACGGTGCCCGTGAGAGAGGAGCTTGGTATCGTGTTGCTCAAGTCGGGGCGCCCAGATGAAGCTGAGCAGGTCTTTCGTGAAGACTTGAAGCGATTCCCGAACAATCCCTGGTCTCAGCAAGGTCTTGCCGAAGCCCTTCGTGCCCTGAATCGGAAGACGCAGACCGAATGAGGAACAGGATGGGATGTCTTGTGCTGGTGATCTGAAGATGCACATGGATCGTTTTTTCCTGATTTTTGTCAGATAGCAGTCAGTCTCCCTCTCTGTACCGCCCTCCTCCTGCTGGGGCCTTGTTGCCCCTCCATCTTGTCCTGCGTATGATCGCAAGCCTTCAATCATCGAGGAAACTTTATGGCAAAGGTCACCGAGATCGCTCCCGATTTATTCCGCATCACGACGTTCGTTGAAGCGTTTAATATTCAGTTTAGTCAGTTCTTGATGCGCGACGATCAACCGCTGTTGTTTCATACTGGCCCACGCGCGCTGTTTGCGGAAGTCAAAGCCGCAGTGGCATCGCTCACCAATCCACAAACGTTGCGCTGGATCGGATTCAGCCATTTTGAATCCGACGAATGCGCGACGGTACCGGAGTGGCAACAGCTGGCTCCGCAGTCCGACGTGGTGTGCAGTCTGGTGGGGAAGGAGGTGAGTGTCGACGATTGTCTGGCGCTTCGTCCTGCCAAAGGGATGGCTGACGGGGAAGTACTTGAGACGGGGAGATACCGCTTCCGTTTTCTTGCCACGCCGCATGTGCCCCATTGTTGGGAAGCAGGACTTTTGTTTGAGGAGACACAACGAACGCTCTTCTGCTCAGATCTCTTTCACCAAGATGGGGATGTCGAGGCGATGACGGAATCGGATGTTATCGGCCGATGTCGGGAGACGCTGGTGGGGTATCAGCGAGGTCCACTGGCGAATTATGTGCCCTATTGCTCCTTGACGGAGGCGACGCTGAACCGACTGGCGGCACTCCAGCCGAAACGGCTCGCTACGATGCACGGCTCAGTCTATGTCGGTGATGGAAGCCAGGCACTCCACGGTCTTGCCGCTGTTTGGCGGGACGTTCTTAACACACAATCTGGATAGGCCCAACCAGTCCTCCTCAGGAATCACATTTTTCTTGGGAATAACGCCC
>JAHBWQ010000022.1 GCA_019636915.1 Nitrospira sp. | reverse complement strand
ATCGCGGCGCAGCGCAACCTCGACATCAATACCCTGAGCTTGAACCGTTCGGTTGAACGGTTGTCATCCGGCTTGCGAATCACGCGGGCTGCGGATGATGCGGCTGGTCTTGGATTATCCGAGTCCTTGCGGGCGCAGATTCGCAGTATCAATCAAGCGACTCGAAATGCGTCGGATGGTATCAGCTTGACGCAGATTGCCGACGGTGCGGCAGCCACCATCGGGTCATTGCTGGCCAGGCTCCGTGAGCTGTCGTCCCAGTCCGCGAGTGGCACGGTCGGGAATACAGAGCGCTCTTACATTGACCAGGAGTTTATCGCGCTGCGGTCGGAAATCGACCGTATCGCTCAGGTGACCGAATTCAACGGCCAGGCACTGACGAGCGGTTCATCGATCAGCTTCTCTATCGCCATCGGATTCCGGAGCGGAACCGGCAATACGCTGAGTCTGAATCTCAACGACATTACGACCACCTCGTTGGGACTATCCAGTGTGAACGTCTCAACATCCGCCAATGCCACCAGCGCGTTGGCAAATGTCGACAATGCGATCAGCGCCATTGCGACCGCACGAGCCGAATACGGATCGATTCAGAACCGGTTCGAGGCCACGATTGCGAATCTGCAGGTGACGAGTGAAAACCTCACCGCTGCAGAATCGCGTATCCGTGATGCGGATATCGCGCTTGAAACGTCCGTCTTCACCAAGAATCAGATCTTGGTGCAGGCCGGTATCGCGACGTTGGCACAGGCCAACACGTTACCGCAACAAGCGCTGGCGTTACTCCGAGGATAATAGCGGCACACCGTCCACCGCCCCTCTCCTAAACCGGAGAGGGGACCGGTGAGCGGAATGAGATAGGGGGGCATTATGATCACCAATGTCACATCGAAGGTAGATCTCCCGGCCGCTGCCAATAACAAGAGTCAACCTGCCGCGCTTCCCAGGACGAAACCTGTGGAAGGGCATACGCAGGGCGCTGACTTTTCGTTCGCCTCTCCCACGGATCGGGTAGCGCTTGAGCAAGCCGTGAGTAAAGTGAAGGAAGCCGTGCAACAATCGGGGTCGCAACTGCAGATTGAAGTCGACCCTGATCTTGAACGGGTCATCGTCAAAATTCTCAAGGGGGATTCCGGAGAAGTGATTCGACAGATTCCTCCGAAAGAAGTGATTGATCTGGCCAAGAATCTCTCAGGAGCGAAAGGCGCGCTGTTCGGAGAACATGTCTGACCTGGCATACAAGGATGTGGCATGCCAACCATAAGTTTTGGCGGACTCGGTAACGGGCTTGATTTCGGACAGGTCGTTGATCAACTGGTCAAGGTCGCACAGCTGCCGGTTGATCAACTGACCAAAAAAAAGAGTGACCTCAATACCAAGTTCACCGATCTCACGACGTTGAGTACTAAAGTCGCAGCCTTGCAGAGTGCGGCTGAGGCGCTGCGGCTGCCAACCTCTTTTAACAAAACGACGGCCGCTGTATCCGACTCGACGGTTCTGTCCGTGTCGGCAGATTCTACGGCTACGGCGGGAACGTATAATATCCGAGTTGTTCAGCTTGCCCAGGCCCATCAAGTCGTCAGTAAGGCCGCCAAGGCCGTCTCGTCCGCAACGACGGACATTGTGAGTGGAGGGTCGGCCACCTTCACGTTCAGGGTGGGATCCGGTGTGAATCAGACGGTGACGCTCGGTGCGACGGAGACGTTGACCGACCTGCGCGATCAGATCAACAACTTGGGCGCCGGTGTCACGGCTTCTGTGATCAATGCCGGGACAGATGTGGCGCCGTCCTATCGCCTTGCCCTCTCATCCAATAACACCGGCAGTGCCAACGTGATTACGATTGTGGCTGATGGCACGGATTTGGATCTTCTCAACGCCAGCGGTACAGGAGGCATCGATACACTCGCGGTCGCTCAGAACGCACAAATCCAGGTCGGCGATCAGTCGTTGAATCCGTTGACGATTGAACGGAGTTCAAATACGATTTCCGATGCGATTCCGGGAACGGTGCTGTCACTGGCAAAGACGACCGGTAGCGGGACGGTTCAGGTGAGCTTCTCCCAAGACGTGAACGCCGTCAAAACCAGCATCAAGAATCTGGCCGCGACGTACAATGACGTCGTCAAGTACATCAATGAGCGGAATACCTATGATGTGAATACCAAGACGGGTGGAGACTTCTTCGGTGAGTCCGCGGTCAAAACTGTGTTGTCGCGACTCAGGACAGCTCTGTCATCGACATCGAGCGGTGCCACCAATTATTCCAGCCTCGGCCAGATCGGGTTCAAGACCGAGCGGGACGGCACCATCACAGTGGACGACACCCAATTGAGCGCGGCCTTGAGTACAAACTACGTCGGTGTCAAGGCTCTGATCAGCAACCAGGGGGCAGTGACCGGTCTCGCGCATTCCGTATCGTCTGCAGTGGATGCCTTGAATAATGTCTCAGGTGGCGTCCTCGCTCTTCGCAAGAACGGCTTGACCGGTGAAATCTCCCGGCTTGGCGATGACATTGCACGAAAACAGGATTCTGTCAGTCGATACGAAGCGCGGCTGAGGAGTCAGTTCGCCGCGTTGGATGGGCTATTGAGGCAGCTGCAGTCACAAAGCGGATTTCTTCAGTCTCAATCTACGCAGAAGCAACAATAGAAACGAGGCGTTCACCCTATGATCACGTCGTACGCTCGTCAATATGAACAGACCCAGGTCACGACATCTTCCGGGGTACAACTGATTGTTCTCCTGTACGATGGCGCGATTCAATCGATGGAGATTGCCAGACAGGAGATTCAGGTGAAAAATATTCAGGGAAAAGCAAGACATCTGGGGCGTGCGATCGCCATCATAGGCGAGCTCAACAGTGTGCTTGATTTTGAGCGAGGGGGTGAGATCGCGCGGTCGCTGCGAAGGTTGTATGACTACGTGATGATGGAGTTGGTCGAGGCCAATGTACGCAACAATGCCCAAAAGTTAGAGGTCCCGATACGCTGTCTCAGTACGCTGCGTGAAGCCTGGCGGGAGGTGGCCAGCCAGCAACAACCTCGTCTGGTCGGTACCCGATGAGGCTGCCGGTGAGCGGAAGCCAAGCCGACATCGTGCGACTGACTCGGGTGGCTGGGGAAGCCGCTCAACAGGGGCGATGGGATGAGGTCATTCAGTGTTATAGCGAACGAGGTCTGCTCCTGGCTTCGACCCCTGCATCAACGCTCCCCATCGAGGAGCTGTTGAAGATGGATGACGAACTTCGTGACCGCATCCAGACCACTCAAGCCGTCTTAGAAGATTTGCTGGTGGAGGCGCAGATGACGAAGCGGCGGGTGCAGGTATTAGGTCAACGTCTAGGTATCCCCCCATCCCCACCGGAGGCTGTGTCCATAGAAGCCTAAGGCGTATCTTGTGACGCGTGAAATGTGATGTGTCCCTCGAGGTGTGAATCATGGCATCGCCTATCATGACTGCGTCATCGACGTCTCGCAGTACAGAGCCGGACGAACGACGTGAGTGGATGAGAATCGATGATCGGGTCCTGATGGAATACCGATTGGTGACCGAGGGAGGGATGAGTGTACCGGTAGATGTGGGCCATGCCACGCCGGAGTCGATTGCTGTAGCCGTGAACAAACCGACGTCGGATCTTTTGGCACGTTCTAGTGAGATCGTGGCCGATTCAGCGGTTCTCCCCTGGATCAGAAAGGTCGATTACCTGCTCGAAGTGATTTTGAATGCGCTTGCCATCAGTCAGCCGTCCAACGTCACGCTGGCACAGCTTACGGATGTCAATCTGAGCGGGGGAGGGATCGGGTTTGTCTCTTTGCAGGAATTCGCAGCCGATGCTCAACTGGCGATCAAGCTCATTCTTCCACCGTTCACCATGATCCGGGCGCATGTGAAAGTCATTCGGGCAGTTCCTGTCGACGATGGTCAAGGGTTTACGATAGCCACCGAGTTTATCGACCTGACGCCTGATGATCAGGAACACTTGATTCGCCACATTCTGCACGTGCAAGCGCAACGATTGCGTGCAAGCCGAGGTCAACCCAACTAGCAGAATGCTGAAAAAGTCCTCCAGCGGCGTTCTCGCATCACTCAGGCACTCAACGTACCGAAGCGTACGCCTCGCCCCTTCGCTCGCTGCGGCCTTGCTGGGCGGTCTTTTTGAGCATTCTGAGGTGTAGAGTGCTACAGTTCTTTCTATCATCATGCAACGATGCGCGACGCAGAAACCGAGTTTTTCAGCAAACTGCGAGATGGGAAGCGACGCTCGTCATACGAGGGCTCTGCTGTATTTGAGAATTCACTCCTGAGTCGATCCGGCATCAAGGGAATCGTCACGACAGTCGAGAAGCGGATCGATACCTGCCGAAACAAAACTCCGAGAATCAGCAGCCAGATCACGCTCCTCTCACTGAACGCTACGATCGAAGCGGCCAGAGCCGGGAAGCAGGATGAGAAGTTGGCGTCGCGGCACGCAAGGTGCGCACACTGGCCTTCCAGGTAGGCACTGCATCGGAAGCTCTCGGATGCTTGCGGAATGAGTGACTGCAGCCTTTCATAGAACGGGAGTGGGACCGACGGTCCGATGCCGCACAGGCGCTGATGCAGTTACGAAGATGATCGGATACCAGGAGTATGACGGGTGGGGAGGGGATGCCGTGATCGTCCAGAAGCGGTAAAGCTGGTTGCAGAGAGGGAACGCGAACAGCCGGCGAGCGGAAGTTAGGCGGCTGAGGGTGTGGCTGCGGCCAGCATCATCAACAAGGCATCAGCTATTTGTCCCAGGGCAAATGCAGCAGGAGAAGATGGGCTATGCTGGATCACTGGGACATACGCCCGTACTGCTCGTTCTATCGAAGAATCCTCCGGAATTTCCCCAAGCAAGCTTAAATCCCCTCCGACATATTCCTTCAGGAGCTTCTTGAGCTGCGGCACATTTACGCGGGCACGTCCGGAGGTCCGGTTAAGGATGAGCGACGGGTGAAAGGCTTGCAACGTGGTTTCCGCAATCCTCCGACCAGATTCATCCGTCTTGCCTGCGACGTCCAGTACTTCTTCCACGCTACTGTAGTCCCGGTTCGCGAGACCTTCTGCGGTCACGTCCCGCATCAGGAACATCGAAAGCACACGACGAATAGCCGCCAGCTTAATGAATCGATAGAGGTCCAGGACCGACGTTGGGTCCGGAGTCGCAACGGCGATATGGTGGTCGGCCATCAGGAAAAAATCGAGCGCATGATAGCTCGTTCCGGCTCCGATATCGACAAGGATGATGTCCGCATGGATGTCTTGAAAATGGCGAATCAGACGCTTTTTCTGGGAATAGGGCATGTTGGCAGTGGCCAAGGTATCGCCGGTGCCGGGGATGATCCTCAAGTTGGGATGAAGCGGGAGTCGTTGAGCCAGGGCATCCAATCGTTCGACTCGATGAGTGAGAAAGTCGGTCAAGGTTATGGACGGGTTGAGGAGGCCAAGGAGGATATGGGCATCAGCCCCGCCGATGTCCAGGTCCGCGAGCACTACCTGCTTGCCCTTCCTGGCGAGGAGCAGGGCCAGATTGGTTGCGACGACACTTTTTCCGACTCCACCTTTTCCTGACGCGACGGAGATGATCTGTGCCATTGAGATTGGTTTCTGCTTGTTTGGAGAAACTGTCAGAGTCTTCTTCGGTCGCTATCCGTGAAATCTGAACAGCCCTGCTTCTAGCTGCACACAGTGGAAAGAAATGACTTCTGATGATGGAGAGATGGTCTAAACGGCAACTTAAGTTTTCCAGCTGATACGCCGATATATCAGTCGTTATGAATAGTGATGTATCTGCTGAAACGGCGACTCAATCCGAAACGGGCGCCGCTCGGGACGGAGAAATTCTCACCGTCATGGAGGTGGCACGGTTTCTTCGCGTGCCCAAGTCCACGGTCTACAAACTGGCACGAGGCGGTGAACTCCCGGCGTCCAAAATCGGAAAGCATTGGCGCTTCCTCCGGCGTGACATCCATGAGTGGATGCACAGCCGGTCCAAGCAAGCCGCGTGACGCGCCGAACATTGCGTGAGCCGTTGAAGCATGGTCATTTGCTATCCCGGTGCACGCCGAATGAGGGTGCGGGCATGAGCGGTGAGTATGAGGCACCCCGCGATGTGATCATGCGAGTGAACCGCTCTCCACACGCACACATGAGCCCTTCTCGCTTGGTAAGCGTCAAGCGCGGTCGTCCATCAGGATCCAGGTTGTTCAACAATCACTCCGATCTATGATGAAAAATTTCGACATTCTCAACCGATCATCTACTGCGGTTGGAGTTTTGGTAGTGAGCTGAGAAAAGGAGGCAATATGCCGGCCGATCCAAGCATGAAAATTCTCGTCGTGGATGACATGGTCACGATGCGAAGAATTGTGAAGAATGTTCTGAAACAACTTGGCTTTTCCAATATCGACGAAGCCGAAAACGGACAAGACGGTCTGCAGAAACTGAAAGCGAGTAAGTATGATTTCGTCGTCTCAGATTGGAATATGCCGGTGATGACGGGGATCGAGATGCTTCGAGCCATTCGGGCCGACGAACAATTGAAAGCCATACCTGTCCTCATGGTCACGGCTGAGGCGCAACAGCGCAATTTGGTGGAAGCCATACAAGCGGGAGTCAGTAATTACATCGTGAAACCGTTTACGGCTGAGACCTTGCAAGAGAAACTTGCAAAGATATTCAAGTAGCATGGAGTGCACGAGACATTCGTGCCTGAGCGGACTCAAGGGTGACAAGAGTGAACAAACGGGAGCATAAACTCTACGAAGAGCTGGGCGACTTAGCACGGTTTGTCGAAAACGCGACGAAAGCTATTTCCGAAGCGGGATCCCAAATCATCTCCAGCAGCCAGCAATTGCCGACGGCCTCCTCCCATCTGAGTGATCTGAACAAGATGACAGAAGAAGGAACGCTCGAGGTGATGCGATTGACGGAGTTGATTCAGGATGAGCACAGCCGCATCGGGAAAGAACTGAGAACAGTCATTGAGGTCTTGCAGACCATGGACTGTACCAAGCTCGCAGAGCGACTGAACAACATCAATACCGTGGTGGCTCAAGAGGGGAAATATTTAACCGACATCATGACGGCATTGTCCTTCCAAGACTTGGTGGCGCAGCGGGTCAAGAAGTTAGTCTCGATTCTCGATGAAGTGCAGCATAAGTTAATGGAACTCGTGGTGGTGTTTGGTCTGCAACAGAACGGAGAGACGGTGGTGAAGGACGGCGCAGCAGGCCATTTATTGAAACAACTTGAAGAGTCAAAGACCACTGCCATGAAGCAGAAAGTGGCCGACGATATCTTGGCGCAATTCGGGTTCAAATAGGGATCCAGAGAGCAGGTTGTGGCATGCCCTGTTGACGGAAAGCTCGAAACCGCACACTTCCAAACAGAAACCGGTAACACTTGATCGGTTGCATGCGTGAGGGCGATGGCGAATGGATATCGCAACAATTCTTGGGATCGTGATCGCCTTAGGCTCCATTATCGGAGGCCAGGTGCTCGAAGGTGGGCACATCGGCTCGATCATGCAGCTGACGGCGTTCATCATCGTGATCGGAGGCACGTTTGGTGCCATTTGCATACAGAATCCGTTGCCGGTGGTGATCAAGGCCTTCGGCGCGCTGACCATCGCGATCTCAGGCCCCCACATCGACAACAAAGGTACGATCAAACTCATCTTGGAGCTTGCGAATATCTCGCGGAAACAAGGATTGCTGGCCTTGGAGGGGAAGCTCAAAACTATCACGGATCCGTTCATGAAAAAGGGGGTTCAGCTCATTGTCGACGGGACAGAACCCAAAGCGGTAATCGAGATTCTCGAAATTGAGGTAGAGCACCACGAAGAGCAAGGTGTGATCGCGGCGAAGGTCTGGGAAGCAGCCGGTGGGTATGCACCGACCGTCGGGATTATCGGAGCCGTGCTCGGTCTCATTCACGTGATGGAAAATCTGGCCGATCCATCAAAGTTGGGCGGCGGAATCGCAGTGGCATTCGTGGCGACGGTGTACGGAGTGGGAGCGGCAAACCTCTTTTTCTTGCCCTTGGCCAACAAGATCAAATTGAAGCTGAAGGAAGAAGCCGGTTCCAGAAACTTGATGATTATGGGGTTGGCGGGGCTTGCGCAGGGGGAAAACCCTCGACTCTTACAGGAGAAGCTGGAAGGCGTGCTGCCGCACAACGAACGGACGAAGGAAGGGAAGAAGTAAGACGTCGTTCAATATGACTCCAAGTTTCTCGTTCCGGACTTCAGGGTGATCAGTTCGGGCCACTGAAGTTCAGAGGACGAACGTGAAGCGCGTACACGAGATACGCGTCACGTCTCACGAGGTACGGTTGTAGATGGCGAAACATAAGCATGAAGAGCATGAAAATCATGAGCGATGGCTCGTCTCCTATGCGGACTTTATCACGTTGCTGTTCGCCTTTTTTGTCGTGATGTACTCGATCTCCTCCGTCAATGTCGGAAAGTACCGAACCGTGAGCGAGTCGATCAAGGCCGCGCTGAATCCGATCGTCAGCCCACCGTCCTCTCCAACCCCGTTGACGTTGAGTACCAACAAACAGGCATTGACGGCACCCGATGCTCCGGGGAGCAAGGATGTGGCGATCCGTAAACTCCGAAATCTCGTGAAGGGAATTAAAGCCTCGCCGCAGTTGGCCTTGGTGCGGATCACGGAACGGGTGAACGGAGATATCGTCATCACCATTCCGGATCAGCTGCTGTTCAACAGCGGCGATGCAGCCATACGCAGCGAAGCGTTGCCGTTTCTTGAAGGTCTGAGCACGGCCATTGTGGAACTCAACCGGTACACCAGGGTTGAGGGGCACACGGACAACGTTCCCATACGGACTGCACAATTTCCTTCCAACTGGGAACTTTCTGCGGCACGTGCGGTGATGGTCGTCAGAGTCTTGTCTGAGTTGTTTGCCGTGTCGTCGGAACGACTGGCTGCCGTGGGACATGCCGATACAAGGCCGATCACGGCCAATCTTGACTCGGAACAGCGAGCCAAAAATCGCCGGGTGGAGGTCGTCATTCTTGAACAGGCTCCGCCTGCTCCAATCCCTCAGGCAGAGAATGGTTCGGACATGTTGGGACGATCGACGGACGATGTGCCACCGAACGCATCGGAGTTGGTGACGGAACCGACCATAGAAGGACACGTGCGAATACCATAGAGCAGCCCTGGGTTTCGGCCAGCTCCTGCTCAAGGATCGATGAAAAACAGCCGACAATATTCGTGAGTGATTGCAAGGAAAGGATACCTGACTCGATGATGGCTGATTCCTCCGCAACCGGCTTCTCTAAGGGCGAGAGTCAGAATCTCAGACACTTGGCTCCAACAGGCGATCTGACCATTTTTGAGGCAGTTGAATTTAAAACATCATTGGTGAACCTGCTTGCAAACGATGGGTTGGTGTCACTGGACCTGAGCGGCGTTGCCCGGGTAGATACGGCCGCGATTCAGCTGATGCTGGCCGCTCGGAAGCAGGGACGCATGGTCGTAACAGGTATTTCCGAGGAGTTGCAGACGAAATTGAATCAGCTGGGATTTGCCGATTCGCTGAGCGAGTGACGAGGTTGACAAGGGAGGCGGACATCAAGCCGCTTTCGATTCAGGATGCAGGAGGTAGAGACCGTATCATGCCCATATCATCCATGCGATCTGGCTTGTGTAGGTTTGTTGGAGTGACTGCGGGAGCAGGCCTATGAATTCCGCCGAAGCCGAGGGCGGAAGGGCGAGATGTTCGGGTGTTGCCAGTGAGGCGGCTTTCAGGATGCTACAAGAGCAGCAGCAGGCATGGGAAGCTTTCGCGGTCGAGGCCGTGCGCATTATCCCTGTGTTGAAGGCACAAATGACTGCGGTGACCTGTGAAACCGAACGAGCGACGATGGAGTTGATGGTGCATCTCCGAATGCTGTCCCACGCCGGTGGGGCGCTCATGACAGGAGAACAATCGACAAGTCTTTCCAAGGTTGTGATGGCGATGCAGTTCCAAGATATGACGCGTCAAAAGTTAGAGCATGTCGGAATGGCATTGGATCAGCTGAAGAGTCATCTTCAAGCGTTGTTAAAAGGTCCGCGGGACGAAGATGCCAAGAAAGAGATTGCTGCGCTGCAAGAAATCGAACGCATCTATACGATGGAAGAGGAACGCCGCCTGCACGAGACGGCAATACAACTGGACTATGGAGAGCCAGTGCCGACCGATCGATCGGGAGAGGATGCCGGTTCTGTCACGCTATTCTAACGAGTGCCGATGAAACAAGGAAACATATCCTTGCAGATTGATGTCGGAGGGGCAACATGAGCAAGACCGTGCTGATCGTCGATGATTCACCTACCATGCGGCAGATGGTGGCCTTTACACTCAAGAACGCCGGATTTTCTGTGGTGGAGGCCGAGGATGGGAAAGATGCGGTGGAGAAAGTTGCGGCCGGGCCAAAGATGGATATCGTGGTGACGGACCTTAATATGCCGAGAATGGACGGCATTGAACTGATCAAAGAATTACGACGATTAGGCGCCTTCAAATTCACCCCCATCCTCATGCTCACGACAGAGTCAGCGCTGGAGAAGAAGCAAGCCGGAAAAGAAGCTGGGGCGACGGGGTGGATTGTCAAACCGTTCAATCCGGAAGTCTTACTGAAGACGATCGCGAAAGTATTGCCGGCATAAGAGCGTGAAACGTATCGCGTGAAACGTGAAGCGGCCGGATCTGGAGGATCACGCACTTCACGAGCGACGCTTCACGAACAGCGAGGTCGAGGATGAGCAACGATTTTGCACAATTTCAAGATGCTTTTTTTGATGAAGTGGCCGAGCATTTGGCCGTGGTTGAAGAAGGACTGTTGGCCCTGGAGCAGAATCCTGAGGATCGCGACTTGCTCAATAAGATCTTTCGTTCAGCCCATTCGATCAAGGGCGGGGCGGGAATGTTCGGGTTCACGGCGGTCTCACAATTCACTCACAAGATGGAGACGTTGCTTGATTTTCTGAGGAACGGGCAAAAGGCCGTCACGCCGGCGGTAGCGGACCTGCTCCTGAAATCGACGGATTGCTTGAAGACATTGATTGACGCGACGAAGAGCGGCGCGGCGGTCGATGACGAGACGGTACAGCGGCTCACGGGAGAATTGGCGGTAGCCAGCGACCTGAAGGTTGAGGCTAAGGTTAAGGATACCCCCTCAAAATCTTCCGTAATCTCAGGCTTGACCTCAACCTTTCTTATCAGGTGGACCCCTCCCGACTGGCTGTTCCAACGAGGGCTCGATCCGCTTCAGATTATGCGTGAGCTGAGAGGTCTCGGGACGCTGACCGATATCGTGATGGATCAGTCACGTCTCCCGGATCTGACCGACATTGATCCGGAGAAATGTTGCCTCTCCTGGAGCATGCAGCTTGCGACGTCGAAGGATCTGAAGGTGATTGAGAAGGTGTTTGAGTTTGTTCGTGAGGAGAGCAAACTCGTGATAGAACCCTGTGAAGCGCCCGAGTCCAAGGACAAGATAGACTCGGCGAACAACGCTTCACGAGATACGCTTCACGAGATACGCTTCACGAACGACGAGCAACGCATCGAAGACGGAGCGCCAAAGCCACTCGGCGAGATTCTGGTTGAAAGCGGGGTCGTCTCATCCGCTGCCCTCGATCAAGCGCTGGCGCAACAAAAAAAAGTCGGGGAAATTCTAGTCGAGCAGAAGGTCGTGACTTCACAGCAGGTCGAACAGGCCCTCCAGAAGCAGCGGCAGCAAGAGTCAACCGCTCAATCCAAGAAAGCCGACACGGCTTCGATCCGTGTAGACACGGCCAAGATCGACAAGCTCATTAATCTCGTGGGCGAATTGGTCATTACCCAATCTATGCTGAGTGATTTGGGCATGCGTTTCGAAATGAACCAGCTTCATGTGTTGCTTGAGCGGATGGCGCAGTTGGAGCGGAACACGCGCGAGATTCAGGAACGGGTGATGAGCATTCGCATGTTGCCAATCGGTACGGCCTTCAGTCGCTTCCCCAGACTGGTCCGTGATCTCTCGTCCAAAGCCGGGAAGAAAATTCAGTTGGTTCTCTCAGGTGAAGAAACGGAGCTGGATAAGACGGTGATCGAATCGATCGGCGATCCGCTGACGCATCTGGTGCGCAATTCGGCCGATCATGGGCTGGAGCCGCCGGCGGAACGCATGGACAATAACAAGCCAGAGGTTGGGACCATCAGGCTCAATGCCTTCCATGAAGGTGGGACCATCTGCATTACGGTCGAAGATGATGGACGTGGCCTGAATCGGGAAAAAATCCTGGCCAAGGCTGTGAAGCAGGGGTTGATCGGAGAGAACGAGAAGCTGACCGATGACCAGATCTGGCCGCTTATTTTCAAGCCTGGGTTTTCGACCGCGGAGAAAATCACGGATGTTTCCGGTCGCGGCGTCGGGATGGATGTCGTCAAGCGCAACATCGAGGCGCTTGGAGGTACCGTCACGATCAAGACGGCGCTGGGCAAAGGGACGACCTTCACGCTCAAATTGCCGCTGACGCTTGCGATCATCGAGGGCATGACGGTTCGAATCGGAAAGGAAACCTATATTGTTCCGTTACTCTCAATCTTGGAGTCCATTCAACCGAAGGAAGGAACGGTCAAGACCGTCGTCGAGAAGGGCGAGTTGATCAATGTGCGGGGAACGTATCTTCCCATGGTGAGACTCTACGAAGTGTTCAATTTGCAACCCGAGTATACGGATGTGGTGAAAGGCATCCTCCTCATTCTGGAGACGGAGGGCGAACGTGTCGCAGTGATGGTCGATGAGATCCTCGGCCAGCAGCAGGTAGTGATCAAGAGCATGGAGCAGAATTTCCGAAAGGTCGAGGGCATCGCCGGGGCGACGATTCTCGGCGATGGAACAGTGGGGTTCATTTTGGACGTGCGAGGCCTGCTGGAGATCGCTCGCCGAGGAGTGCCGGTGGCGGCATAGTCATCAACCTGGGCGGTCGCCCAGGCAGGCTGATGATCGTCGTGACGAAGGCCACGCCAGGATACGATCGCCTTCGAGGAAGTCATGGATAGGAAACCATGTGTGCAGGCAGTCAAAGCGATGCCAGGCAAAGACTCGTGGAGGCCGAATCGGCGAATGCCGTTACGATTATCCGTCGGGCCTCGTCTTGCCAGTGCATCCGACACATGGGTGCGAAAGCGATCCGACATAGCCGTCACAGTACTATGTGACTAAGAAAAGGAAGAGCCAACATGTTTGCTTGGTTTCTCAACATGAAAGCGATGTCGAAGCTGATGACGGGTTTCGCGCTGATGGGTGTTTTCATGATGCTGGTGGGCGTGCTTGCGCTCAGCAATATGAGCCGCATCAACGATGTGGTCGAGTTGCTCTATGTCAAGTAACTCAAGCAGGTCGCGATGTTGGGCGATCTGCGGTACCTGGTTAGCCAGATCCGTGCCGACCTCACGACCGCCGTGCTGGCAAAAAATGTGGCATTGCGTGAGGACATGATAAAGAGGATCGCTGAGCTGGAAGCCAAGTACGACGAAGGGCAAGCGGAATTCCAGAAAGCGATCTTTACGGAGGAGATGCGGATCTTATTCGAGGATTTCACACGGGCGCAAGGGGAGCTTCGCACGATTCGAAGAGAGAAGACGCTCAAGTTGCTCGCCGAGGGCAAATATGATGAAGCGGCGATTGTGTTGCAGGAGAGCGGTTCGAAATATCGAGCCGTGGTCAATTTCTTGGATAAGTGTGTCGAGTTTAAATTTAAACAGTCGCAGGTCCGGTATGAGGAGGCCAAGAAGACCTTTGCCGACGCACGGATCTTGGTGGTGGGGATCATTCTGGGCTGCATGGGGGCGGGTCTGCTCCTTGGGTGGATAATTGCGCGGTTGCTGGCCACCGGCTTGCAGAAAGTCAGTGCCGTGATCCAGCAGGCGGCGCAAGGGGATCTGACCCAGCGGGTTGATCTCCAGGCCAACGATGAATTGGGCGCGATGGCGGGCGCGTTCAACCGCATGTTGGACAAACTCAGCGAGATCGTTGTGCAGGTTAATCAGGCCTCGGAGAGCGTCTCCAACGGGGCCAGCGAAGTCTCGACCGGCACGGAGGATTTCTCGATGCGGACGTCTGAACAGGCCTCTGTACTCGAAGAAACCACCGCCACGATGGAAGAGATGACCGGCACGGTCAAGCGGAACGCCGACAACGCGAAGCAGGCGAACCGGCTGGCCATCGCGGCCCGCGATATCGCGGACAAAGGCGGCGCCATCACCATGAAAGCGATCGAGGCGGTGGGGGCGATCAATCAAAGCAGCAAGAAGATTGCCGACATCATCACCGTGATCGATGAGATCGCATTCCAGACCAACCTCTTGGCCCTGAATGCGGCGGTCGAAGCGGCCCGTGCGGGCGAACATGGGCGAGGCTTTTCCGTGGTGGCGGCCGAGGTGCGGAATCTGGCACAGCGCTCAGCGACGGCGGCCAAGGAGATCAAGGGGCTGATCAACGAGTCGATCCAATGCGTGACCGACGGGAGCGAACTGGTCAATCAATCCGGAAAGACACTGGATGAGATCGTGACCTCCGTTAAGCGGGTGACGGATATCATCGCGGAGATCAGCGTGGCTTCACAAGAACAGGCAGGCGGGATCGAACAGATCAACAAAGCCATTATGGCGATGGACGAGACGACGCAACGTAACGCGACCTTGATAGAAGAGACCACGTCTGCCGCCCAGTCTATGAAGGACCAGGCCAAGGATCTCTTACGCCTGGTGGAAGTATTCAAGGTCGCCCCCACCACGGGTCGTGCGTCATCTCCGTCGGCTGTAAGAGGTGATGTGCTATATCTCGTGCCTAAGCCGCCGGCCAAGAGCGCTGTGCCGAACAATGGTCAGCGGGCAGGGGCGAACGCGTCGATAAATCGCGCGCAGGACAAGGTGCCCGTCGCGCTCGCCGTCGGTAATGAGAAGGATCGTTGGCGTAAGACTGAGGAATTCGAATCGTTCTAGCCGAATCGAGTGGAGACGGTGACGCAGCGTGCAACCTCGATGGATGCGCTCTGGCGTGGATTTCCAAATCCAGCATATCCATTGCTCTCCGATAGCAGGTCTGTTGCAGGGAACCGCCTCTCCGCGCGCCTTTCTCGCGTCGGTCATCGCGCGTTTCCTCTCAAGATTTTCTCCAATAATCCGATACGGTTGTTGGCGAATAGACGAGTCCATGGTTTGACGACTTGTAGGGTGAGGCAAGGAAGCGCTTGATGCATGCGGATGTTTTGTCCTCGGGACTCCGACTAAAAGGTTGGTGTAAAACAATCCCAATGGAATCGAGAAGTCTGAGCGTCGGGTAGAGGCGCCGTTCGATCTTGATCGCCTCTGAAAAAATCAGGGAGATGATAGGGCGGGTATGCGCCGTATTATTGCGTCAGAGTCCAAACACTCATCAAGAAACTGCGGCGATTGACCCAGTTCGAATTTACACCGATACTCACCCGGCTACTGTGCGGTATCTACGGACCACAAGAGAGAAGATCGGACATCTCCTGAGGGCGGTCTGATCGGCATCGGCATGGAGGTCCGCCTATGGCGCTTATGATCAACAACAACTGCATCGCTTGTGACGCCTGTTTGCCGGCCTGTCCCAACCAGGCGATTTTCGACAAGCGAAGCGAGGCCGAAGCAAGCGGCCATTCTGTGAGCAAGGGGCAGGGGGTCGATGGCACGACCTATGTCATTTCCCACGAGCGATGTACGGAATGTGTCGGACATTTCGCCGAACCTCAGTGTGCCTCGGTCTGTCCGATCGGCGACTGTTGCGTGCCGGATGCGGCGTATCCGGAATCGCGAGCGTTGTTGTTGGAGCGCGCCAGGCGGCTCCATCCGCACAAGGCGATTCGTCATGATCTGGCGTGGCAGGGTGTGAGAGCGTAACGAGAAGGCGGCTAGGTGTTTCGCTGTGAGCGACTGGGGCCGGTCCATTTCCGCCGTTCAAGACTTGCATGGTAGATCCGACAGAATCGTATCGACTCATGAATGGGAGAATTTCCGAGGGCGGAAGGGACTGCGGCTGAAAGAAGTACTTCAGACACGGAAGAGAATAGGCTTCACGAAGGAGGATCTATGGCGGCAGCAGCGCTTGAAACCACAACGAAAGAACTCAACCAGCAGATCGGGCTGACGTCGGACGATAGCCAGTTTCTGACCTTTAATCTTGGGGAGGAACTCTACGGCGTAGACATCCTCCGCGTCCAGGAGATTAAGGGGTATACGGCCGTCACGAGGATTCCCAACACACCGTCGCATATCAAGGGCGTGCTCAATCTCCGAGGGACGATCGTCCCTGTCGTCGAGCTGCGGACCAAATTCGGCATGCCGACGATCGACTACACGACGTTTACGGTCATCATCGTCGTCGTCGTTCGCGATAAAGTGATGGGGCTGGTGGTGGACGCCGTGTCCGATGTGTTGAATATCGACCGGAAAGATATTCAGGCGACGCCTCAGTTCGGCGCAAGAGTCGATGTGAGCTTTTTGAACGGCATCGGCAAATCGGGAGATAAGCTGGTGGCGCTCTTGGATATGGATCGCTTGCTGAGCGACAGCGATCTGGCGGAAAACAACACAGCTGTAACGGCTTGATGGATGGCGTGAACTGAAACGGCATGCAGGTACCGGCAAATGATGGGTTGCGGGTCGGACGCTCATCTGGAGCGAAAGAGGCCGGACCTCTCCGTGGGAGAAACAATGCAGCAAAACAGTGAACGGTCGATGACCTCTGCCTTGCGGTCTCATCGAAAGGCTACGAATCCGGTCAATTCCCTTGAAGATTTGTTGCGCGGCAAATTGCTCCCATGCCTGTCTCAGGCAAACGTGCTCTGTTCGGATATGCCGCTGTGCGGCACCTGAAGTCAGTCCAAGGGAGCATGGCTCTGTCGTTGTCTTTTTGGTCGATCTGTGGCCATGAGCAACCGGCAGATCGACGTGTCGAGCGTGTGCGTTCTGAACATGTCTCTCATCATCAGGCTGGATGGCGTCCGCGATGCGGCTCTGAATCCGGCGCCACGTCCACAAGGAGGAGTTAGAAATGGCGAAAGCAAAAGGCTCTGCAAAGCAACGACCAGTGAAAGTCGACGCCAAGGAACTTGTCCTGAAGCTCGCGGCGATCGATAAGACCCAGGCCATCATCGAGTTCAAAATGGACGGCACCGTCAGTACGGCCAACGAGAATTTCCTCACGACCTTGGGCTATACGTTGGACGAGATCAAGGGCCAGCACCATCGGATGTTTTGCGACACGGCCTATGTGAACAGCCCGGACTATCAGGCCTTCTGGGCCAAGCTGAATCGCGGCGAGTACGATGCCGGAACCTATCAGCGGGTCGGGAAGGGCGGCAAGGAAGTCTGGATTCAGGCGGCCTACTACCCGCTGATGGACAGGAAGGGGAAGCCCTACAAGGTGGTGAAGTTCGCGTCCGATGTGACGGAGAAGCAAGTTGAAATCCTACACATGCGGGAAGAACTCAAGGTCCGTGAAGACATCATGAACACCACCAGCATCGTGTCGGAGGCCAATCTTAAAGGCGACATCATGTCGGTCAATGAGAAGTTTCTCCAGGTCTCGAAATATCCGAAGAATGAATTGATCGGCTTCGGGCACAACACGACCCGCCACCCGGATATGCCGAAGGAGGTGTTCAAGCAGATGTGGGCCACGATCGGCCGAGGGCAGATTTTTCGAGGCGTCGTGAAGAATCGCGCCAAGGACGGCACACCGTACTATGTCGATGCGGTCATCGCCCCCTTTGTCGACAAGAGAACCGGTAAGCCGCGAAAATATCTCGGGGTGCGGTACGACATTACCGAGCAAGAGGTCCAGCGTCAAAACATGCAGGGGATCATGGACGCGATTAACAAGTCCTATGCCTCCATTGAGTTCAAGCTCGACGGGACGATCCTGACGGCCAATGAGAATTTCTTGAAAACCATGGGATACAGCCTTGATGAGATCAAGGGCCAACACCACCGCATGTTCTGTGAGGCTACGCATGCGAGTTCGCCGGAGTATGCGGCGTTTTGGCAAAAACTGAATCGAGGGGACTTCGATGTGGGGGTGTACCGTCTGGTGGGTAAGGGAGGGAAGGAGATCTGGATTCAGGCCTCGTATAACCCGATCAAAGATGAAATGGGGCGGCCTTTTAAAGTGGTGAAGCTCGCGACCGACATCACGGTGCAGAAAAAGGCACAAGCTGAGTTGGAGGCCTGTATGGCTGAAGCCCAGCAATCTCTCACGGCCCTTGCGGATGGCGATTTAACCCATAAGGTCCAGGGCACATACGCGGGGGAAATGGACAAGATCAAAGTGAGTATCAATACCGCCATCTCCAACCTGACCGATACCATTGGAACGGTCCGGGATACGGTCGAAGCTGTGTCGAGTGCCTCTGAACAGATTACGAAAGGCAATGACGATTTGTCGAAGCGAACGAGTGAGCAGGCGTCAGCTCTTGAAGAAACGGCGGCGTCGATGGAAGAAATGACGTCGACGGTGAAGCAAAACGCCGACAACGCCAAACGAGCCGATCAACTGGCGATTGCGGCTCGGGAGACGGCGGATAAGGGCGGGGCCGTCACTAAGAAAGCCGTGGATGCAATGGGCGAGATCAACAAGAGCAGTAAGAAGATCGCCGACATCATCACGGTGATCGATGAGATTGCGTTCCAGACCAACCTCTTGGCCCTGAATGCGGCGGTAGAAGCGGCGCGGGCCGGTGAACATGGCCGGGGCTTTGCCGTGGTGGCGGCGGAAGTGCGGAACCTAGCGCAACGGTCGGCGACGGCGGCCAAGGAGATCAAAGGATTGATCAATGAGTCGATTCAACGGGTGGCGGACGGCAGCGAGTTAGTCGATCAATCGGGCAAGACGCTGGAAGAGATTGTCAGCTCGGTCAAGCGGGTGACGGATATTATCGCAGAGATCAGTGCGGCGTCGCAGGAGCAGGCGTCCGGGCTTGATCAAGTGAACAAGGCGGTGATGTCCATGGATGAAACAACCCAGCAGAATGCGGCCTTGGTTGAAGAAACCACCTCCGCAGCCCAGTCCATGAGAGAACAGGCCAGGGAGTTGCTCGAGCAGGTCCAGGGATTTAAAACCAACCAGGTGGATCGGCCTCAGGGGGCTCGGCAGATCACACGACCTGTCGTCCCTCCGACCGCCAGCAAGCCGGTGACGCAGGTCTCAGGCCCCAAGGGGATCGCAAAAAAGCCGATTGTCGAGAAACCTGCATTGCGCAAAGAGCCCGCTGGTGCCGTAGCCGGGAATGGGAAGGATCGCCGCAGCTCAGGGGGTGAGTTTGAAGAATTTTAGATGCGGTGAAGTGTATCTCGTGAAGCGTGAAGCGACAGGAGTGCGTGAAGCGTATTCGTTTCCGGATTCTGGCGCTTCACCCTTCACGTCACACGCTTCACCAGACTAATCTCGGCCTACGTAAAGAGCTCACCGAGCGGCATCTGGAAGCCCGGCAGAAGCGGGGTAGAGAGGCTGTCGTTCGCTTCCTGCGTAAGTCCCGCGGTTCGGACATACCCCAGGTCGGTCAGTCGATAGATTTTGATGCTCTCCAATTCCTGGTCCACGATCCAGTATTCACGCGCCCCGTATCGTTCGTAGAGTTTACGCTTGATCACCTCGTCGATTTTCCGGGTGCCGGCGGAGAGGATTTCGACGACAAGATCCGGCGGCCCTTGAATGTTCTTCTCCGTGATGATGGCCGCACGGGCGGCGGAGACGAAGAGCAAGGGGGGAAACGGCCGTCAAGGCGGGCGTGAAGTGTGAAACGTCAAGCGTCCGGATCAGAAGACGAGAGACGCATCACGTGATACGCTTCACAGTCTCTGGGCGCTTCACACTTCACGTACGATACTTCACGCACGACCACCGACGCATCTTGTCGTAACCAGCCAGGGCTGTTCAGATCCAGCCGAACGGCTCGATGGACGGCATCGCCGAAACATGTAAATAGTTAGGAGCGACGGCATATCGATGCAATACTTAGCCGTCATCAAGAGGTCCAATAACGTAGGGGTAGTATGTCACAGACGTTGATGGCCTCTCCCCTCGTTCCTGTATCCAGCCTGGTCGACCGTCGGGTCCTCACATCCGTTGTCTTGCTCGGATCGTTATGCGCGCCGGAGTGTGTCCGCGTGGTCAATGACAACCATGGTACTTGAGTATGAATGAGCAAATCCATCACGGACAGGATGTCCCCCGCGTCGGCAGCGACATGGTCGACCAGAGCTGTCGGTCTCTACGGGCGATCATCGAGGGAACGCCTGATGCCGTGTATATCAAGGATGAGGCGGGGTGTTATCTGCAGTGTAATGCCTCGGCGGTTCGGTTCATCGGTAAGCATTCGGAGGAGGTGATCGGGCAGGACGACCGTCTGCTGTTTCCTCCCGCCGTTGCGCACATGATCATGGAGCAGGATCGGCTCGTGATGGCAAGTGGCGAGACCATCACGATGGAGGAAACCCTGACGGCGGGGAACGGAGAATCGAGGACGTTTCTCACGACCAAAGGGCCGACGTTCGATTCCGAGGGGCGCGTCCGCGGGTTGTTCGGCATCTCTCGAGACATTACCGAACGGAAGAAGGTAGAAGAGGCCTTGCGCGAAGCGAATACTGCGGTCGAGCTCGCAATGGAGGGCATTTCGAAGCTCGATCGTGCCGGGCGCTATCTGTTTGTGAATGCACAATATGCGGCGCTGTTGGGCTATCGTCCGGAGGAGTTGGTCGGACAATCCTGGGAAATTACGGTGCATCCGGAGGATCGGCCGGCTGTCGTGGCGGCATTCAGTCGGATGCTCGCGGTCGGGAAGGCAGAAGGCGAGTTCAGAGGAATCCGAAAAGACGGCACCGTATTCGATAAGTACGTCGTCATCGTGAAGCCGCAGAGCGAGGCGAAAGAACTGTCAGTGCACTACTGCTTTGCCAAGGATGTGACCGAACGCAAGCTCACGGAGAGACGAGAGCAGGCGACGCAGCAACTTTTGGCGTCGATCTCCCGTGTGCAATCGCTTTTTATCAATGAGGCAAAACCGGAGGCGGTATGGAATGTTCTGCTGGAAGAATTGCTGCGGCTGACGAACAGCGAGTATGGGTTTATCGGAGAAGTGCGGTCCGACGAAGATCAGCCTGTATTGAGGACCACTGAGATCACCAACATCGCCTGGAACGACGAGACCCGCACATTCTTGGCTCGTCAGGCACCCATGCTCGAATTCAGGCATCTCAAGACCCTCTTCGATCACATCTTGACGAGCGGTCAGCCCGTGATCGCCGACGATCCGGCCCACGATCCACGGGTGGGTGGGGTGCCCCCCGGCTGCCCACCGATGCACGCGATTTTGGGCCTGCCGTTCTCCCATGGCGGAGTCATGACGGGGATGGTCTGCATCGCCAACCGGCCCGGTGGCTATGACGAGGCGCTGATCGCCTACCTCCAACCGTTTCTTGGAACCTGTGGGCAAGTAGTCGAGGGCCTTCGCAGCAAGCGTCTGCGGAGCGAGGCGGAGCAGGCGCTCAGGCAAAGTGAGGAACGGTGGAAACTTGCGGCCATGGGAACGAACGACGGAATGTGGGATTGGAATATCGTGACGAAGACGGTGTTCTATTCGTCCCGCTGGGCCGATATGCGGGGGTACGCGGCGTATGAAATGTCCGACTCGGAGGAGATATGGCGCAACAGCATCCATCCCGATGATCTAAACCGCGTGATGGACCGTCTTAACGCCTATTTCGCGAAGCAATCACCAGTATTCTGCGAGGAGTATCGTGTGCGGCGAAAAGACGGCTCCTACTTGTGGGTCTTGGACCGAGGTGTGGCCGTGTGGGACGAGCAGGGACGGCCGATCCGCATGGCAGGATCCGAATCCGACATTACGGAGCGTAAACGGGAAGAAGCGCTTCAGGCCGTAGAGAGGCAGACGTTGGAATTGGTGGCCAAGGGACAGCCTCTCAACGACGTGCTGGGGTTCCTGTGCCGTGCGGTCGAGGCGCAGACGGCGCCGATGCTCTGCGCCGTCATGCTGGCCGGCAAGGAGGGAACGCAGTTGTTGTCCGCAGCGGCACCCAGTCTTCCTGATGCCTACAATCGGCTTGTTCATGGTGTTCCCATCGGTCTCATGATCGGCTCCTGTGGAAGCGCCGCCCATTTCAGGAAACCTGTGTTCGTCGCCGACATTGCGACCGATCCCCTCTGGAAGGACTATGCACAGCTCGCGCTGTCTCATGGGCTGAAGGCCTGTTGGTCGCAGCCGATCTTGAGTGCCACCGGTATCCTGCTCGGCACCTTTGCCGCATACTTTCAAGAACCGAGGGAACCGCAGGAGCGGGATGTCCGGTTGCTCGAACAGACCGGTCGCATTGCGGCGCTTGCCATCGACCATGCTCGGAGCGTGGATGCTGTGCGGGAGAGTGAGGAACGGTTTCGGGACATGTTCATGCATGAGCCGGAATGTGTGAAAACGGTTGCTCCAGATGGGACGCTATTGGCGATGAATCCTGCCGGCCTCAGGCTGATAGAGGCTGTTTCGCCGGAGGAGGTCGTCGGCCGTTCCGTGATACCGCTGATTCACCCCGATGATCAGTCGGCGTTCTGGGAAGTGCACTGCGCCGCTCTCAATGGTGGCGCCGGAACCTTGGAATTCAGGGTCATTGGGCTTAAGGGGCGACTTCGTTGGATGGATACACATTCCGTTCCTTTGTGCGAGGCAGGAGGTACGATCACGGCGGTACTTAGTTTGACGCGCGACATCACGGAACGGAAGAGGCTCGAACGAGCGAGTCAGGACCAACACGATCGTCTTCGTATGGCGATGGACATTGCCAAATTGGCCACCTGGGATTGGAATATCCTCACCAATCAGGTCATCTGGTCAGAGAACTGTGAAGAAGTGAAGGGGCTGCCTCGAGGCTCGTTCGATGGGACGTTTGACGCCTATCAACGGTTGGTGTACCCGGAGGATCTTCCGGGGTTACATGCGGACATCGAGCGCGCACTCAGCGGCCAGAAGCCCTACCACACGGAGCACCAGATCGTGCCGCCGACCGGCGAGATGCAGTGGCTCGAGGGCAATGGTATGGTGTATCGAGACGAGCTGGGCCGGCCCATCCGAATGGTGGGTACCGTGAGGAACATCACCGATCGGAAGCGCGTTGAGCAGACGCTCATGCTCGGTGAGGAGCGGTATGCCAGGGCCACGGCAGTGGGACAAGTCGGAGTCTGGGAATTGGATATACGGGCAGGCACATACTACGGAGACAGGAACCTGAAAGCCATGTTCGGGTATCAGGACGACGAGCTGTCCGCCGATCCCTACGTCTGGCTGAGCATCGTACACCCGGACGATCAATCCCTTGCCATGGCTCAGTGGCAGCGCATCGTGAAGCGTGAAGCCGACGACTACCAGTATGAATTGCGCATGGTCAGAAAAGACGGCACGGTCATCTGGACCGATGTGCGGGGTCATGTCGTTCTCGATCCCGCCGGGCAGGTGACGCATCTCATCGGCGCCACCGTCGATATCACCGACCGCAAGCGGATGGAAGAGGCCCTGCGGGCCAGCGAGGAGCGGCACCGGAGCGTCGTGGCGGCGATGGCGGAGGGAGTCGTCATTCAAGACGGGCAAGGAATTGTCCATTCGTGCAACGCCAGCGCCTGCCGGATTCTGGGACTGACCGAAGACCGGATCGTGGGCCGCACCTCGTGCGATCCTCGGTGGCGGGCGATCTACGAAGACGGCTCGCCGTTTCCCGGAGAGAGCCATCCGGCGATGGAAACGCTCCGAACCGGCCGCGCTTCCGAGAACGTCGTCATGGGTGTGCATCGGCCCGACGGGGCGATCGTGTGGCTTTCGATCAACACGCAGCCCATTGTCTCGGACGTGGACCGGCCGCCGCTCGGCGTGGTCTCGTCGTTTCGCGACATCACCAGGCAGAGGCGGCGGGAAGCGGACCTGAAACTGTTTCGGGTCTTGCTGGATCAGGTGACGGATTCCATCGAGGTCATCGATCCCTCCAGCGGACGATTTCTCGACGGCAATCGGCGGTCGCATGAGAGCATCGGCTATACGCGGGAGGAATTGTCGAGCTTGACCGTGCCGGACATCGACCCGCTGGTCACGCCTCCTGTGTTTCAGAAGCATATGCGGCATTTGCAGGACACCGTTGTCCCCTTGCGGATCGAAAGTGTGCGCCGGCGCAAGGACGGCACGACCTTTCCCGTGGAAGTCGTCGCACAGATCATCCGCCACGAGAGAGAGTATGTGGTCGCCGTCGTGCGCGATATCACTGAACGCAAACGATCGGAAGCGGCCATGCGGGAAAGCGAGGAACGGCTCCGCAGCTTGTATGATGATAATCCCTCCATGTATTTCACCGTGGCGCCGGACGGCACGATTCTGTCCGTCAACCGCTTCGGATCTCAGCAGTTGGGGTATCATCCTGATGAGCTGATCGGCCGACCGGTGTCCGACGTCGTGTACGAAGAGGATCACGCGTTCGTTCGCCAGGAACTGGTCAGGATCTTCGCCGATGCGACCGGCAGCATCGAGTCATTGGAGTTCAGAAAAAAAACAAAGGACGGGACGATCATCTGGGTGCGAGAGCGGGTGCGGATCATCGGTACGGAAGCAGCGGGACCGGTGGCGCTCATCGTCTGCGAAGACGTCTCCGCCCGCAAAAAGATCGAGGCGGTGCTGGCCGAGCGGGAGGAGCATTTTCGGCTGTTCATCGAACACAGCCCGGTCGCGTTGGCGATGCTCGACCGAGAGATGCGGTATCTCGCCGTGAGCCGGCGCTGGAGAGAGGATTATCATCTGGGTGATCAGCGGTTGATCGGACGAAGCCACTATGAGGTCTTCCCGGAGATTCCCGACCGGTGGAAAGTCGTTCATCGCCGATGTTTGGCCGGTGCCGTTGAGGGCTGTGCGGAGGATTCCTTTGTCCGGCTCGACGGCCGCACGGAGTGGTCGCGCTGGGAGATCCGTCCGTGGCTGAGGCCCGAAGGGACCGTCGGCGGGATCGTGATCTTTTCGGAGGACATTACGGCCCGCAAACAGGCGGAAGCCGCGGTCCTCGAAAGTGAGCAACGGTTTGAATTGGCGGCTCGCGCGACCAACGACGGCATTTGGGATTGGAATGTTCCGACGGGAGAACGGTATTGGTCCGACCGCCATCGTGAACTGTTCGGGCTTGAGTCAAGCGACTTCGTCCCGACCTATGCTTCGTGGATCAGATTGGTGCATCCGGAGGACGCCGATCGGGTCGATCGCGCGACCCGTCGTCACCTTGACCGGCGTGAACCCTATGACGTGGAAGTACGGGTGAAGATGAAGGACGGCGGGTATCGCTGGTTCCGCGACCGAGGCCAGGCGGTGTGGGATACCTCTGGTCGTCCGATCCGCATGGTCGGATCGATTTCCGATATCACGGAGCAGAGAAATGCCGAGCAGGCCTTGCGGGTCGCTCATGCTGAACTCGAACAACGAGTTGCCGAACGCACGACACAGCTCGCCCTCATGAATCAGTCCCTTCAGGAAGAGATTGCTGAGCGCACCCGAGCAGAGGAGACGATCCGAGAGAGTGAATTGCGGTACAAGTTGCTGACAGAAGCGACATTCGACGGCATCGCCATTCACGATCAGGGGGTCTTGCTTGAAGTCAATCCAGGTTTGGAACGGATGTTCGGCTACCAACCAGGCGAACTGCTCGGCCGATCAATCTTGGATCTCATTGCCGAGGAATCTCTCGACCGAGTCACCGCCAATATGCGGGATGGTGTGAGAGGACCGTACGAAACCATCGCGTGCCGCAAGGATGGCACCACCTTTCCCGGTGAAGTTGTTGTCAGACCTTATCACTATCGTGGAAAGGAAGTTCGTTTAGTGGCAGGACGCGATATTACGGAGAGGAAGCATCTTGAGGTTGAACGGCTTCGACGGACGGAAGAGCTCGAATGCCAGGTTGCCGAGCGGACCGCCGAAATCGCCAAGCTGGAATCGCAGCGCGCGCAGACAGAAAAACTGGCGGCGATGGGCCGTCTCGCGGCCGGCGTCGCGCATGAAATCAACAACCCGATCGCCGGGATCAAAAACGCCTTCACGCTCGTCCGGCAGGCGATCGATCCGGCCCATCCGAGCGCGGAGTTCGCCGGGCTGATCGATCGTGAGATTGCTCGTGTGGCCTCGATCATCCAGAACATGTATCAACTCTGTCGACCGAAAACTCGCTCAGACGAGATGGTGGATGTCTGGACCCTGGTGACGGATCTGGAAGCGTTGCTCACGCCGCGGCTGCAGCAGCGGCGGTTGAAGTTCGTCGTCGATCTGATGTCCGCTCTCCAGTGGCTCTGTGTGCCGCGAGGGGATCTCATGCAAATCCTGCTGAATTTACTGACCAATGCCGTTGAGTGCTCCCCCGAAGGGGGGACGATCACGCTCAGCCTGCGGGAGGAGGCCGAGGGAGTTCGGTTGGTGGTGAGCGACCAGGGAGCCGGTATTGCACCCGAGCATCTGCCGCATATTTTCGACCCGTTTTATACGACAAAGACCGGGCGGGATCAGAAGGGGATGGGGCTCGGTCTTTCCGTCTCGCAGAGTTTGGTGCAGGCGATGGGCGGAACGATTGAGGTCGACACGCAGGTACATTGCGGATCGACATTCACCATGCGCTTGCCACGGGATAGGGTGGGAGTAAAAGTGTAATGTTTCAGGCTTAACGTGTCGGATTTGAAGTTTCGAGTCGTCGGACAACCTGCAATTCGGAATGTGAAGCGCCAGAAAAGCGTGAAGCGTCGAACATGAAACATTGAACCAGAAACCTGAAACTTCATAATCACACAGGAGGTCATGACCTATGTTGCTTGACGCCCCGAGAATTCTCTTAGCGGACGATGAAGAGACGTTCCGTCGCTCGACGGCCAGACTGTTTGAGCAAGAAGGGTATTGCTGCGATTGTGCAGTGGATTCCGACGAGGCCAACCGGTTGCTGACGAGGGAGCACGATGTGCTTGTTTCCGACATCCGCATGCCGGGGAACATGCAGTTTGAATTTCTCCGGGACGTCCGCAGCCGCTTTCCGGTGTTGCCGATCGTACTCGTGACGGGCTATCCCTCGGTTCAGACCGCCGTGGAGTCTCTACGTCTCTCATTCACCGATTATTTGCTGAAGCCGGTGGATTGGCCGGATCTGCGTCGGGCGGTGGGCGAGGCGGTGAAAAAGACAACGATGCTGCGGATGACTGCCGCCGTGCGCGAGGAGGCGAGACGACTGGTCACATCATTGGAACATCTGCATCAGGACCTCCCTCCGATGGGAAGCGGCACCAACGAGTCGGAGTTGGCCTGGTCGCTGGATACTTATCTCTCGCAAGGTTTTACCAAGATGGCCATTTTGTCCGATAGGCTCCGGTCTGTGCTGACAAGCCAATTCCTGAGCCATGCCGAGGCGCCCACTGATGTGTGCCGAATGATGGAGTGCCCCAGACTCACGGCTTATCGAGCCGCGCTCGAGGGGACAGTCGAGGTGCTCGCAAAGACAAAAAACTCCTTTCGGTCCAAAGAACTGGGGCTCCTCAGGACTAAAATCGAACAGTTGCTTCGTGCGGATGAGTGATCGCGCATGATCCGCTGATGGATATGGCCCGTGCCATGTGGCTTGCGGCACGGGCGATCTGTTTCGTCAACCACGTCGTCTGTCGCTCGGCCTCCGTGCTTGGCTCCGCTCAAGCTTTGTCCTCCTCAGCCGATAGAGCCATAGCAAGGCATTTCCTATCGGTTAGGCGTGTGGCCTGACGGCCTGGGCGGGCAGGAGCGAGACCTGTCAGTTGAAGGCGCACTCCGCCGCTCCCTTTGAGAGCGCCGGAATGCGCCTTTTTATTTGTGAAGCGACCGATCGGTTTATGGGAAGAGGTGAGCGATAAGCCGTGGCACAGGGGTGGTGTCGCATCCTATGTGCACAGATGGATGTTGCCGAACGGAAAGGAGTCGTACCGATGGCCCTGTTCAGGAAGATGTTGGGGATGACGGATCTGGAGGCATACGGCAACGCGTTGACTAAGACTCAATTGATTGTCGAGCTCACCCATGACGGGATGGTCCGCACCGCGAACGACAAGTTCCTCACGACCTTGGGGTATTCTCTCTCGGAGATCAAGGGACAGTCCCATCGAATACTCTGCGAGCCGAGCTTCGTGGCCGGTCCGGCCTACCAGGCTGTGTGGGAGAAGCTCAGTTGCGGCTCGTCCGAATCCGGCCTCCATCCCTATCGTGGTAAGGACGGAAAAGAAGTGTGGCTGCATGCATGGTATGTCCCGATGGGGAAGCGCGGCAAGGTCGTGGTGTTTGCGACACAGGGGACGGCGATTCAGATGGAACTTGAGCAGACGCGAGAAGAACTCAAGGTTCGTCAGGACATCATGAATCTCACCAGTATCGTCTCGGAGGCGGATCTGAAGGGCACGATTGTGACGGTCAATGATAAATTCCTTCACGTCTCGAAGTATCCGCAGGATGAATTGATCGGCCATGGACATAATACCACCCGCCATCCGGATATGCCGAAGGAGGTCTTCAAGCAGATGTGGGCGACGATCGGGCGAGGGCAGATCTTCCGTGGCGTCGTGAAGAATCGCGCGAAAGATGGGACGCCCTATTATGTCGATGCCGTGATTGCGCCATTTATGGACAAGAAGACAGGGAAGCCACGAAAGTACTTGGGTGTGCGGTATGACATTACCGAACAGGAAATCGCGCGGCACAATATGAAAGGCATCGTGGATGCGATCGATCAATCGTATCTCTGTATCGAATTCACGCTCGACGGAACGGTGCTCACGGCGAACGAGAATTTTCTGAAAGCCACGGGGTACCGTCTCGAGGAAATCAAGGGCTGGCATCATCGGATGTTCTGTGACCAGGCCTACGCGAACAGCGGCGAGTACACGGCCTTCTGGCAGAAGTTAGGTCGCGGCGAGTTCGAGACGGGCGTCTATCGGATCGTGGGCAAGAGCGGCAAGGAGTTGTGGGTGCAAGCCTCCTACAATTTGATCAAAGATGAGATGGGACGAACGTTCAAAGTGGTGGCGCTTGCAACCGATATCACGGACCAAAAGCGGGCTCAGAATAAAGTCGAACAGATGATCGAGGCAGCAGCCGTCGGGGACTTGTCTGAGCGCATCAAGTCCGAGGAATTCACCGGCCCATCGAGGGAGTTGACGGAAAACGTCAATCGGTTGCTTGATGCGGTCGTGAAGCCGCTCCAAGAGGCGCGGCGGATATTGGGATGTTTGGCCGCCAACGATCTCACCCAGGAAATGACCGGCGCGTACCAGGGTGAGTTTGAAAGTATCAAGGGCAGCATTAATTCCGTAGTCTGTAATATGTCGCAGACTCTCTGGGCGGTGCGAGAAGCGGTTGAAAGCGTGCTGGCAGGGTCACAACAGATTACGAAAGGGAACGAAGACCTCTCCCTACGCACCAGTCAACAGGCTTCGGCGTTGGAAGAGACCAGTGCCTCGATGGAAGAGATCACGAGCACGGTCAAGCAGAATGCGGACAACGCGAAGCAGGCCAATCAACTGGCCATTGCGGCGAGGGAAACAGCGGACAAGGGCGGAGTGGTCACTGAGCGTGCAGTGGGCGCCATGGAGGAGATTAACAGGAGCAGCAAGAAGATTGCCGACATCATTACCGTGATCGACGAGATCGCGTTCCAGACCAACCTCTTGGCCCTGAACGCGGCGGTGGAAGCGGCACGAGCCGGTGAACATGGGCGGGGCTTTGCGGTGGTGGCGGCGGAGGTGCGGAACCTGGCTCAACGGTCGGCGACGGCGGCCAAAGAGATCAAAGGGTTGATCAATGAATCGATCCAGCGGGTGACGGATGGGAGCGAGCTGGTCAATCAATCGGGAAAGACACTCGGAGAGATCGTCAGATCGGTGAAGCACGTGACCGATATCATCGCGGAGATCAGTGCCGCCTCGCAGGAGCAGTCGTGCGGCATCGATCAGGTCAACAAGTCCATCCTGTCGATGGACGATGTGACGCAGCAGAATGCCGCGCTCGTGGAAGAAACCACCAGCGCGAGCCAATCGCTTCAATCTCAGGCGCAATCTCTTCTGCAGCGAGTGATGCAGTTCAAACTGCAGGCGACAGAATCGCAGAAAGCCGAGATGTCGCCGGTCGACGATCTCAGACGGTCCGTTGCGCACACCATTCGTGATGTCTACGGCAAAATGGGCACGCCGTCGGTTCAACCACGCGCGTCTGTTGCCGCAATCGGGAAAGGCCGGGAGGCTGCGCAGATGGCGTCGAGAACGGTCATCCCCAGGGGCAAGGTTGCCTCCGGCCTGCCCGCGAACAATGGGAAAGAGCGTCCTGACTGTGGCGGCGACGAATTCCAAGAGTTCTAGCAGGGTGCGGCGCCGTTGAGCGTCAGATTCAGGCACGACATCGTCTTCAAATCACGGCAATTCTGCCGGTTTCGACTGTGGTGGGCTTTCTCAAGTCTGGCACGAGACAACCGATACAACGAGAAGACCGTTGGGTTACGTCTGGCCTGGTGACCGGTGTCGCTGAATGGCTATGCGTCTTCGCATGAGAGAAGAGCAGCGCTGACGCGCGGAGCAGGCTTCAGTGAGCAGGATCCATTCTCTCGGTAAGCAATGAAACCCCGAGAAGTTTGGCCTACCAACGATTGAGTACAGGGCCGGCCACTTGAGACATGACACACAGAGCCGACAGGAGGGCAGGAGCAGTATGACGAAGCTCAGGGATCTGAAGACGGTCGTGAAATTGATGCTGGCGTTCGGCTTGGTCGGTGCGGTCGTGGCGGGGGTCGGACTTTTGGGAATCACCACGCTTTCATCCGTCAACGACAAGATTACGGTCTTGTATGAGCGGGAGCTCAAGGGGCTGTCGGCGATCAAAGATGTCAATCTTGCCATCACCGGTATTAGCCGGTTGACACGCGCCACCATTATCTCCGTAGACCAAACGGAAAAGGAGCAGTTCGTCAAGGATATCGCCAAACTGAAACAACAATTCGTAGATCGGTTATCGGATTTCAGGAAGCTGCTTGTTCTGGCCGAGGTCAAAGCCACGGCGGCAGAGCTGGAGCAAATCTTCCCTCCTTATATGGTGATGATGGAGGAAGCCGCGCAGCTGGCTCTTCGAGGCGACAATGTCAATGCGATCAAGAAGGTGCATGAGGCGATCCCCGGTGCGCAGCAAGTGATGAGTAGGGCCTCCGCATTGGCCGTGATGAAGGAGAAGCGGGCGGAAGCGGTGTATAGGGAAAGCAATGTCCAGTATGAGTCCAGCCGCAATATCCTGATTGGGCTCTCAGTTGCCGGTGTCTGTCTGGGGCTGCTCTTGGGCTGGGTGATCTCACGGATGATCAGCCATTCCTTGGCCGACCTCGGCAGGGCGGTCGTGAAGCTGGAGGGGGGCAATCTGGCGGCGAGGGCCGTGGTCGATTCGAAAGACGAGATCGGACAACTCGCACAATCGTTCAACAAGATGGGTGAGCAGTTGGAGCATATGGTCAAGCACCAAGAACGGGAGATCGCCGCGAAGACGGCGGAGGTATCCGGCTTGACCGACGCGATCAGCCGCGCGCAAGCCGTGATCGAGTTTCAGCTGGACGGCACGATCATCACGGCGAATGATAATTTTCTTCAGTGTTTCGGATACCGTCTGGATGAGATCACGGGCCGGCATCATCGGATGTTCTGCGATCCCGGCTATGCGAACAGCGCCGAGTACCAGGCGTTTTGGGCGAAGCTGAGTCGCGGCGAGTTCGATGCGGGGATGTATCCTCGGCGGTGCAAGAACGGCCAGGAGGTCTGGGTCCAGGCCTCGTATAACCCGATTCTCAACGCCGAAGGCAAAGTCTACAAAATCGTGAAGTATGCGATGGATGTGACCGCGCAGAAGTTGGTGGCGATTGAGTCGGAGAGCATCTTGAAAGCCATCGACCGAGGCCAGGCGATGATTGAATTCAATATGGATGGGACGGTAAGAAACGCCAACGCAATCATTTTGAGCGTCCTAGGCTATCGGCTCGATGAGATCAAAGGCCGGCACCATCGGATGTTTTGCGACCCGGCCTATGCAAGCAGCGGGGAGTATGCGGCTTTTTGGCAGAAACTCAACCGCGGGGAATTCGATGCCGGCGTCTATCATCGATTGGGGAAGGGCGGGAAAGACCTCTGGCTGCAGGCCTCGTACAACCCGATTGTCGATGCCTGGGGGAAGCCATATAAGGTCGTGAAGTTCGCGAGCGATATGACGGGTCAAAAACAGGCTTCGGTTGATATGGAGCGGCTTGTGGCCGAGGCAGAAACGATCCTGGGCCGAGTTGCCGTCAGCGATCTGACGCAGGAGATGACCGGGGTCTACCGTGGCGAGCTGGAGAAGGTGAAGGCCAGTATCAATGCGGTCGTGCGGAACCTTATTCAGACCATCACGACCGTTCGGGAAGTCGTGGAATCGGTCGCGAGCGGTTCCGAGGAGATCAATCGAGGCAATGGCGATCTGTCGGAGCGGACGAACGAACAGGCGAGCTCGCTCGAACAAACCGCCTCATCCATGCAAGAGATGACGGAGACTGTGAGACAGAACGCCGATAACGCGAAGCAGGCCAATCAACTGGCGCTTGAAGCCAGGGAGACGGCGGATAAGGGCGGAAGTGTCACCAAACAGGCCATTGCGGCTATGGAAGGGATCAATAAGAGCAGCAAGAAGATCGCCGACATCATCACGGTGATCGATGAGATTGCGTTCCAGACGAATCTGTTGGCGTTGAACGCGGCGGTGGA
>JAHBWQ010000219.1 GCA_019636915.1 Nitrospira sp. | reverse complement strand
TGTCACAAGAGGCAGACGACGCAGGACCTCATCGACCCAACCTAATGTTCGCTCGACGGAGAAGCCGTACAAAATATCATTGCCCACGTCTGTGACCAGGGCCCTAGTGGTCATCGGAGGACGCCGGGCCAACTCCGCCCAGAGCCCAGACTTGAGGATGCCGGGCAACGTGCGAACAAGAAATTGGCTCGGGGCGCCATACGACCGTCCATGACCAAGCGCCGCCAGGATTTCAACGTCCGGTCCCCACACGGATCGCGCGGTCGAGACAATGGTCTGGAATCCACGAGTGAGATTACTGGCGCCAAGGGCCACGATCCGTGCCATCGCCCCTCATCCGACTCATGGGGTGGGAGGACAGGTTGTCTGTCGCGTATCTCTCCCAGGCCCCTTTGCGACCTCAATGCGTGCAACCCCTTTGACATTGGCGCAGAGATCGCCGAGTCCCGGCGTCACCAGGCGAAACGGCCCACCCTTTGTATCAGGCAAGGCTGCGCCCTGAAGCTCGTAGAGCAATACCCCAAATTCTTTCGCCTGTTGCAGCGTCAAACAGGCCGAGTATGTTCCATCCGCTGCATGAACGGCCACGTGATCGGCGTCGATCGCCAGGGCCGGAACATCCAGAAGCCCTTTCAACCGAATCCCTTTCCCCTGCATCCCAGGCATGACTGTGGAAACATCCAGCTGATGTTCTTCAGGCAGCGACGCCAGCGCCGCTCGGTCGAACGAAACCGGTTGAACCACAGCGCCATCGATCCGAACTCGACTGGACCCAGTCGGTTCTTTCTCCGTGATCGTCTTGATCATCGCCGTCAGGGCTTCGTTCACCGGCGTGGGAATACCCAGCGCTCGCCCCTTCTGCACGATAAAGCCGTTAAGATAGTCGATTTCAGTCCGTCGTCCTGCCTTCCAATCGTCATACATCGACGTATGAATATCGCGAATTTCCTGCGTCGCTTTCACGACCCGTTCCGGCATGTCCATCGGTAATGGAACCTTCATCGCCGCAGAGATCGCCGAAACTTCACCGACGATCTGCCGGATCACGCCCGTCATTTCCGGATGGTCGAGTGCTTTGGCCACGTGGTCGTCAATGAGTACTGTAATCGGATTAAACACGCAGTTCCAACACATCTTCTCCCACTTACTCCGTCGAATATCTTTGGACAGATGACAGGGAATATTGGCCGACGCAAACACATCGCGAACCCGGAGAAGGCGCTCACTTTCATGTCCCATGAATTCGCCGATTGCGACGGCGCCTTTCTTGTAGTGATCAATCACGCCGGGTTCAGCGATTTTCGAATAGATATACGCCACACCACCGATGACGCAATCGCGATGGAGTCGCGCTACCAGACGGTCTTCGGTATCAATCCCGTTCTGTAACGTCAGGATAACCGTCTTTTCCGTAAGCACCGACTCGATCTGAGTCAACACTTCATCGAGATCATAGGCCTTCACACCAAGTATGATGAGATCCGGCCGAGGAAGTTCACGTGCATCTGCAGCAGCTTGAGGCCTCACCGTAAAGGTTCCATCGGCACTGCGTATCGTCAATCCATTCCGTTTCACAGCCGCCAATGTCTTGGGCCGCAATAAGAACGACACATTCGGATTCATCTTGGCCAGTCGTGCCCCGAAAAATCCGCCGACTGATCCGGCACCGACCATCAAAATCTGTTTCATACCGTCATCCTTCTGGTTGCAGAAAAAATGCAGCGTACTATAGCATGCGGGTGTACGGAGACGCAGCCCGCCCAGAGGAGACCGGACAGATCATGCCACCTGGTTCCAATCTCGAGCTTGTGAGACAACGCCTCGCCGCTGCCCGGAATATCACCGTGCTAACCGGTGCAGGGATTTCAGCAGACAGCGGTGTGCCGACCTTTCGCGGCGAGGACGGATTGTGGCGCAGCTACCGGGCAGAAGATCTCGCCACGCCGGAAGCCTTTGAGCGCGAACCGCGACTGGTGTGGGAATGGTACAACTGGCGGCGTGAGCTGATCGCGACCAAACAGCCGAATGCGGCCCACCTGGCAATCGTAGAATTAGAGCGTCGCGCTCCGGCCTTTTGGTTGATCACGCAAAACGTCGATGGATTGCATCGAGATGCCGGTTCACGGAATCTCTCGGAGATTCACGGCAATATCTGGAAAGTCCGCTGCACGGGCTGCAACGTGGTGGACGAAAACCGTGACGTTCCGATCTCCATCCTGCCGTCCTGTCACCATTGTGGGGCTCTACTGCGTCCTCATATCGTCTGGTTCGGGGAGTCCTTACTCACTACGGATCTCCAGCAATGCTCCACAGTCTTGAGAAGCTGCGATCTTCTGCTCGTCATCGGGACATCCGGCGTTGTCTATCCAGCCGCCGGCTTCGCTGCTGTCGCCAAAGAAACCAGCGCATTCGTCGCCGAAATCAATCTAGGCCCCACACCACAGTCATCGTTGGTCGATGTTTCCCTGCAAGGCCGTGCCAAAGACCTTGTCCCACTCCTACTCGATCCGATTTAGCAAGGGGAATAGCTCATCCAGACTCCTGATACGTAGAACGTCACCCGGTTGTTCATTCCCCTCACGGTCAATCAGGGCGACGTGCAGTCCGGCCTTCCGTCCACCCTCCACATCCTCTCGAAGACTATCGCCGACATGCAGCGCCTCTTCCGGATCCACGGCATGTTTTTCCAACGCACTGAGAAAAATCTGTGGCGCCGGTTTCGCTGCTTGGGCCAAACTCGAGATCGTCACGGTATCGAAGGCTTCAGCGATGCCGAGTCCCCGCAACACGCCAAAGAGCCGGGAATCAAAATTGGAAATAACTCCCAATTCCAACCCCTGAGCTTTCAGCCGAGCCAGGGTTGACACCGTCTCAGGGAACAAGCACCAGGATCCATGATCTTCAAAGACACGAAACACGTGATCGAAAAACTCGTCGAACCGCTCAAACATGCCGACTCGATAAAAGACGTTGTGAACGATATCGAACCACCACAATCGTTCACTCTGCTTGAGCCGTACCGGATCCATCGTGGCAAACACCGGTGGCGGAGCTTCGCGAAAGGCTCGGCGAAACGCCAGGGTGATCGCGGCGAGCGAGTCCGATTTCTGTAAAAAACCAAACTTGACCGCATGCTGCAGATAGATCTCACCGACTGACCCTTGCACGTGAAAGAGGGTATCGGCCGCATCGAAAAACACGACACGTATCGAGGCACTCATTGTGAGACTCCCACATATTTAAATTGCCCGCAGAGTCGCATGCTGAACGGCATCGTCAACTCACCCATCTATTTGCTGGTTTTCTTGACAAAGCATACCCCCCTTGTTAGTTTCGAAGAAACCCCAAAAAGATGGAGTGCCTCACATGGCTTCACCGATTTTTGTCGTAGATAGCAGCCCCGCCGTCAGACGACTGGTTGAACAAATCTCCACTCCGGAAGGGTTTGAGGTCCTTGGGTTTCAGGACGGCCCAGCCGCGCTCGAGGCCGCTCGACGAAGTGCACCATCCTTGATCATCGCTGACTACCAACTCGACAACATGACCTTTTCAGGATTTTGTAAGGAGATCAACAAACTGGACAATCTCGCCGAGACATCTCTCATCTCTTTGGTCAATCCGGCTGATCACCCAGATGAAAACCTTCTCCGCACATTGGGCGTCAAGGCATTCCTGAAGAAACCGTTCCACACGGAAGAATTGCTCACCGTGCTGAAGTCTCTTCAACAGAAACATGCGAGTACCGCAACCGGTACGGGCCTGAAGCGACGCGTCTGGCCCCCGACCTCGACTGGAACCGAATCCGACGACGAGGCAACTGATCAGGTATCCGTTCTCACTGGGTTGGAGGAGCCCCTGAACCCGCCTATCGGCCCTCACACTGCCGCACCGATTCCACCGATCACCTCTACGGCTTCTGACGATGTCATGAGGAACCTCGTGGACCAGCTGGTACAGACGATGACCAAGCGAAGTGAGCAGAACCTGGGCGGGCTACTTCCACAGATGATCACTGACCAATGGGGAACGCAGATTCGGCCACTCGTTCAGAAAGAGATCCAGACCCAGTTAGGCAACATTCTGTCTCGGGAATATCTCACCACGGTCATTCAACCGCTCGTCGCTGAGGCCTTGCCGTCGCTGATCCGGAAAGAACTCCCGAACAGCGAGACAAGCATTCGACAAGCCGTTTCGGACCTGCTGAAGCCTCCCCTCGCGGAGCCTCTCACGCAGTTGGTCCGAGAGCAGGTCGAATCCGTCATTCACCAGGATTTACCCGCCGTCGTGCGGGAACAGGTAGGAACGATTAATCAGCTGGTCACCGATGCACTACATCAGGAAGTGGTGAAGCAAACTCCACTCCTGGTCGAGGGCGCGGTCAAAGCCACAGTTGCCTCCGCCGTCGAACAGGCTGTTCAACGCATCGTCCCTGACGTCGCTGAACAGCAAGTCAAAGCAGAAATCAAACGGCTGACCGAGACCGAAGAACCTCCCCGCTCCTCAAAAGCCTAACTTTTCTTTCCCTTCTTTCCTCGGCGAGCTTTTGCCAAGGCCTTCACTCGCTTCACATTCTTCCGGTGCTTCTTCCGTGTTTTCCGATCCTTTTCACGACCTCGTGCCATGGTCCTCCCTACAGTAAATGTGTGATCACGTCGGTGCGCGACTGTATAGCATATGCCACACCAGGCCACAAGCTGAGACTCACACCATGTTCTCCGCCGCACAGACATGCTATGATGCCGCCCGCACAATTTGGATACAACACCTATGGCTTCATCTCAGCTCGAAAAAACCTACGATCCGAAAGCAGTCGAAACACGATGGTCGCGCGAATGGCTGACCCGCCGCTATTTCCATGCCTCACCCCAGCAGCCGGGACAGCCCTATTGTATTGTCATTCCCCCGCCGAATGTCACGGGGTCGCTCCACGTCGGCCATGCCCTGAACCATTCTCTCCAAGACATCCTGATTCGCTGGCGACGCATGCAGGGACGCAACACGCTGTGGCTCCCAGGAACTGACCATGCCGGGATTGCGACACAGAATGTCGTTGAGAAACAGCTGATGGCCGAAGGCCTTTCCAGAGAGTCGCTTGGACGCGACCAATTCGTCGAGCGCGTCTGGCAGTGGAAGGCGACGTCGGGGAATACCATCATCAGCCAGCAAAAACAACTTGGAGAATCCTGCGACTGGGACCGCCTCCGGTTTACGATGGACGAAGGATTGTCCAAAGCTGTACTCGAAGTGTTCGTCCGACTCTATGAAGATGGGCTGATCTATCGAGGCGAACGGCTGATCAATTGGTGTCCACGTTGCCTCACCGCACTGTCGGACATTGAAGTCGAACACGAAGAGACGAAGGGAAAGCTCTATTCTATCGACTATCCGCTCGCCGAGAATCCCACTCTTCGTCTGACCGTTGCCACAACCAGACCTGAAACAATGCTCGGTGACACCGCTATCGCGGTCCATCCCGACGACGAACGCTTCAAGCACCTCATCGGCAAACAAGTTCGCCTCCCCCTTACAGACCGAACAATTCCCATTGTCGGGGACGCACTCCTCGTCGATCGTGAGTTCGGCACCGGTGCCGTCAAAATTACCCCCGCGCACGATTTCAACGACTACGAGGCAGGAGAACGACATGCGCTCCCGCGACTTGCGATCCTCGACCATCACGCCCTACTCGATGCGTCTGGTATGCGCCAGGCGGCGGTGGAATCCGCCCTCATCGACCAGTTGCAGGGTCTGCCCGTCTCGAAGGCCAGGCCCAAGGTTGAGGCACTGCTGAAGGAGCGTGGACACCTGGTCAAGGTCGAAGACCATAAAATGGCCGTGGGAAAGTGTTACCGATGCAAGACCGTGGTCGAGCCTTATCTGTCGCCACAGTGGTTCGTCAAGATTAAGCCACTGGCTGAACCAGCCATCACCGCGGTTGAAGAGGGTCGTATTCGCATCATTCCGGAGGGCTGGACGAATAATTACCTGGGCTGGATGCGCGATATTAAGGACTGGTGCATCTCCCGCCAGATCTGGTGGGGTCATCAAATTCCAGCCTGGTACTGTGTGTCGTGCAACGCCAAACAGGTGATCAGGCGTGAGAGCCGAACGGCTATCTTGTCGGGAGCCTCCCCTATCGTCTCGAAGACGACACCGACGAATTGTCCATCATGCAGCGGGACCGATCTCTATCGAGACCCCGATGTCCTTGATACGTGGTTTTCTTCCGCACTCTGGCCATTTTCAACATTGGGATGGCCGGACCACACGCAGGAACTCAAAACCTATTACCCGACGTCCACGCTGGTCACAGGACTCGACATCTTGTTCTTCTGGGTTGCACGCATGATCATGATGGGCCTCAAGTTCATGGGGGATGTCCCCTTCAAAGACGTCTACATCCATGCCCTCGTCCGCGACGCCGACGGCAAGAAAATGAGCAAGTCGAAGGGGAACGTCATTGACCCGCTTCATGTCATGAGTGAATTCGGAACCGATGCGCTCCGATTTACCTTGGCTTCAATGGCCTCGCCGGGCCGTGACATCAAACTCGCGGAAGAACGAATCGAAGGCTACAGAAACTTTGCCAATAAGATCTGGAATGCCGCGCGGTTCGCCCATATGTATCAAGCGAATATACAAGAAGCTGGAAGCCCAATAGCAGATGATACTCTTCCGGGGCGATGGATTCGGAGCAGGCTTAACACCACGATTCAAACAGTCACACACGAACTGGAAGCCTATCGGTTCGACCGAGCCACCAATGCGATCTATCAGTTTTTCTGGCACGAGTACTGCGACTGGTATTTGGAACTCATCAAGCCTGCACTTCAGGATACTCAACACCCTTCCTACCACGACGGCACTAAAGCCAGACACACTCTCCGTGAAACGCTCGAAGTATTTTTGCGACTCCTCCATCCCTTCATGCCCTTCATCACGGAAGAAATCTGGCAGACCATCCCCCATCAAGGAGACAGCATCGTCGTGCAGAACTATCCGGTCTGGGACGAGGCGTGGGCCGCGCCTGATGCGGAACA
>JAHBWQ010000218.1 GCA_019636915.1 Nitrospira sp. | reverse complement strand
AAGGCCACCCGATGTCGTCCGCTACGCAGAAAGTTCATGGTATGGACGGTCAGCAGAATGGTGAAGTCGAGTTTGGCTTGCTCTTCCGTCATCGGCACTCGAAGGTTCAACTCACGACAGCGCCGGATCATATCCTCCAGCACCTGATCAATGGTGTATTGATATTCGCCGGTCCAACTCGCCACCTTTTTCCGCACTTCTCGCCGGAACCGATTCAGAAAGGACGCAGCGCTGATTTTATTCACGTGGTTTGGCAGGGTGGAGAAGAGTCGTTTCAAGTCCGGGTCGTATTGAAGATGGCGCTCGACTCCATAATGTCTCCGCTTGCGTTCATAATGCTCTCTTAACGTCTTCTTTAATGTCGGCAGCGCATCGACTTCTTCCTGTGTGGTCACACAGGGTGGGGTGTCGGCGAGCTCGTTCATCAGTCCATCAACATACCGAAGCTTCTTCAGTACCGGCCATCCTCGATACCGCTCCTCCCAGAGTGAGTCCGGCGTCAACCACACGGCAAAGGTTTCGGCAAAATCTTCATCGGGGTGGCTTTGCGCGTACCATAAGTCCAAGTGACGAACGAAACTGCGGCTGTAGGGCCGTGGTGAGTAATAGAGCGGATACCGTTGCGACGACTTACCAAACATGTCTTGCCTGGTCTTACGGCGGCGAATTTTGTAAGCGTTCTCGATGGCGTGACCGGCTTCATGGCGGAGAATCCGCAAACACCATTCGGTCGTTCCGCCTTCCACCTCCAACATCTGAGTCTGTTCGAGTTTCGCCAATCGCGGATGAGCGAGGTAAAAGGGAATGGCGATACCGGGCACTCCATCCGGGGTAAACCACTCGTTGGAGAACCAGAAATGCGGACGAAACTGCAGACGACGGTCTTCCAGTTCCCGGGTTAACTCTGCGATCGGTTGCTCGACAAAGCTACCGGTAAGTCCGACGTGTAAATCGCACATTGGCAGATCTAGCAATGCCTCGTCGGACCATGTGGCCCACGGGACGTTGTCTTGGCCGACGACCGGAGTCTTGAGTATGTCGGAAACTGTGCGGTCCATAGGAAAGATCTTCCACTATGGCCTGTCGGCAGAGTGCACGAAAAACTATAGCATTTGGATGGTATGCGGTCGGTGATCGTCTTGCAGGTGTCTGAAGAAGCGTAAAACGAGGAAGAAATTGTTCGAAAGCGTACCAGTTTGAACTGGAGTTACGGTTTGCGGGGGTCGTGGTGTCTGGAAAACTGTGAGAGCCGAGCCTTCAGGGCCGGTATGGAGTCCCAGATGTGATCGATGACCGACTCGACATATTCTCGGGCCTCGACGATATCCCGTTCCCAATTCGGGAGGGCTTCGTGGAGGTCGAGGATCGGTTCGTCTTTGCCGAAGGCGACCTCATTAAAAAGGGGGACATGCAGTCCGAACTTGGTCTGAAGAAACTCGCGATGACCCAGGCCCATGGCGATGACGAGATCACTCCGCTGAATCACTTCCTTTGTCAGTGTTTGGGGCACATGAGCGGAGGGGTCGGTGCCTTTGAGGCGTAGCCGGTTGAGAATTACGGAATGAACCTTTTGAGGCTTGGCTTCGATGCCCGCTGATTCGACATGATAGGCGGACGGCTGGCCGAGTTGAGCTCGTAACGCATATTCAGCCGCCATGCTTCGGAAGACATTGCCGGTGCAGACGAAGAGAATCGATTGGGCCATAGATGATGTGTCTCCTTTTTCCAGGGTTGAACAGTCGACATCGCCGCAAAGGGACCGCTACAATTGCGATATGAGTAAGCCGCCAGTTTCAACAGCTGTCCCTAAACTAGACGAAGCGACCGAGAGGATGCAAATACGCCTGTGTCGACTGGTCGGGCAGGCCATCGCGGAGTATCGCCTCATCGAGGAAGGCGACAAGGTGATGGTGTGTTTGTCTGGGGGGAAGGACAGCTATGGGCTATTGGACATCTTGCTCGTTTTGCAACAACGGGCGCCGATCCAGTTTGACCTGGTTGCGGTGAATCTGGACCAACGCCAACCAGGCTTTCCGGAACAGGTGCTTCCGCAGTATCTCACCAGCCGAGGAGTCCCATTCCATATTGAAGCGCGCGATACCTACTCGATCGTTAAGCGACTCATTCCCGAAGGGCAGACGACCTGCTCCTTATGCTCCCGTCTGCGACGAGGCCATCTGTATCGCATTGCTGGTGAGCTTGGTGCCACGAAGATTGCGTTAGGCCATCACCGTGACGACATCATTGAAACCTTGTTTTTGAATCTCTTTTATACCGGCAAACTCAAGGCCATTCCCCCGAAGCTGCGCTCGAAAGACGGCCGTCATCTCGTCATTCGCCCATTGGCCTTGGTCAAAGAGGCAGACCTCGCACGGTACGCGGAGCTGCGGAGCTTTCCCATTATCCCCTGCGATCTTTGTGGCTCCCAAGAGGATTTGAAGCGTAAAAAGGTCAAAGCCTTTCTTCAGGAGTGGGAGCGAGGATCTCCCGGTTGTTCCGACAGCATCGCCGCGGCGTTGACCAATGTGGCCCCATCGCTCTTGATGGATTCTCGTCTCTTCGATTTTAAATCTCTGGCGTCCATGCCCAGTATTCAATCCGATGGAGCCGAGGGCGACGTGTGGTTGGATCACGAGCCGCCGCCACATGAGAATGTCGAGGGGGCGCTTCTATTGCCGTGACCCCTTGGGGCACGTCCCCGTCTCGGTTGCCAGTTCACCGTTCCTACAGCGTGAGCAAATCGGTAGTGCCGGCACGCTCCTTCGCTTGAAGCCAACATTGAAATGGCAAAATCTGTCGAGAGACTGAACGCCAATACCGGCTAGTCCGGCCGAGGAAGCCAATTGAAGACCTGCTTGGTAGGTTGACATGACGCACGTCTGAGTAAGGGTCAATGAAACGCGCGCTGGTGGGCCGAAAGAAGATTCGCAAGACGATTGTGGAGTGCGCCGAGATCATCAAGGAGTTCAATCCTCGTGTTCGCTAGGAGGTGCTCCATCGCACATGCGCCTTTCCCGCCCACTGCGACATGCCAGCGCTGCGAGAGCGTTCGTAAGCCATGAAGCAGGTGATCTGCCTCGTTGTCCGATTTCGTTTCAGTCAAGGACAGGAGAATCAGGTCCGGATGCACACGTTCGCACAACGCCTCCAAATCTGTCAGGGGAAGGTTAGGTCCCAGGTAATAGACATGACAACCGCGTGAGGCGGCAAGGTATGTGACGGCTTGAGCGCCGATTTCATGGTGCTCGCCTTCGGGACAGGCAATGAGCACGCGCGGGCCGAACTCGTTTGCCGGCAGTTGGTTGATCACGGAGAATAACTTTTGTTGAATGATCTTCGTGACGTAATGTTCCACCGCGATATTCACTCGTCCTTCATGCCAGAGCTCTCCCATCCGTCGCTGTAAGGGGAGAAGAATGCGCTGCACCGCTTCTTCGAACGGGATCACAGCGATTGCCGCGTTCAGTTGCAGTTCAAACCGACCCTTATCGAGCGGATCGAGTCTGGAGACCAGTTCGTCGAGCAGTGAACTGTGGGGAGCAAGCTCCTGCTGTTTCGGGCTTGAGCTTGCCCGCATACGTTGAAGCAGCGAATCTCGCCCTTCCATCGCAAGACCGCCGATAGTCTGACCGTGATCTAATTCCTCCTTCAGAAAGCGGAAGAGGGAGACGTCCTCATCGCTGTATTCCCGATAGCGATTGGCGCTTCGTGAAGGTTTGACCAGGCTATACCTGCGCTCCCACACCCTAATTACATCCTTTGAGAGCCCTGTCAGTTTCGCAACTCTATGAATTCTATGTTTATTCATATTGTCATGTAAATGATTAGACGACCGTCCAATGTTTGTCAAATATTTAAAGATGCAAGATTTGACACATTTGACAAGTAGGATATAACATTAGACATACCTATAACGTAAGTTAGACACGAAAAATAATGAGATCGCGAATCCCCTTTATCCCTGGGCCAATGCCAATGAGCCACCAAATCGGGCAGTGTGCGAACTTTGAACGAGAGCGGGTGGATGAGAAGACCCTGCACTCCGTTGGATCCTTGCCCGGCAGTAACTCGCCCTATGGCGTGAAGGACATGGTCGGCAATGCCAGAGAGCGGGTGGCGGATTGGTATGACGCGGACTACTACAGAACGCGCCCCCGCGCAATCCGCAGGGGCTGGATAAGAAGAGCGTGGTGCAGTCCGGCCTCGGATCTGACGATCACCGCGCGCAGGCGAGGCGGATTCGCCTTCCAGATCCATTTAATTAGGAGGTTGCGGTGCTGCTGCAAGGGATTAGCTCAACGGTTGCAGAGACCAGAGGCTGTTCCTGTTCATTCAGGTGACGCTGAACTCCGCACGGCGTCGCCCGCTGAGGCAGACAGGTTTCCTCGTGATGGAGGGACCTGTCGCCTCGGCGAACTGGAAGCTTTGTAATGCGCATTCTTCATTCGTAATGAATGAAAGGAGAAAAATCATGGACATGAGCATTGTTTTCTTATTTTCGATGGGATTCACGACCTGTGGCATGGTAGCCGGACTCTTTCAGACCGTGAGCGTGGCTGTGACGCGGAGGTATAAAGATAAGCGATCCGTTCAGAAGTAGGAAATGGCTGATTGCTTCTTCATCGGTGATAAGGGTTTCCATGAAAACTACTGGAAACCAAACGAGGCATCGGCTCTACCTCATCCGACAAGACAGAGTGCCTGCACACGGCGTGGAGGGTTGATGGTCGTCGCACATGATGTGGATTTGCAGGGTTATGCAGGTGAGGTTATCTTCAAGGGATTACGGTGCACCAATTGTGGGGAATCCATCGATCAGACGGTGCTCACGAATCGGCTGGAGCCAATGCCCAACTCCCTTGATGGCCGGACAAAGCGAAAGTTTGCACGACGGGTGAGTCACAAGCAACCTGCTACAGCCAAATAAGACGACCACGGATCTGATTGGTCGCACAAATAGGCGAGAGGTCGACGATGTTGAATGTGAGTATAAACCTATGAAGATCGTCATCAGTGGCGGCACCGGGTTCATTGGTCGAGCCTTGTGCAACACCCTCATCCAGGAAGGCCACAGGGTTGTCGTTTTAGCCAGGCAAATGGGCCAGGTCCATCATCGGCCTGAATTGCCGGTTCAAACAGTCGAATGGAACGCGCGGGACTCAGGCCCCTGGGAGCAGGTTCTGGATGGAGCCGATGCAGTCATCAACCTAGCCGGTGCACCTATTGCCGACGCACGATGGACGAACGCTCGGAAGCAACTCATCACGGACAGTCGCGTCCTCACCACCCGCTTACTGGTTAGAGCCTTGTCACGCTGGTCGTCTAAACCCGCAACGTTTATCAGTGCATCGGGCATCGGGTATTACGGCGCCACGGACGATCATCGGTTGGATGAGGGGGCGGCGCGCGGTGAGGGTTTCTTGGCCGATCTGTGCCTCGCATGGGAGTCAGAGGCACTGCGGGCTGCGGAGTTTGGGGCGCGAGTCGTCACCCTACGCACTGGAATGGTCTTGGAACAAGACGGCGGAGCCTTACCTAAGATGCTGTTGCCCTTCCGATTCTTTGCCGGCGGTCCTATCATGCCGGGAAGTCAGTGGGTCTCCTGGATTCATCGTCGTGATCACATCGGACTGATCGAGTGGGCGCTCGCCAACAACAGGATATCTGGTCCCCTTAATGCCGTAGCTCCAGAGCAGGTGACGATGAGAACGTTCTGTGAAGCCCTTGGGCGGGTGCTTCACAGGCCGTCGTGGCTTCCCGTTCCACGGTTTGCCTTGAATGTTCTCCTTGGTGAGTTGGGGACATTGATGACCACCGGTCAGCGAGTGATTCCAGCGAAAGCCATGGCGGGAGGTTATTGCTTTCAGTATCCAACGTTGGAACAGGCTCTGCGGGATGTGCTGCTCAAGCGATCCACAGCAGAATAAATAGGAGGTACGCGTATGCGAATCAGAAGTTTCCATATTGCGGCAGGATTGCTGGTGGGACTTCTCGTCGTTGGCTCGGCTCTCGCGGATGAATCCCCGAGCCAGGCTCCGTATGGGTCTGGAAATGCCAACAAGTCTCACGGGGTCATCGGGATCTCTCTCCACGTGGGAGCTGAGCACGTCGGTGATCCGGCGGTTTTGTATGTCGGAATGGTCCATCCTCAGGGCCCGGCCCATCAGGCAGGACTTCGTCATGGAGATGAGATTGTGAGTGTCGACGGCCTGGCTGTGACGGGAAAGAGTTATGAACAGGTAATCCAGATGATTCGAGGTGAAGCGGGAACCGTTGTGAAGTTGGGAGTGAGGGGAGAGAACGGGCTTCGGGAGCTATCCGTCACGCGTGTAGCTGGTGACAAGCTTCCGAAAGGACCAGGGGGGTCCCATGGAAGTCCGGGACGCTAACCATCCATGGTAATGAAACCGCGCATCCGAGGAATTGTTTGGTTCAGGAGAGATCTTCGCCTTGCCGACCAACCGGCGTTCACCGCAGCCTGTAAAGAATGTGATGAGGTGATTCCGCTGTTTGTGTTCGATGAGCCGTTGCTGCAGTCGCATGAGTTCGGATCAGCTTGTGTGAACTTTATGTTGGGATGCTTGGATGAGCTCCAAGCATCCCTCGTGGCGCTCGGACTGCCGCTGCAGTGGCGGCGTGGGTGCCAAGTCGACGAAGTGTTTCGCGCGGCTCTCGAATGGGAAGCCGATGTGGTGTACTGGAACCGAGATTACGAGCCGAGTGCGCTCCTGCGAGATCGAGCTGTCCAGGAACGACTAACTCGGGAAGACATTGCAGTGAAGACGTTCAAAGATCACGTGGTCTTTGAGGCAGAGGAAGTGCGCGGTGCCGCCGGTGAACCGATGCAACGCTATAGCGCCTATCGTGCTCGCTGGTGGGCCAAGTGGCATGCGGTCAAACCGACAGTCTGTGTGGTCCCACATTCCTCGACGACCACAAAGAAAGCTGTTCGGTCGTCCATGTCGCCGCTTCCAACAGCCAACGAGCTGGGTTACGAGTATCTCGTCCCATGGATTGCGCCGGGAGAGCATCGTGCCCGCGAACAGTTGCGTTGGTTCGTCGAAGGCCTCA
>JAHBWQ010000217.1 GCA_019636915.1 Nitrospira sp. | reverse complement strand
CCCATAGGCACGGATGAGGTCCAGCTCTCTCAAGGGAAAGAACGACCAGGCAATCACCCGATCCGCCACAACATGTTCCACCATTGACAATGACGCATCGGTGGCGAGACACTCGCGGAGCATCGTCGAGAGATTGTCCGGAAACATGCCCTCAATCCCGGCTTCAAGCAGTCCACACTGTCCCATCAAATTCAACATGCCCGTGTTGGCATACAGCATGGCACCCGTCGCATCAAACTCCACAATGGGATTGGGTGCATCCTCTGCCAGCCTCGCAGCACGATGCACATCTCGCTGAACTTCCATCGCGTCCGTCAGGTCACGGACGATCACGACGCCCCCGACCCATACACCGTGCTGGGATCGAGGCCAGAACGAAAGTGATAACTCAAATTGAGTCTCATCTTCACGAGTCCATATATGAGAAGGAATCACGACAAACTCGCCCGTATTCCTCATTCGAGTAAACGGACATTGGGTTGTGTTCCCCTCCTCCAATGTCACACACCCCATCAGATCATGAAACCCGATCCCGATCATCTTGTGTGTTGGTCCAACCAATTGCTGGGCCGCAGTATTTACAAATCGAATGCGATTATCGCAATCTAAGAAGAAGATGGCCTCAGGGACGGCTTCTAGAAGGAAGCAGGCATCATCTCCCATCGGGAAATCTGGTGGTCGATTCCCTGAGTCAGAAGTCGCGCTGTTCATGGAATGAGTCATGGCCATGAGAGAGATACCCTTGAACCTCCATTCTATCGGCAGAAACAAGAGCCTCCTAAAGTTCCAATAGATGTCATCTTTGGACCAACGTGCTCATTACTACCGGTTGATTTAGATTACTTTTCGACTCTCTGCTTCCATTCAAGTTCTCCTCGCACCATCCGATACGATACACGAGTGGGCATACTAGAATCTCCATGGGAGGTGTCTATGATATCCGCCATACACACCGCACTCTCTGGTCTGGCCGCGTCCGGGAAACAGATTGAAGTCGTGGCACACAATGTCGCCAACCTCAACACCGATGGTTTTAAGAAATCCAGAACAGAGCTCGTCGAATCCCAAACCGGAGGTGTTCTCCCCGTTGTGAAGAAAGATGATGCCTCAGGCCCAACGGTTCTACGGGATACAGGCGGGAATCAATTTCCAGTTGAGCTCTCCAATGTCGACCTTGGTGAAGAGACCGTCCAACAGATTGTGGCTCAACGAAGCTTTGAAGCGAATCTTCAGACCATCAAGACTGGCAACTCCTTACTCGGCAGCATTCTAGACCTCAAAAAATAGTGTCAGATTGCTCTCTTCCTTTCGAATGGTGTTACAACGTCGATCGGCGACAAACCGTTCCACAACGAGTCTTCTACCGGTTATTTTTTCCTGGACATAGCATTCTTCTCCATCACTGTGCTATGTCCGGCTCATGACTTCCCAACGTGTATTATTGGTCATACCGCCCTTAACCCAGCTGAATACCCCCTATCCATCCATCACCTATCTGACCGGCTTTCTTCAATCACGCGGTATCCAGGTTGACCAGGCTGACCTCGGCATTGAAATGGTGCTTCGACTCTTTAGTCCAGAGGGGTTACGATCCGTCTTCAAGCAGCTACACAACAACTCGGACCCCCTTCCAAAGGAAGCTCTCCGAATGATGAAGGCCGAACATCACTACCTCGAGATGATCGGACCCGTCGTCAGTTTCTTGCAAGGCCACACTCCCGATCTCGCGGCTCGCTTGATTCAACCCGGAGTCTTACCTCAGGGACCACGATTCCAAGGTCGACGGACATTCGCTCGCTCGGTTTCCATCCCCGATCGTGCCAAGCAATGGGGAACCTTCTTCTTGGAAGACCTCGCTGATCTCGTGCAGGCTACCATTACTCCACACTTCGCCTTGAGTCGGTATGCAGAGCATATTGGGCGCAGCGCGTCATCATTTGATCAAATTGTTGGTGCGCTCGCAGACACACGGAGCCTGATCGATGAGTGGCTGCTGGACCTCTTCTGGAATCACGTTCAACGAACCCAACCGACACTCATTGGCCTGTCCATCCCATTTCCTGGCAATCTCTACGGGGCCTTCCTCATCGCACAATCGATCAAACAGCACTGTCCAGACCTCTCCGTCGTCATCGGCGGTGGCTACGTGAACACCGAACTGCGCCGTGTCTCTGATCCCCGAGTCTTTGACTATGTGGACTTTATTACACTCGACAACGGTGAACGGCCCCTCTTGTCTTTGGTTGAACATCTCTCGGGACTACGTCACCGCGGAACACTGTGTCGAACGATGTATCGCGAGCGAGATCACGTGGTGTATGTCGACGATCCAAGACTGACTGATTTCTCAATGGATGAAATCGGGTGCCCGACCTACCGAGGCCTAAATCTGGATCGCTATCTGACCATTCTCGATAGCACCAACCCCATGCATCGCCTGTGGTCGGAGGGCCATTGGAACAAACTCACCGTGGCACACGGGTGCTATTGGAAACAGTGCACGTTTTGCGATGTGGGACTGAACTACATCAGTCGCTATGAAATGACGCCGACTGAACGACTCATTCAGCAAATTAAGCAACTCATTACCGAAACAGGATGTCGAGGTTTTCACTTCGTGGATGAAGCAGCCCCACCTGCGGCATTGAAAGCGCTGGCGCTGGGGCTCTTGGAGCGACAAATTGCCATCCGCTGGTGGGGCAATATTCGATTTGAACCGGCCTTCTCGCCTGACCTCTGCCGACTTCTGGCTGCATCTGGCTGCATCGCCGTTACCGCTGGACTTGAAGCGGCCTCAGACCGTCTCCTGGATCAGATGGAGAAAGGGATTACCGTCGACCAAACTGCACTGGTTGCTGCCGGGTTCAAAGAGGCTGGCATCCTGATCCATGCCTATCTGATGTATGGTTGTCCATCAGAAACCGTACAGGAGACCATCGATTCACTCGAGCGCATCCGTCAGTTGATCACGGCTGATCTGATTCAATCGGCCTTCTGGCACCGATTCACCGTCACGGCGCATAGCCCAGTAGGGCTTAACCCTTCGGCACATGGAGTGCGCGTTCTTGGACCCACGTTCCAAGGTTTTGCAGAAAACGATCTTGAGCATACTGATCGTTGCGGAAATACCCCGAGCTGGATCGGCGAAGGGCTTCGACGCTCACTCCTCAATTACCTTGAACGACGGGGGCTAGATCTTGATGTCCGTTTCTGGTTCGATGAAGACGTTCCGTGCTCTGCAGTATCCTCAAAATGGCTCTCACGCCTGCTCAAGAACCAACGACTCGATGAGGAAACACGCATGGAACGGCGGTTGGTGTGGCTTGGTGGGAGCGTAACCAGTGACCCTCTTGGCAAATACTCACGACTGGTCCTCAGAGGTCCTCAGAATGACCAGATTCTTAGACTCCCGACTCCAGAAGCCCAATGGCTGACGCAATTAATCACAGAGGCCACTCCACATCGGCCTGCTCAGATCTATCCGCACATACGCGACGTAGAAAAAGGATTTCCTGGAACAGCATCAAGCTGTAACCGGTTTCTCGCTTCTCTAGCTTGGAAACGGATCAGATCCACCGGTTTAGTGCTCGTCTAGCAGATACACGCAAAACTACATGGCAGGCTCGAGCGTGAGGGGAGAAAAACAAGGGCCGGGATCCATGTGATGGATTCCGGCCCTTATCTGAAACAAACCGGTCTAACTTACGCAGAGTAACTAGTATTGCAGCTGCAAAGCCACGTGGAATGAATCGACCTTGTTTCCAGCTGCATTCGGCCCGTAATTGATCCACTTGGTTTCTAAATCGCCGTACCGGCCATACGCGGAGATACGGGCATTGTGGCCGGAAATAATGTAGTTCACGCCATACTCAAACTCCTGCCGCATCGCACTGTATCGAGGATCAACACTGGTGAACCGCACGTAGGGTTGGAACCGTCCGATACCCACCTCCTGCGGAATCAGGTACAAACCATACACGGTCCAGGAATGACCGTTGAACGTACAGAAACAAGTTGTAGGCGAAGTAGTGAAGGCACCGGCCCCATAATTTGCCCAATGCCGCTTAAATTCTCCATTGAACGTAAACACGCCCATGTTGTTCGGAAGGACTTTTTCAACCAACAAATCAACGGATGCCCCAGTGAAATCAGAGTTTCCAATAGCTGCGTTGCCAGCCCCATCCTTTTGGTGCTGCACGCTCCCTGCAATCGCAACAATATCGCCCGCCGTGCCATAGTAGGTCCCCGAGGTGTAATACCCAGGATTCGGCTCATCGTTCAGCAAATTCCACTGCAAGCGCCCCGTATACATGAGACTGCTCCCCACATTAGCCCCACCTCGCAACCCTTGCGAGACAGCTAAAGCATAGAGGAGGTGCGTACCGCCTGGGTGAACTTTCCCCCAGAAGGTGGCTGCGTTATCACGACCATACAGACCAGCGCCGCCACTCAACGGAGCAGTGGCACCTCCATTGCTCGTGCTGAAATTGCCGCTAAAATCAGACGGGAAGAATGGCGTTCTGAATCCATCGAATGTGGCATGGTAGAACGGACCATTCAACTCACCACGCTCACTTGGTAGCAACATACGCCCAACCCAGAGATTGGCCATTTCATTGAACTCGAACTTCCCAATTGCGTCCAGAAGTCCGATGGACGAGTTACCGCCAAAATTAGCTCCCAAAACAGCCCCGCCGTTGGCATTGCAGTTGAAACAATCCGTATTGAACTCAAACTTCACATACTTATGAATCTGGCCATTGATGTAGATACGAGCATTGTTAATGGTGAAGTCATTGCTGTAATGCCCGGCTGGCGACGCACCCTCTTGCGCATTAAAACTGGTCCTGATACCCATCCCGATCGAGATCCACTTATCTTCATCGGCCTTGATCATGCCACCAGCAAAGGCACTGGGCAACGTGGATCCCATTCCAGCCACCAGTGCCGCCATGGCTCCAGCAACTACAAATTGTTTCCACCGCCTCACATTATGTCCCTTCATACTGATGCCCTCCCTTGTGAGTAATAAGAAACCACCACTGCCCACCTACAACGATTGAGTAGAAACTTTTGCCCCCTAGGAAGTTGGCGCCGAATATGCCTAAGCCATCGAAACAAAGCAAGAAACTTTTCGTATGTAGCTCAGCTGTGTCGACTATACATCAGTAATTCTGCTTGTCCAAGCATATAGAGAAAACGAACAGGTGTGACCCTGATCACCGCACAGCCCAATTACGCTCCACATAAAAAGAGGCTTCAACTCGTTTACTCCACGGAGCCAAGTAACCACGGCAGTAACGCCAGAAGGCCCCGCCCCGTGTAGAGCAATCCTCGTACCTCAGATTATTCATACGTGAAGATGTCTACGGTTCGATGGAAATAGGAGAGCTGTGGCGGTGAGATTTCCGTCTCTTACAGAGCGGACCTTTCATGTAACATAATGATAAATAAGAGCCAAGCAGAAGATGCTCATCATCCTCTGCCTGGCTTTCTCTACGTAGACTGGCAAGAGTCTATCGGTTCGGCTGAGGGGTGTAGCGGAGGTACGGTTTCACCGTCGTGAATCCTTTAGGAAACAACTGTTGCGCTTCTGCATCACCGACTGCGGGGGTAATGATGCAATCTTCACCATCTTTCCAGTTTGCCGGTGTAGCTACCTTGTATTTCGATGTCAGTTGGAGTGAATCAATAACCCGCAACAATTCATCGAAGTTCCGCCCACAGGAAGCCGGATACGTCAGTGTCAGCTTCACCTTCTTATCCGGGCCAATGATAAAGACCGACCGCACCGTCATGTTGTCGATCGCATTTGGATGAATCATGTCATAGAGCGTGGCCACCTTTTTATCAGGATCGGCGATGATAGGATAGTTCATCGTCGTCTTTTGTGTCTCATTAATATCGTTGATCCATCCTTTGTGAGAATCCATTGGATCCACACTGACCGCAATCACCTTCACTCCCCGCTTTTTGAATTCCGGAGAGATTTTGGCAACCGTACCTAACTCTGTCGTACAGACCGGGGTGTAGTCCTTGGGATGAGAAAACAGAATACCCCACCCATTCCCCAGCCATTCATGAAAGTTAATCGTGCCCTCTGTCGTCTCCGCCGTAAAGTTCGGTGCATCATCGCCCAATCGAATCGCCATATGACACCTCCTTAAAATCGTATCGTCATGAAATAGAGCCTCACCCGACTGTGTCTCGTTACCATACTGTGTCGTAATGGACGAGTTCAAGGGGCAGCGAGAGGGCACCGACACCCTTCTTAACCGCGACTGTCCTACTTGCGGCACCAGGTCCACAGTCCCACACTCAAGTTTCTTGGCTCCCAACCGATATGACTCCTGAGTACCCTTGATGGAGTAAGAGATGGAGTAGGACCATGGACTCGGACTCCGCACGCACCAAGCTCCGCATTTCCAAAGACCCGATGTACTTGATGCTCCGCGAAGGCTGCATTAAGGAATTCAATGTCAAGAAAGCCGCGGGGGACAAATGCGATCTCCGAGGATGCGACCTACGGGGGCTTGATCTTCGGGGGCTTGATGCGGATGGACTGGACTTCAGCGATTGCTATTTCCGACAATCCGATCTGCGCGGTGTGGACTTAAGCAAGGCCAACTTAGACGGAGCCAGCATCAATGCGTGCAAGATTTCAGGAGTCCTCTTTCCGGCAGCACTCATCGCCTCAGAAATTGAGCTTTCTCTCCTCCATGGTACGCGCATGCGATACAGCCCGAAGTAACGGGATGAACTCGATACAGTGAAGCGTATCTAGCAAAAATGTTTCTCGGCATACGAACGAAATACGAACGGCGCTTCACGAACAACGCACCGTTAAGAACCGGCGGCGAGTGCCAATTGAGTGCGCACCTTCTCATGGCCGGACTCCGCAACTCCTGAATCCAGGAGAACGACCCGTTGGTCGGTCAACCTCCCACTTTCCAGCAGCAGGTCGCGAACCGCCTCCGCACGTTGTCGAGCCAACACCTCTAACTCAGCATCAGAGATCGTGATCGCTGCGGCCACTCGTTGCTTCATCTCCTCTATGGTCGGCTGGGTAGACTCCGTCGTGGTGGAA
>JAHBWQ010000216.1 GCA_019636915.1 Nitrospira sp. | reverse complement strand
GCCGATGACTTCCGATTTCTTGCCACTCTGCATCTTACCCCTGCTCCTCCTTTCTCTAAGGTCTGTTCCAGCTTTCCTCCAGGTCATCCTCTTAGCTCCCCAGGTGTTATGGTAGTGCCAAGTACATTGACCTTCGGAAGGTTAGCGCAGTATGGCGCTTTTGCCCTCCCTCTTATGTGGGGGGAGTAACCTATCCAGAGGTTGGGTCATCAGAGACGTAAACACTCATGAGTTCAATCAACCGATTGCGGAGGTAACTGAGTTTGAAGCAATTCGTCTGATCTGAGAGCCGACGAAAAGGAAAGTGGAGATTGCACGAATGAAGGAATACGTGGCGAATCAATAAAGTGCGGGCGAATGATGATTACTGCAACCGAGGGGGGGTTAGACCAACCGGAAGCGCGTCCGTTGGTCGCTCACAGTATTGTGGGAAATGCTCTTCCAGATAAAGGCTTGAATCCGCTTTCGATGGTCGTGGCTTAGGTCCAGAAACCGGACTGAAAACTGGTTGCCAGATGCCCAGACAACGAGCGCGGATTCTAATGACAGTTGAGGCAATCCGTCTGGAAGTGCAATGGTAAGCGTCAGGAGGGTTCCTCGCGTGACGGGGCGATCACTGATGACGTGGCAGCCGGAGACCGAGATGTTTTTTGTAAGCCCTTCCCCTTGATGAGGCTGAGTCGGGACCTCACCTTTATAGCGTACGCGACAGGTAATAGCGACACGCTCTGAGCATCGCTTGTCGAGAGGGCTGTACTGCTTTCGATTATTCATGATTGATTCGGCGATCATAACGTCAATGAGGTGGTTTGCAAAATGAATTCAAGAATAGCGGAATAGCTCCCCGGGAGTGAAGGGCAAGACAGCCCAGGAGAGCTGGTAGACGGATAGGCAGTCATGTGTGGGAGAATCTGAATGGTTGGGGGGATTGTTCTGATGAGGAGTAAACTGTTTCCGTTGGATCTCGTCTCAGATCTTGCAAAGGTTCGTCACAGTGAAATTGCTAGAATGCCGTGGATGAGGTCTCATCTTTCAATTTTTCAGGAAGGGTTCGGCTTTCAAAAAATATAATGCCACGTTCGAGCCCGCTTTCAAATCGCAATGTCACTTCCGTGTACATCCCGTGCCAGGTGTATACCTTGATTGGGCCGGCGGCAATCTGACCTGGGGTACGATCAAGGGGGCCGTACAGGGACTCGAGATAGGTCAGGATTTTGGCGTGGCTCGCATGACCGGTATATCGTACCGTTACTCGACCGAACTTCTTCTCAAAGGTTGTAAACCTGAGGGAGTCTACTGGGATGGCTCCGAGCAAGGGAGGCTGGCCAGTCAATTCGTAGGTTTGCAGGCGGCCTGCCTCATCGATTTTTGTGAAAGCTCCTATTTCTGTCAGAGTTGATCCCCACGGAATAGACTCAAACCCATTGGGGTCATGTGCGATAGGGACCGCTGACGACAAACGGATCGGTACCAACAAGGCCAGCATCGATACCGTCACAAGGAGAGCCGATTGCTCGAACGGATACGTTGCCATAACCTACTCTGCAGAGTCAGTGATGTAGTCGTTGAATCGTGGGGCAAGGGTTCGGTTATCGAAGAAAATGTAGCCTCGTTCTGTTCCGGCTTGGTAGGTCAGGTTGATCTCTGTATCGGAGCCGCGCCAGGTGTATTGCTGTGTGAGGCCTCGTGCCATTTGTCCTGGCACGCGATCCAATCGGCCGAAACGAGTTTCGAGGAAGTTCAGGACCTGTTTGTGGACGTAACTGCCTTGGTAGCGGATCGTCACTCGTGCAAACTGGTCATCGACAGAGAGATAGAGAATACTGGTCATCTCAGTATCCGCAAACGAGAGCGGATCGATCTTGGGGAGGTATTCAACGATGTGTGTGCTGGCGCGAATCATTTCCATGTCTTGGCGGGAGGACAGCATCGTTCCCCAGGGAAGATCTCGAAATCCCCTTGGATCGTCTGTCATGGACACGGCCCATGCGGCATCGAGGCCAATCATCACGAGAAGTATGAGGACAGTGCTCCAGGTACGAAGCGCCAGAAAGGGGATTGGGGTCATCGTTCTCAGTGGAGTTGAGTGTATGATGAGTTGTCTCACGCTACCATGGCAGTGCGGTGAACACAACTGCGCAATCTTTCTTGAGAACCCGCAAGGGGCTATCTTATAATGCGCCGGCTTTGATGCGCGCTCATGAATAATGCGGGCTAGGGGTGCAGGAAATTTCTTGTGATTGACAGCGACGTATTTGTTCAGTCCCTGCAGGATTTGGGGGTGAATTTTTTCACCGGGGTTCCAGATTCCATCCTTGGCGGCATTATCGCCGAACTCATGATTCGGGGGATCTACATCCCGGCCGTTCGTGAGGACGAAGCGGTTAGTATGGCGGCAGGCGCATACATGGCGGGGAGAATCCCCGCCGTTCTGATGCAGAATTCTGGCCTCGGGATTTGTTTGAATACGCTCATGTCCCTCAATCTGATCTATCGCCAGCCGTGCTTGTTGATTGTGTCATGGCGAGGGCAAGGCGGCAATGATGCACCGGAGCATCGTGTGATGGGCGAAGTCATGCCGCAACTGCTTGATACGGCGAGGATCCCCCATCGGACATTGACCGAAAAAACAGCCGTCGCAGATTGTCGATGGGTCGTCGAGACCTTGATGAACAGGCAGATCCCCGTTGTGCTGAGCCTCACGAAAGGCGTGGTAAAGGGATTACACCCATGAGGCCCGAAGAGGGGACCCTGATCAGCCGTGCCCAGGCGATCGTGACCTTGTTGGAATTATTGACTGATCAACCCGTCGTGATCTGTAATGGCTTTCCCTCGCGGGAGGTGTACAAGATTGCCGATCGGCCCACACATTTCTACATGATCGGATCGATGGGGAATGCTGCTGCGATTGCACTTGGCGTCGCGTTGACAAAGCCGAACAAACAGGTGGTGACGTTCGATGGGGACGGGAACGTGCTCATGGGAATGGGGACGCTTGCAACGGTCGGTGCGTTACGACCAAAGAATTTTATCCATGTGGTCTTTGACAATGAAGTGTATGGGACGACCGGGAATCAGCCGACGATTTCCAATGTGGTGCCGCTGGACAAGGTGGCCAAATCGACGGGCTATGTCAATGTGGAGCGTGTGCTCGATCGTGAGGATTTAGTCTATGAGTTCAAGGACATGCTGAAGAAGGATGGTCCCAGTCTGTTACTCGTCAAGGTCAATGAGTTCGTGGAAGATGCAGGACGCGTCGTGCCTGATCCCCCAGTCATCACTCAGCGGTTCATGAAAGCGATCGAGGGATAGCTGGGGGTAAGTCCGCCCTTGTGCAGGACCCTCAATCATCATAGCTGAAGGAGAAAAACATGGTTCTCCTGAATCCAGGTCCCGTCAACGTTTCAGAGCGTGTCCGCCAAGCGCTTGTGAAACCAGATATCTGTCACCGGGAAGACGAGTTCGCTGAACTGCTCCATCGTATTCAAGCGAAACTGCTAAAGGCATTTGTGCCGGGTGCCGAGTCTGACTACGTCGCCGTCGTCATGACAGGCTCAGGAACCGCAGCCGTCGAGGCCGCCTTGATGTCATCGCTTCCTCACGGCAAGCGCATGCTCATCCTCAACAACGGGGTCTATGGTGAGCGGATGTCTCAGATCATCGGGCTGCATCGCCTGGGAGTGAGCGAGCTGAAGTATGAGTGGACAGTTCGCCCTGACCCTGAGCGGCTGCTTCTTGCCCTGCGGCAGCATCAGGAAGTGCATGTCGTCGGTATGGTGCATCATGAGACGACGACCGGGCTTCTCAATCCTGTCCATGAAATTGCCGAGATCGTCGATAATCAGAATCGCGTGTTTGTGCTCGATGCCGTCAGCGCATTGGCTGGAGAGACGCTCGATATCGCGAAGTCGCACATCTACATGGTGGCCGGCACGGCAGGGAAGTGTATTCAGGGATTTCCCGGGGTCTCGTTTGTACTGGTTCGAAAAGGATTTGTTGAAAAGATGCGCGCATACCCAAAGCGCTCGTGGTATCTCCATCTGACCCATTACATCGACAATGAAGGGCGCGGTATGATTCCGTTCACGCCGGCCGTGCAAGTCTGCTACGCGTTCGATGAGGCGCTGAACGAGCTGCTTGAAGAAGGGGTGTCGAATCGCATTCAACGGTACAAGAAGATGGCGACGATGATCCGTGAGCGAATGGCCAAGTTCGGAGTGAAAGCGCTTCTCCCGGTGGAGCGGCAATCGAATACCATCACGGCATATCATCTGCCGGAAGGTGTGTCCTACCAGGTGTTGCATGACCGCCTGAAGCAGCAGGGCTATGTAATCTATGCGGGGCAAGGTAACTTGGAAAACAAGATTTTCCGTGTTGCCAATATGGGGGCCTTGTCCGAGGCACAGTTCGGTGGATTTCTCGATGCCTTCGAACAAGCGTGTCGTCCCACATGAAGGCGATCATTCTCGCAGCGGGAGTCGGGAAACGGCTCTGGGACATCACGCAACATCGCCCCAAGTGCTTGATCGAGATTGGGGGGCGATCGCTCTTGCACCGCTACTTAGAGTCACTGGCTTCGGTCGGGATTCGCCGAGCAACTATCGTCGTGGGGTATAAGCAGGAGATGATTCGGGCGGCCGTGGCAGCGGAGTCCTGTGGTGTCGGTGTCACGTTTCTAGTGAATGAGGAGTTTCATCGGGGCAGTATTTCCTCCCTGTGGATCGCACGCTCTGCTTTTGATGACCACACTATTGTGATGGATGCCGATGTGCTCTTTCATAGAGAGATCCTGGGGCGACTCGTCTCGTCGCCCTTTGAGAACGCGTTGTTGATGGATGAAACCGTCGAGCAAACCGGTGAAGAATGTATGGTGGTCGTAGCCGGGGGCAGGGTGATCGCCCTCACGAAGAAGATGCCGGACCACTATGACTATGCCGGTGAAGGGGTAGGGTTTCTTCGGGTACGGCACGCCGACACACCTCGTGTCGTCTCGTCCCTTCGCGGATACATCGAGAAAAACATGTGGCATATGGAATATGAGGATGCGCTGTTGGAATATTTCCACGATGTGCGGGTGGGACATGAGAAGATCGGAGGATTGCCCTGGACCGAGATCGATTTTGTCGAAGATATAAAAAAAGCTGAATTGGAAGTTTTGCCGAGATTGTGAGAAAGTGACTCATGTGACCGGGATTCCGATACAGCACTGCCAGTGAGACCATGAATAAGAGTACCCTTCAAAAGAGAGTCGAGATCCAGGGATTGGCGACGGCGATTTTGCTCCCGTCGGTCGGCGTCTTTGGAGGGCCAATCGGGACAGAGGTTGGCGAGCTGGGGCCTCTCACCAGTGTCGTGGGGATCGGTCTTTTCCAGCGTACCGTCCTCACGTTGCAGCGGGCTGGGATTCGGCAATTAATTGTTCTCTCGGGACCTGATGAGGAGCAGCTCAAGCATTCTCTGGCAAAAGGGCCGCGGGTTACCATTCCTGTTCGTTGGATGCCGGTCCGAGAATTTCCCCTTGATGATCCTCGGACATGGGAGGCCTTAGCGGCAGAGGTCCGTGGATTTGCACTTATTGCGAGTGTCAACAGTGTGTTCTCGCGTGGATTGATCGAGCAGTTACGCCAAGATGTGCGCGATGGTCAAGCCATCGTGGTGGCCCAGTCGAGGCCACAGCAGGGCGAGCGACCTACGAATACAAGCGTGCGGGTGACGATCCCAGCTCCTGGTCGGGCGACCATGACCTCTGCTCGTTTCGATGAGTCTACGCTGCAGGCTGCCGAGCTGCTTGTTATTCCAGCTAGCCTCATGAACACTGTAAACATGAGCGCACAGGATAGAGGCAGCACACCGGTCCGTCAGTGGATCGAGCAGGTGGCTGGTGATGGCCGATTGCAGGTGGTGACGGCTGAGGAAAAGAGGGGTCTGTGGTATCAGCCGGTACGGACGCCGGATGACGTAGAGAGGGCTGAAAAGAAGTTGTTCAACTCCCTCAAGGGAGAGTTTGAAGGGTTCGTCGATCGATATTTCAATCGTAAAGTCTCTCGTGGGTTCACACGCTTATTCCTTGAGCTCGGTCTCTCCCCTAATTCCATCACGATCTTAGCTGGGCTCATCGGGCTGGTGGCGGCAGCCGGGTTTAGCCTGGGAACGTACAGCGCCGGTATTGTGGCCGCACTGCTGTTTCAGCTGGCCGCGGTGATTGATTGCTGCGACGGAGAAGTCGCTCGATTGACCTTCACCGAATCGCCGTTAGGGGCCTGGCTTGATATCGCTCTGGACAATCTCGTGCACATGGCAATTTTCGCAGGGATCGCCGTCGGGCTCTATTCGACGCAAATGGGGCAGGAAGATGCCTGGGTATCGCTCGCGCTCGGTGGGGCGGCCGTGCTGGGGAACGGCCTCTCGTTCCTGCTCGTCGACAAGGCTCAAAAAATCAAAACGGCCGTCGGATGGAAGACTCCGGCCCACGCGGCCTGGGCCAATGTCATGTTAAAAAACGTTGCCAGCCGTGATTTTTCGGTCTCTTTGATCGGGTTCGCCATCTTCGACCAGCTCTTTTGGTTTCTTCTTTTTGCGGCGATCGGTTCTCTTCTGTTCGCCGGTGCTATGGTCTGGGTGATCAGGCCGTCTGCAGTTGCATTACCTCGGCCATAACTACCACGTTCGCCATCCGATTCACGTGTTGCGTTATATCCTACTTGCCGTTGGCCTTATTTTTCTGAGTCTGCTGGTCTGGAATATCGGACCTCGCAATATCTATGAGGCGGCGTCTACGCTCGGGCCTGCCGCGCTGCTTGCTGTGTTGATTCCCTCTGTCATCATGTATGTGATCGAGGCCTATGGGTGGAAGCTGGTGCTGGGGCCATCCGCGAGCGCCGTGCCGTTCTGGCGCCTGCTGACAATCCGAACGGCCGGCGAAGTGGTGAACATGACCACTCCCACGGCCTATTTGGGTGGTGAACCACTCAAGGTGTATCTGTTGAAGCAGCACCATGTTCCGATTACGGAGGGCGCTGCGTCCGTGGTGATTGCCAAGACAACCCTGACGATCGCCGAAGTCTTCTATATCCTTGTCGGGATTGTCATTGGGCTTTTCATTTTGGGTACTGGTGGTTCGGCGGGACAGACCATTACGGCGGCAATTGTC
>JAHBWQ010000215.1 GCA_019636915.1 Nitrospira sp. | reverse complement strand
CCGGCCTCCAATGTGGAGCAGCTCCGTCATCAGGGCTGGAGCGCTCATAAGGGTGACGTGTGTCTGCGGGAAGTTGTTCACGACTTCGACTCCCCGTCCATCGATGTAATCGACATTCGAACAATCCAAGACCACGGTTTTGTTCTTTCTGAGATAGGACCGGCACTCACCGTCGAGCAGCGCCGCCCATTGCTCCGTGATCTTGCCTTCCAACTTAAGGAGAACGTCTCGCCCGCTCTCCTGTATTTTTGTGATCTTCAACATCATGACCTCTCCTCTTGTCTCACCGTGATGCCAAACCTATTGAGCAACCGTAGTGCCACGGCGCTCGCAAAGGAGAAAAACAAAGTAAGTGATTGACAGAACAAAACTATTACGAACGTCAATTCAAAGAGGGAGCGCCGATACAGGCGAGATTATTCCCAACATATTGGGACGCCCCCAATATGTTGGGAATTCTTGTTGGGAAAATGATTATGGGTTGATCGTGTCAAACTTATGGTGGGAGTTCAAGAAGGCGAAGGGCGTGAGCTCAACCATTTCATCATTCACCTCATCACGTTTTACTCGTGACTCGTGTGATACCCAACTTCTTCATGCGAGCTTCCAGCGTGGTGGGCTTCAAGCCCAAAATCGCGGCGGCGCCTTGGTCACCACTGACGCGCCAATTCGTCTGATTCAGGATACTGAGGATGTGTTGCCGTTCCATTTCCTCGAGGGTGAGAGCATTGCCACTGGCACCCTTGTTGGCCGAAGAGGTGAGCCAATCAATCGGCTCCAATTCCGATCCTTCACTCAAGATCACCGCCCGTTCGATAACATGCTCGAGTTCACGGACATTCCCTGGCCACGGGTACCGTTGCAACGCTGTCATCATCCGTTCGGAAATTTTCTCAATTTTCTTTCCGAGGTTGGTGGCATGCTTTTGCACAAAGTACCGGACGAGTAACGGAATGTCGTCTTCCCGCTCACGCAACGCCGGCAAATGAACCGGAAACACGTTCAAGCGATAGTAGAGGTCCGGACGGTATTGGCCGGCCTTGGAAAGTTGTTCGAGATTTCGGTTCGTCGCTGCGATGACACGCACATTCACCTTGAAAGTTTGTGTACCGCCCACCCGCTCGAATTCGCCCTCCTGTAACACGCGCAGCAGTTTCGACTGTAGATCAAGCGGCAATTCTCCGATCTCATCCAGAAAGATTGTCCCCTTATCGGCGACTTCGAACCGACCCAACCTTCTGGACAAGGCACCGGTAAAAGCGCCTTTCTCATGGCCGAACAGTTCGCTTTCAATCAGCCCGGCTGGAATCGCCGCGCAATTCACTTTCACAAGTGCCCTGGTCTTACGAGGGCTGAGGTTGTGAATAGCCCTGGCAATGAGTTCTTTGCCCGTACCAGTTTCACCGGTAATCAACACCGTCGAATCGGTCGGCGCGACCCGCTCGACGTTCTTTAGCACTTTCTTGAGCGAGGCGGATGAGCCGATGACCTCCTCGAAATTATGCGTGACTTTGATCTCTTCCTGCAGGTAGACCGTCTGGGCCTCGAGCCGCGCCTTCTCCTGCTCCATCAAGACTTGTTCGGTAATGTCGATGAACATCGTGCGGGTATAGGAACCGCTCGGATCTGGTCTCGACCACCACTTAATCCAGAGCGGGTTGCCGTTGTCTTTCCGGCGCAACTCAAGCACGACCCCATTGGTATCTGTCCCTTTTCCAATCGCCTCGAACACGTCGTTCAGACGGCGTTGCGCATCCGGTGTATCGGGAATAAATGACTTCCCGTACATTCCATCGACTTGCTCCGGTGTGATCCCCAACGTCTTCAGCGCCGTTTTGTTGGCACGAATAAACTTGGAATCCAGTCCTTCGTTCACATAGGCAATCGGGGCCTCGTCGAAGAGATCACGCAACTGCGCTTCGTTTTCCCTCACGACGGCTTCCATCCGCAGCCGCTCTAACTCTGCAGCAGCCCTCATGGCAAAGATCCCAAGTATGGACAAATCCCGCACATGGTCCAGCATGGGTTTCGAATCCATGATCGCAAGATGCCCAAGGACCCGATTCGACGCATCCACAATCGGCACGCCACAGTAGCTCTCGACTCCCATGTCGTGGATCAACTGTACGTGAGGATAGAGGGTGCGGAGTGCATCAGGATGATGGACACACTTCTTCGTCAGCACCGTCTCACAAGGGCCATGTGCCGGTACATCGAAGGGCGACAACTCCTGGCCCTTTCCCCACCCGGCTTTCGATACAAATCGATCTTGTTTCACACTGAACTCTGAAATATAGACGTAGTCCACACCGAGCGTGGACGCCAAGTGTCGGACCAACGAGGGGAAGAATTGCTCGCCGATTTTTGATTCCACCCCTTCAACGATTTCCCGCAACATGGTGCTGGTCTCAGCGAGCTGGCGAGTGCGCGCCTCAACGCGAGCTTCAAGCTCCTCCTGTGCGCGACGCAGCTGTAGCTCGGCTTCTTTGAGGATCGTGATATCGCGCGAGATGGCAAGCAGCTTTTCCGGCGTGCCGTCCCGATTGAGGATGGGGGTCACAGAGACATCCCACCATTTGGGCGTCTGTGTTTGCATCCTGGGGAAAAACCCGGTGAAGTGCCCAGCCGTGCCCTGACGGGCTTGCTCGATGGCGGTCTTTGCCTGTTTCTGATCGTCACCATGCCAAAATTCCACCCAGGCTGAGCCGACGAGCGGGGCGAAGTCACAGATCTCCAGTGCCGCCATCCCGTGAGCATTCATGGAAAGGAGACGTCCCTCCAGATCCAGCACCTTGATGCAATCGCGACTACTTTCAATGAGACGCGTTGAGAATTCTTCGCTGCGGCGGAGAGCTTCTTCGAGGTCTGATTGCGCCATCATGCATGCCCCTGGAACGGGGTCTCAATGGAAGGCTACCTGCGCGAGAGTCTAGCACTGGCATTGAAATGGCCGCAACTGAGCCTGAACCTCACCGCTTTCGTGCAACGCCCTCGCGACCAAGTTTCATACCCTTGCGCTCTGTCTACTCCATGATTTTGGCGTAATAAAGCGGCAGATCGAGGAGGGACACTTCAATAACTCAAAACCTAGCCCTTACCGAATCTTTGAGATCTACACAGATTAGAAACCGGAATGGACATCCATTTCGCCATGAGCGACTGGTTTCTAAAACGCCTTTGGAGGCGAGCTCTCCGGAATTCGGAATCGCTTCTTAATAGCCGTTACGACCCGTGTGGCTTCTGCCTCATCAAGCCCTGCGCCGAATCGATACCTTCTCTCCCTGTGGTTGAATGCAATTACTCCCCCGCCGACTCCCCATAACTGGAAGCTGGATGTGAACTCCACCGGACTCGCTCCAACTGGCCCAATCCGAAGATCCCGCATCTGGATGAGGCTGTACTCTTTATCAAACCCGAATCCTCCGATATCGCGTCGAATGGTGAACGCCTGTCCGCGCACGGTGAGAGTCTCTTTTCCCATCATCTGCCACAGCCACGCATAAACCGCGACCACTCCACCGATAGTCCAAACCCCGAACCAGGCCAGCATGAACAGTTCGCCCTCGGGTGGGCTATCCCCCGTCAGAAACTGCTTTGCAACCATCACTTCAGCAACTGCCCACCCACAGAGCCAGAACGCCAAGAAGGCAATCACGAATACGCTACGGCGACAAGGCATGATGATGCGCAGCCCCGCCGCCGTATCCGCGATAGAGATTCGAGAGTCGGTGGACTGTTGCTTTGCCATAAGCCTCTCCCTATGAAATGGTCGGCATTATGACACGAATGATCAGATGGCTTCACATACGCTTCATCGCACAAATGAGTGCCTCCATGATCTGTCTCACCACCTGTTCCGGCGTCTGAAGCTTGACTCATGCGCGCCTTGGTCGTAGCCTCTGCTCACACATCTTTCCGAACTACGATGAATAGTCGAACAGAATGAGCCCAAGGAGTCTCCCATGCCTGACACTCAGTGGACGGATATCGGATTGGTCGAAGAGCTCAAGCAGACGTCGCTACAAGAAGTCGTGTGTGGGAAGACACGCATCGCCCTCACCTATGCAAACGGAAAATTTTCTGCCATCTCCGGTGTCTGCAATCACGTGGGCGGGCCGCTGGGCAAGGGCACTCTCGATGGGGACTATGTCGTCTGTCCTTGGCACTACTGGAAATTCCACAGTGAAACTGGACAAGAAGAAGCAGGCTATGAACAGGATCGCGTGCCGGTCTATGTGACCAAGATTGAGAATGGCCGGCTGTACATTGACCTGTCCTCTACCACGAAACGTACCAAGCAAGCACACCAACCTCATCCACTCGCTCGCCCCATTGTTCGCCAGACAGGCCCGGTGCGCGTTGTCGGGATTTACACCACGGCCATGACGGCAGGCCATCCCCGCTACAGTACATCCGACGCGTTACTCGATATCGCATTGGATTATGCACGTATCACGCTGCGGCTGGAGACACGATCCATCAAGCTGCGAGATCTGAACTTTCGTGCCTGTGAAGGCTTCTACTCCAAGGCCGCGCAGGCCTGTACCTGGCCCTGCTCCATTACGCAAATGGATCCCACCGATCAATTGGATCGTGTGTACGAAGCGATCGTGCATTGGGCGGATGTGATTCTGCTCTCGACGCCGATTCGATGGGGCAACGCCAGCAGTCTCTATTTCAAGATGGTCGAACGGATGAACTGCATCCAGAATCAAGAAACCATTGCGAATAAGCATCTACTCAAGAATAAGGTGGCGGCCTTTATCATTATGGGTGGTCAAGACAATGTGCAGGGCGTGGCGGGACAGTTGATGACCTTCTGGGCCGAGGTCGGTTGCCAATTTCCACAGTTCCCCTTTATCGCCCACTCACGCGGCTGGAGCGCCGAGGATATGGAGCGGAATGTCTGTGAAGTACAGAATAGCCGTGAGTTGCGCGAGGCCGCGGAACAACTGGTGACCCGTGCCGCAGATATGGCTCAATGGATGGTAGCGGGGCAGGTCCCGGAACATCCGCTGACTGGGGGATGGCGCAAGGCCCACAAGCTCGACAGTGAACCGACAGGATAATCGTCTCGTCGTGGAGGCGGTAAGGCCTGCTAGTGCACCGGGATGTTTGGACCGATCTTCTCCAGGATCACTTGTTTCACCTGTTTGGCGAATCGCTTGGAGACTTCGAGGTTCCGCTGGGCATAACCGGACTCGGAGACTTTATACGTTGCGGGTGGTGCCTGTGAGGTAATCGTGGCTTCAAACACCACTGCCAATATTTTTGCAGGTTTCCCGGTTTTCCGATCAATCCCATACGCCTCCTTCAACGACACCTTCGGTGCCACCTCGACATCCACCCCAGCCGAGAGATGAGGCTTCAATAATCCTGACCGTTCCTGGTTCCGTTCGACGAGTTTAATCATCGGATCCGCGACAAACTCGCTTCGAATCTGGTCTGCCACCGCTCCTTTGGCTCGTTCGGCCTTCTGCATCTGTTCATCCAACTCAACCGGTGCGAGATCCACATAGATCGGTTCTTTTGGTTGTCGCTTCCCTGCGGAGTTCGCAGGATCAAGCCCTTCGGCTTTCTTCATGGCGACCTCTTGCGCTGCCGCCTGTCGCTTGGCCATGGGATCTTCAGGATCATAGATCGTGATCCTTCCCTGCACATCGGTCTCATACACGAGCGTCTTGCCACCCTGATGATCCACGCGATAGACCTTCTGCTCACCGCCCACATTGGCCGTATGGTAGTTACTCGCACATCCCACGATCAGGAGACCAGCAACAGCACACCACAGAGTACCAACCCTTTGCGACCAGGCATGAATAGCCATAAGAAGGACTCCTTGCTTCGCTCTCAGAGACATCACCCTGTGCTTCACACCATCCAGATAAGTGTAGCAGGATCGTCCATGAAGCCAAGGTTTGGCGCCGGGCCACTTCTTGCCCTTAAGAAAATGTCGAGACCAGCCGATGAGGAGAGAGACGACGTCTATACTGGTTGTGAGACATCGTTTTCCCTCCGTCCTTTCAGGAGATTCCTTCTCTTACCGTTCGAATGACATTCTCCACACCGGTTCGTGGTGAGCCCTTCGATTGACTCAGCCCAAGCGATATGTAACGCTGCTATTGAGCCACGGCACGAGCGGAGCAGAGGAGAATGACCGATACACGCGTCGTCATTATCGGGGGTGGTTTCGGCGGTCTATCGGCTGCGCGCGGCCTATGGGACAGCCACGTCACCTTAATCGACCGGGCCAATCACCATCTCTTTCAACCGCTCCTCTACCAAGTCGCCACAGCAGCGCTGTCGCCCGGCGACATAGCGTGGCCGTTGCGCACGGTCTTTCGCAGACAGCGAAACGTCCAGGTGATGATGGACGACGTAGTGGCGATCGATCGAACCAAGCGCGTGGTTCGCTTGCAACAGAGCCCCCCAGTCCTGTTTGATGTCCTGATCGTCGCCCCAGGCTCCCGCCATGCCTATTTCGGCCATGATGAGTGGGAGTCCCATGCACCAGGAATCAAGACCATGACGGATGCTGTCCGACTGCGTGAGAAAATGCTGATGGCATTCGAGGAAGCCGAACGGCACCGAGCCACAAGCGGCTCCTCACCGCATCTGACCTTCGTGATTGTCGGGGGAGGTCCCACAGGCGTTGAACTCGCAGGTGCGCTGGCCGAGATCGGAAGAAGGGCCATGGGGCCGGATTATCCTCATCTCCGCACCGAAGATCTCTCGATCATTCTTGTGGAAGCAGGCCCACGCATTCTCCCGGGGTTTGACCGCGCGCTGTCAGTCAAAGCTGCCGGTGCACTCACCCACATGGGTGTGACGATTAAACCGAACAGCCCAGTCACCGCCGTCACTCCCGATGGTGTGAAGGTTGGATCTGAGTGGATTCTCTCGACACACATTGTGTGGGCGGCAGGGAATCGGGCATCGTCTTTGCTGAACACACTCTCAGCACCACAAGATTCCGCTGGTCGGATCAGGGTTCAATCGGATCTGACCATCCCTGACGATCCATGGATCTTCGTCATCGGCGATGCCGCCCATTGCCTCGGACGAGACGGCAGCCCCCTGCCCGGAGTGGCACCGGTCGCCATGCAACAAGGACGGTATGTTGCCGCTCTGATCAATCACCATCTCCCTCCGGCAGAACGGTCGCCATTTG
>JAHBWQ010000214.1 GCA_019636915.1 Nitrospira sp. | reverse complement strand
TCGGAGTCCACAAAGAGTAGGCCAATGATGCCACGCACGAGGTCATCGACATAACAAAAACTTCTGGTCTGCATGCCATCGCCATACACGGTGAGGGGCTTCCCTTGAATGGCTTGCACAATGAAGTTTGAGACCACGCGGCCGTCATTCGGTCGCATTCGTGGACCGAACGTATTAAAAATACGAACGATCCTTGTATCGAGACCATGATAGCGATGATACGCCATGGTCATCGCCTCGCCAAAACGCTTGGCTTCATCATAGACGCCCCGTGGGCTAATGGGATTGACGTTCCCCCAATAAGACTCAGGTTGCGGATTAACCAGAGGATCCCCATAGACTTCTGAGGTACTGGCCAAGAGAAACCTGGCCCCCTTTTCTTTCGCCAACCCCAAGGCCTTATGCGTTCCCAATCCGCCGACCTTCATGGTCGCAATCGGCATGTCGAGATAATCTTGAGGACTCGCAGGAGAGGCAAAATGCATCACCGCATCCAGCTGTCCGTCGACATGCACATAGTCACAGACATTGTACTTCACGAACGAAAACAGCTCATTCCCCATCAAATGCGCGATGTTCTCAACTTTGCCGGTGCTGAGATTGTCCATACTGATGACATGATGCCCTTGGGCCACGAGAGACTCGGCCAAATGACTCCCTAAGAATCCCGCCCCACCTGTAATCAATATCCGCATGCCTTATATTCCTCCTACGCTGCAACCCATTCCCCCACAGGCACAAGAGACTATCCACGCTTTCAGACCCAGTAACTTATGATTATACCTATGCAAGCACCGCTGTAGCAAACACTAGCTCTGCCTCACAGGATGGCATCTCGCCATCTTCAATGCAACCGAAATGCCGTCTCAGTTCATCTGAAGCTACTGAATCTCTCCAGATCATGATTGCCCTGACTTTCTTGGACCGATACGCTGGCAGACGGTTCACGACCTCATCCTGTGCGTGTGGCACTTGAGGGAAGCAAGATGTCCCGTAGGAAAGAACGACAACACGATGGATCCCGCCGAGTCCATGCCTACGCTGTTCACTCATCGGAATCTGATGCGGCTGATACAGGTTCTCTCCGCTCCTATGTCATGGACAGGGGCTGCGAGACCAATCGAAGACTGGAGAAATCAGAAACCCGAGCCTCATTGATGGGCCTTCAAGATTGAAACTAATGGATCGTCAGGAGGAGAGTTGAAGTCGAAAGATTCGTTCCAACACCGCGATGGTCAACAACTGGCTATTTCGCCAAGAGTTCGCGTCCCGGTCCCGCACCAGGAGGAATGGCGGTTCCCAAGACTCCCGACTGAGAGGGATTGGGATGTTGAAAGACCCAATCATAGTGCGTAGGTTTGCCCTGAAAATGCCGGACCGTCGATGGGAAGTTGTTCTGTTTGATGGGTCTGAGCTTACTCTTGCTCCTGACCCCCATGATCCCGCCCGTCGGGGCCCGTACGAGTTCCCATTCGCTGTGGCTCAGCGGATCGAGATACACTTTTCTGAGAAACGGTTTGGGAGCCCGTGTCAGCTCAGCCAACGTTTGAGGATAGACCTCGCCCTGTGTAACCCTTCCTGCCTTTGCCGCCGCTGAGTACAAGGCCAGTGCGGATTGAATCTCTATCCCCTTACCCAGCAAGTCCAGCTCGAGCTCCCGTTGTACCATCGTCTGCCATTGCTTCGCTGCGACAGTCGTTAGAAGCCCCATGAGGGTCACGGCCATCATGACCATCAGGTACGAAAACCCGGCCTCAGTCTTTCGTAACCATGCTGCAGGACGCCGCATCCTTGGGTCACTCCTGAACCTCTGCCTCTTCCGATAGCACAACCGTGTGCTCCACTTGTGCGCCAGGATCTCGTAACGTCACGCTATCAGGGGTGACTTTTTTCAGCATGAAACGGCCGTCTATGTGATCACCGGCCTTGAGCACTAAGAGATCGTCATCCTTGCGGATGACCGCCATAGGCTTATGACGCTGTGGCCCTTCCCCCATGCGCATGAACCCCAGATACCTGAGCTGACCCGACTCCACAACGCCCCCCTGTTCCGCAGGGGGCTCCGTGAAAGGAACCTCTTCCAACTTAACAACACCTCCATCAGAATTCGGAGGAGATCCCCCGTCAACAGAGGTCATTGTGAAAATGTTACGAGGCAATGTGTACGGAGCATCACGTTGCGCTACCGTAGCCGCGAGCAACCTCAGATTGACATGCAAGCCCCCCCCTCTTCCTTCCGACTGACGACCTCCTATTGCAGGACCTGTGATATTCGTCAGCGGAACACGCGCCGGCTCTTCGAGCAGGTTCCACTGCGACACCGCCAACCCTGCCCATACCAGAATCAGCGAACCCGCGACCATCGCTTTCTGCTTCGCATCCATGGCTAGTGGCTCGCCTCCTGTGGACCTGGTTTTTCATGATCTGCTCTCAGGTAGGTGGCTATTTTGATGGTAGAGGTGAGCGCATCGCCCTGTGTGCTTCCACTTCTATTTAACACCATATCTTCAATGAACAACAGCTCATCCGCAGTCTCCAGGTCATGAATGAATCGTCGGAGATCCTCGTACCGCCCACTCATCGCCCCCTGTAGCAATCCTTTGGTTGTATGGGCGACGGTGGTAGGCTCGGTCTTGTAGGATAGCGCCGGAAGTAGCACCCCTTCACGCTTTGCCTCATCCGAGATCCCCAACGCCAACGAACCAAAGTCTCGCTCGCCAGGAAGCAATGTCCATACTTGAGTCAGATCTTTCATGGCATTCCTTGCTTCTCGGTGATGCATCAATGCCTGCCGTACAGTGACCCATTCTGCCTCGAGGTCTTGTCGTTTGGTTTGGAGATCCGCCAGCCACAGATGCTGCACGACGATCAGCACCACGAAAAGGCCCAGCACTATGCCGCCCCATGGAAGCAACAAAGCAACGGGGTGTTGCAACACAGCAATCAGACGCGTTCTCATTCTTCACACTCCGGTTTGCCGGTATTGTACCGACACATCGAACTCTACCAGCCCGTTCGATCCGACTCGATGTTGAGCCAAGACTGGATCCTTGAACGTGGCATGATTGTGGAGTCCGACCGTAAAGGCCGTGATGTCCTCCAAGCTCACCGCAGTCCCGGTGAGTTGAACAGTCTTACTAGACTGATCAAGGCGAAGGCTCGTAAGCACAAGGCGAGGCGGAATCGTCTGTTCCAATTCCGTCAAAAACGCGGTCCAAGAAAATGTTCGTTTCTCAAGCAGCAGATTCGCCAGGTCAACCTCGGACGACAATCGCTTCAACGCGCCTGCAGACAGATCAATCCCCTCTTTTCTGGATTCCGCTATCACCGCCTGATCCATTTGACGAACTCGTTCTAGTTCAGCTGCAATGACCTGACTTTCCTCATAGATCAAGACTCCTTGCCAGATGTTCCAGGCAACGCTCACAAGCAGTCCAACACACCCGCTGATCAACCATATTCGACAGGATGCCACCCCTACTCGATACCGGCTAGATACGTTGATCTCAAACTGCAGATCGGAACGGCTCAGTGATCGAACCTGCGCAAGCCATTGACTGAACCGGCTGGTCCACACCCTCTTGACCGCCATGCTATACGACCCCTGCTAGTGCGGCCAATGAGGCCATACCCTGCTGACTCCCTCTCGCCCCCCATCCAAACTTCTCAATCGATTTCCAACCGAACTGTTGGACAACGAGCTGGAGTTGCCCATGAAGCTCAGCTTGTAACGAGGCGATCTCCCCGTCGCCACAGATCACCGCATGATGAATATTAAGAGCAGGATGCCGTTGTTGACAGACCTCGAGAGAAGCACGGCATTCGTCAAGAACCCTGTTCAGTAAATCGTCCGTGGCCAGGACCTCTGAGGCATCCACCCCCAGCAGCTTACAGCGGTAAAACACGATCCGCCCGCATTGAAAGACCATCATCGTCAGCGAGCGATCGACTAGCGTCATCCATAGCACGTCGTGATGGAGCCAACCCCCTCCCCGTGAAATCCTCTTCCAGAGATTCACCAGCTGCAAGCTGGTGATCCCCACCTCGAAGGGAATCAAGCCGACAGATTCACAGAGTGATTCGTATTGTCCGAGGACAGACTCTTGAACGGCCACCGCGAGGACCGTGTACCCACGCTCCGAACCTTCCGCCTGATTGCCGAACACCTGCGACATAACCTTCGCGTTATTCAGTGGGAAAATCTGTTCTTGCCCCATCCGCCACCGAATCAACGCCTCGCGCTCCTCACGTCGAGTCGGAACCTGATCGAGGTGGAGGACCACCGTTCGCACTGCTGTATCAGGAAGCAAGACCCCAATGCGCCGAGGAAGCTCGGACAAGAGAGCCCCTTTCCCAATGCGGTGCTTCTTTTCTAGTCCGGCTAAGGCACAAATCTGCGGAGCCAATGTCGAAGGGTGTGTCAGATTGTCCGTTGTCGGCGAGGGCTTCACCGCTCCTACTGGAAGAGTGGATATGAAGCATTTCTGATGAAGGCGCCCACACCAATTTCTCTCACGCACTGCCCATCCGAGCGAGTCAGTGCCAAATTTCAAGCAGCATGATGGCCGACTCTTGACCCAGTCCCACATCTCACTAGCCTTCCTCACTGAACGTGACACGGTTGATCTCGCGGAGTGATGTCTCGCCATTCAAGACCTTCTTGAGAGCTGACTGCCGAAGGGTGATCATTCCATCGGTAACCGCTCGATATCTGATTTCCGAGAGCGGTCGTTCTGCATGAATCATTTCCTTGATCTCATCCGTCAAATCCAGAAATTCGGTGATGCATTTGCGCCCTCGGTATCCGGTCCCATGACATTGCGGACAACCCGTTCCTTCGTAAAACAACGTGTCCTTGTACTGGGCATAGTCCAACCCTGACTCCTCAATCAGCGCCTGCTGCGCTTTCACCGGAGTCCGGCATGACGGGCACAGGATTCGAACCAGTCGTTGAGCCAGCACACAGTTGAGCGCGGCCAGAAAATTGTAGGCGTCGATTCCCATTGATGCGAACCGTCCGATCACATCGAAGACGTTGTTGGCGTGAACCGTCGTCAGGACCAGATGCCCTGTCAAGGCAGACTGGATCGCGATCTGCGCAGTCTCGGCATCTCGAATCTCGCCGACCATGATCTTATCCGGATCATGACGGAGAACGGATCGAAGACCTCGGGCAAACGTCAGCCCCTTCTTTTCATTGACCGGAATTTGCACCACACCCGACAGCTGGTATTCGACCGGATCTTCGATCGTGATCAGCTTGTCCTCCAGGGTATTCATTTCCGAGATCGCGGCATACAGGGTTGTCGTCTTCCCACTTCCAGTCGGCCCGGTCACCAACACCATGCCGTGCGGACGTGTGATCGATTTTCGAAATCGCTTCAGATCTTCCGGATTGAACCCAAGGCGCTCAAGCTTCAAGTCTGAGACGCCGGTCGCAATGGAATCTCGATCCAGTATTCTGATCACCACGGATTCCCCGAACACACTGGGCAAGATGGACACACGAAAATCGACCGTTTTGCGATCCAGTCTCATCCGAAAACTTCCATCCTGAGGAACACGGCGCTCCGCGATGTCGAGCTCTGACATGACCTTCAGACGAGACACGAGGGGAGCATGCAACCGGATATCCAGAGGCTCCATCGCCGGAACCAGAATCCCGTCGACACGCAATTTGACGTTGGTCGTACGGTCGGCCGCCTCGATATGGATGTCGCTCGCTCGGCGTTGCATGGCGTTCAGTAGGATTGAGTCGAGCAGCTTGACCGTCGGGCTCTGATCTTCTCCAACATGATCCGGAGCAAAGATCTCTTCCCCTCGCTCATCTTCCTTGACCAAGACCGATCGATATTCCGCTTCGAACTCGCGGAGTATTTGGCTTGACCCCTCACTGCGCTCCAGGGCAGCCATGATGGCGCTTCGAGAGCTGACAACGAGCTCCAACGGTTTTCCGATCAGCAATTCCAGCTCGTCCAATCCAAGCAGGTTTTGGGGTTCTGCCACGGCAATCGTCAACACTCCGGCCTGCTCGCTCAGAGGCACAAAAGGAACACGCTGCATCCATTTGATCGAGATGGACTCATAGTATTGAGGATCGACGCGAACGTTCGTCAATGGATCGTATCGAAGCCCATGTTGATCGGCCAACGCCTGGGCGAGCTGGGCTTCCGTCAGAAGTCCATCCTCAACCAATGCCTTCCCCAAGGCGGCCGGTACTCCCTTCACACGGCAAAGCGTATCCTCCACCTTGTGCCTGGAAAGCACACCCTGACTCACTAAAACCTCGGTCAGCGCGGGTCTGGCAAAACTACGTGACATACGGTAGCCTCCGAAACATCATATCTTCCCTCTCTGCCCCCCCTCTTACGCTACCCGCCCACGGCTCCCGCCATTTGAAAAACCGGCAAGTACATCACAATCACAATCCCCCCCACCAAGACACCCATCACCAGCAACAAGGCTGGTTCCATCCAGGTAGTCAGCTGGCCAAGTCTGGTGTCCAGATCAGCTTCGTAAAACTCCGACACATCCTTGAGCATGGTTTCCAATGATCCCGTCTCCTCACCGACCGACAACATTTCAATCACAAGCTTGGGAAGCACCTGACAACGCTCCAAGGCACCTGCTAATGTCGCCCCCTGTCGAATCTCCGCAGCGGCTCCAGTCAACCTAGAGGAGATAAAACGATTTGAGACAGCCGCACGAGCACCCTGCAAGGCATCTACCAGAGGGATTCCTCCGGCAAGAATGGTTCCCAGGGTTCTCGTGAACTGCACGGTGTTATGTATGACCGCTACGGATCCCACCAGTGGAAGACTCAGTACCAGGCGGTCAATCATGAGCTGCCCTGCAGATGTGGCATAGTACGCACGTATGCCAAGCATCAACCCTGCGAGGGTAATCGTCGCGGCCAATCCCCAAACTTCTGCATGTGCAACGAGCTGCAACAACAGGTGGGTCGCCCATGGCAACGCCTTCCCTGTTTCTCCATAGACGGAGACAAACGTCGGCATGACATACCCCACCAAGAAACCGATCACAGCCACGCCGATTATAATGAGGAAGATCGGGTAAGAAATCGCCTTCATCATTTTTTGGCGAAGCCCGATCATCAGCTTCAGATAGGCGATATACCGCTGCAGCACCTCAGGCAGATTGCCCGCCTGCTCACCG